>JAGWYS010000023.1 GCA_018969225.1 Gemmatimonadota bacterium | reverse complement strand
ATCACCAACGCCGACGGCCGCTTCACGCTGCTGGGGGTGCCGGCCACCGCGCAACAGCTGCGGGTGCAGTACATCGGCTACCGCACCGTGACGCTGCCGGTGCGCGCCGACTCGGCGCTGCGCCCCCTCGAAGTGCGGATGGCCAAGGCCGTGGTGCGGCTGTCGGGGGTGCGGGCCACCGGCGCCACCGACGAGAACCCCACCGTGGTGGCGATCGGCCGGGACATCAGCGTGCAGGCCATCTCCACGGCGCAGGTGGAGGCGATGCCGTCGGTGGGGGAGGCCGACGTGTTTCGCGCACTTCAGATGCTCCCCAGCGTGGCGGGGGCGGGGAACGGGAGCGCCAGCCTGTCGGTGCGCGGCGGGAAGCCCGACCAGAACCTGGTGCTGCTGGACGGCATCAACGTGTACTACGTGGACCACTTCTTCGGGCTGTTCAGCGCGTTCAACACCGACGCGCTCAAGGACATCCAGCTGTACGCCGGCGGGTATCCGGCGCGCTACGGCGGGCGCGTGTCCAGCGTGATCGACCTCACCGGCAAGGCGGGGGACGAGCGGCAGTTCCGCGCCAGCGGCGGCGCCAGCCTGCTGAGCGCGCGCGGCGTGGTGGAGGTGCCGCTGGGGCGCGGGAGCCTGCTGGTGTCAGGGCGCCGCTCGTACACCGACGTGATCAAGAGCGGGCTGTACAACCGCCTGTTCGACTTCGCGCGGGCGGGATCGACCACCACGCAGCCCGGCGGAGCCGGAGGGCCCGGGGGCCCCGGGGGGTTCGGCCCCGGGCGCGGCGGTTTCGGGCGCTTCCAGCAGGCCACGGTGGACCCGTCGTTCTACTTCTACGACTTCAACGCCAAGCTCACCTACCGCCCGTCCTCCAAGGACGTGGCCACCGTGAGCGTGTTCCGCGGGCTGGACGACCTGGACCAGTCGCAGACCCTGGGGGGCGGCTTCACCCCCTTCAATCGCGGCGGGCAAATGACCGGGCCCGCCACGACCTCCACCCTCAACGACCTCACCATCGCGCAGAATACCGGCGCCAGCGCGCGGTGGTTCCGCCAGTGGAACAGCCGGGTGGCCAGCGACCTCATCGTGTCGCAGTCGCGCTACCTGAGCACCAGCGACCGCACGGCCAGCGGCGGCACCCCCATTGGCGGGGCGCGCTTCAACTTCGGCTTCGCGGAGGACAACACCGTGGACGACCGCACGGTGCGCCTGGAGACCACCGTGGACGTGGCGGCGGCGTCGCGGCTGGAGGCGGGGCTCTGGGTCACCGACAACACCGTCCACTACGCCTTCGTGGTGGGGAGCACCACCGACACGCTGCAGCGGCGCCGGAACACGGTGCGCGACAACCAGGCCACCACCACGGCGGCGTTCGTGCAGCACCGCTGGACGCCGGTGCCTGCGCTGGAGCTCACCACCGGGGTGCGCGCCAACCGCTACGACGCCACCGGCGCGAGCTTCGTGGAGCCGCGCGTGAGCGGCGGGTGGCAGCTGTCGCCGGCGCTGCGCCTCAAGGCGGCGTGGGGGCGCTACCACCAGTTCGTGAACCGGGTGGAGAACGAGGACGTGCTGCAGGGGAGCCGCGACTTCTGGCTGCTGGCCGACAGCGTGCTGAAGCCGCAGGGGTCCACGCACGTGGTGGCCGGGTTCCTGTACGACCGCCCGGGGTGGGCGCTCAACGTGGAGGGCTACGACAAGACGATGGAGAACGCCACCCTCTTCTCGCGGCGCTACCGGCAGCAGTTCGGCGTGAACACCGGCTCGTTCTTCTACGTGGGGGAGGGGCGCGCGCGCGGGCTGGAGGTGCTGCTGGAGAAGAAGCGCGGGGCGTTCACGGGGTGGACGAGCTACACGCTCATGAAGGCCACCAACCGCTTCGACGCGGTGGACGGCGGGCGCACCTTCCCCAGCGCGCTGGACCAGCGGCACGAGCTCAAGGGGTTCGGGTCGTTCCAGGCCGGCAAGTGGGACTTCTCCACCGTGGCGCTCTACGGCAGCGGGCGTCCCTACACGGCGCCGGTGTCGCAGTACCAGCTCAAGCTGCTGGACGGCACGCTGCAGAGCTACATCAACGTGAGCGACAAGAACAGCCTGCGGCTCCCCAGCTACCAGCGCGTGGACCTGGCGGCCTCGCGCATCTTCGAGACGGGGGGGAGCTTCGACTGGCGGGTGGGGCTCTCGCTGTACAACGTCCTCAACCGCCGGAACGTCTCCTTCCGCAAGTTCGACCTGAGCACGACACCCATGACCGTCTCCGACGTGGCCCAGCTGGGATTCACCCCCAGCCTCGACGTGAAGCTCACCTGGCGCGGGCAGCGCGACCGCCTCACGGGGATCGACCGGTGAGCGCCCGCGTGACGACCTCCCGGGGCGCGACGCTCGTGGCCGTTGCCGGCCTGCTGGGCGCCTGCGGCGACCCCACCCCCACGGCTCCCGGCGCCGCCGAGCCGGTGGTGCGCGCGTACCTGTATGCCGGGCAGCCGGTGAACGACATCCGGCTCACGTGGACGGTGCCGATCAGCCCCACCGACACCACGGTGGCGGTGGCCCCGCCCCCCATCAACGACGCGCGCCTGGCGCTGGTGCGCAACGGGGTGCGCTACGCGCTCACGAAGTCCCCCGGCGACAGCGGCTACTACCAGTACAACGGGACCGACCTGGTGGTGCGCGAGGGGGACACGTGGACGCTGGAGGGGGCGGTGGGGGCGCAGGCGCTGTCGGCGCGCACGGTGGTGCCGGTGCGCCCCTCCGGCGCGCGCGTGGGGTCGGCCACGCTCACGGTGCCCACGCTGATGATCGGCCCCGGCGGGCTGGGCGGGGGACGCCCCGACCTGTCGCTGGCCCAGACCATGGTGCGGTGGACACGCACGCCGGGGGCGCTGTACTTCGTGACGCTGGAGAACACCGAGGCGGCGCCGGTGGCGATCGACTTCGGGCTCCCCGAGCGGCTGCGCGGGCGGCGGCGGGTGGTGTTCGCCCCCACGGCGGCGGACAGCCTCCCCATCAACGCGCTGGGGCTCCCCTTCCTGGGGCGCTACCGGGTGCAGGTGTGGCGGGTGAACGAGGAGTACGCGGCGCTGTACAACACGCTGCAGCAGGACTCGCGCGACCTGAACGAGCCGTTCACCAACATCACCGGCGGGGTGGGGGTGTTCACGGCGTTCGCGGCGGACACGACCAGCGTGGTGGTGGTGAAGGCGCCGTAGGGGGGTGAGTTGACAGGGAGGCATTAATCCTCCAAAATGGAGGAAGATGCCTGTTAGCCATCTGCCGTCTTGCACGCGTACCCCCGCCATGGCCACGCTCAACATCAAGAACTTCGACGACGCCCTGTACGAGCGCCTCAAGCGACGCGCGGCGGCGCAGCATCGGTCGGTCGCCCAGGAGGTCACCCATCTGCTGCAGGCGGCGGTGGGGGAGGAGCGCCGGCCGTCGCTGCTGGAGCTGGAAGGATTGGGGCGCGTGCTGTGGGCAGGTGAGGGTGCCGCCGCCCATGTGGCGCGCGAGCGTGACGCCTGGGAGGCCCCCGGCGCATGACTGATTCGGGGGCGGCGCCCTCGGCCGGCCTGCTGGCGGCGGTGGGCGCCGGCCCCGTGGCGGTGGACACCGCCTGCTTCATCTACTTCGCCGAGGGGCATCCGCAGTACGCGCCGCTGCTGCGTCCCCTCTTTGCCGCGGCGGACGTTGGCGCGCTGGCGCTGGTGACCACCGCCATCACCCTGCTTGAAGTATTGGTGGTGCCCTTGCGCGCGGGGGACGAGGCCCTCGCGTCCCGCTACGAGCGGCTGCTCACGCAGGGGCGCGGCATCACCCTGGTGGAAACGGGGGCGGCGCAGGCGCGGCTCGCGGCGCAGCTGCGGGCGCGCACCGGGATTCGCGTGCCCGATGCCCTGCAGCTGGCGGCGGCGCTCTCCGCCGGCTGCACGGCGTTCGTCACCAACGACCGCGCGCTGCCGTCACTCCCCGGATTGCCGGTGGTGCAGCTGGGGGCGGTGCGGACGTCCTGAGGCCGGCGGTTGCCAGCGCTCAGGTCCCGTCCAGCTCGGTGCCGGCGCGCAGTCGATCCAGGTAGCGCTGGTAGACGAAGGTGCGGTCGCGCTTCCGGCCAGTGGTTTCCCGGAGCACGCCCGCGTTCACGAGCAGGTCGATGGCCCGTCCTGCTGTGGGCCTGGTGGTCGGCACGAGCGTCATCGCCGAGGACACCGAGACGATCGGGTGGCGCGGGAGCTGTTCGAAGAGCCGCAGCGCCACCACCGACACGTCCTCCTGGGCGAGCACATGCGCGCGATCGGCGGCCACGAGCGCGAACAGCTCGCGAGCGGAGGCCGCTGCCTCGTCGGCGATGGTCCCCACCCCATCCAGGAAGAAGTCGAGCCATCCCTCCCAGTCGCCCTGGGTACGGACGGCGTTGAGCCGCCGGTAGTACGCCTCGCGATGGCGCTTGAAGAAGAGGCTCAGGTAGAGCAGCGGCCTGGTGAGCAGCCGCGACTGCTCCAGCAGCAGCGTCACGAGCAGGCGCCCGATGCGGCCGTTGCCGTCCAGATAGGGGTGGATGGTCTCGAACTGCACGTGCAGCAGCCCCGCGCGCACGAGCGGCGGCAGGGCGTCCGAGGCGTGCAGGTACCGCTCGAAGGCACCAAGGAGCCCGGGGAGGGCGTGCGGTGGGGGCGGCACGTACACGGCGTTGCCGGGGCGGCTTCCGCCGATCCAGTTCTGGCTGCGACGCACTTCCCCGGGAAGCGTCCCGGCGCCGCGGGCGCCGTGCATGAGCCGCCGATGCGTCTCGCCCAGGAGCCGCATCGACAGCGGCAGCCCCCCGGGGGCGGCGAGCTGGGCGCGGGCGTAGGCGAGCGCGTCGAGGTAGTTGCACACCTCCTCCACGTCGGCCGTGGGCGCGGCGTCCGCGTCCGCGCCCTCCCGGGCCTCGAAGGCGAGCAGGTCGACCAGGGTCGCCTGGGTCCCTTCGATCTGGGAGGAGAGCACGGCCTCCTTGCGCACGAAGGCATGGAGGAACCAGTCCAGCGACGGCACCATCTCCCCGGCCAGCTCCAGTCGCGCCAAGGCGCGCTCGGCCGCATGCAGGCGAGCGCCCAGCGCCCCGTCAATGACGACGGGGGGATCCGCGGGGGGGAGGGGATGCGGGATGAAGGCGGCGACCGCGTCGCCCGCGACGGTGGTCCGCTCGTAGTGCCCGGTGGTTCGTGGGGTCATGGCGGGTTGCCTGAGATCAGCGGCAATACTAGCGGCGATGAAAAGAAAGCTAATGTTAGTTCTGAATATTTTAATATCATATACGTTATTAAGAGAATATTGTAGTCAAGATCATGTTCCAATTGTCCGCTCGATCTTCCGTCCCGCTCGCCTCTCCTCCCCACACGCCAACGGGGGGACGATCGCTCGTCCCCCCGTTGGCCCTGCGCCCCGCCGCCGCCGCCCTTACGGCGTGATCTTCCGCGGCGCCTGCTGCTTGATCTTCTCCAGGTACTTCTGGAAGAAGAACTTGTGGATGTCCATCATGTTGATCTCGCGCCCCTGGATGTATGACTGGACAATGTTGCTGGTCATGTCCAGCGGCGTGCCGGTGGTGATGAGGAGCGTCCCCTCCTTCCCCACCTCCAGCGACCCGACCTTGTCGGCGATCCCCATGAACTCGGCGGCGTTGATGGTGACCGCCTTGAGCGCCTCCTCCTCCGGCAGCCCGAACGCCACCGCCACCCCGGCCTCCCACGGCAGCCGGTAGCTGTACAGCCCGCCGCTGCCGCCGGCGATGGCGAACTTCACCCCCGCCGCATGCAGCTTGCCCGGCGTGGCGTAGGCGCCGTCGTACCCCTCGTACTGCCGGTCGGGGGCCGCCATGGTGCTGGTGAGGATCACCGGCACGTTCTCCGCCTTCAGCCGATCGGCCACCACCAGCGCGTCCCGCCCGCCGCGGATGACCAGCTTCACCCCCTCGGCCTTGGCCCAGGTGATGGCGTCGTTGATCTGCGACGCCGCCTCGGCGGCCACCACCACGGGGATCGCGCCATCAAGCGCCGGGATCATCGCCGCGTAGCGCGCGTCGGTGCGCACCACCTGCCCCGCCTTCAGCGCGTCCCGGTAGGCGCGCGCCTCGGCGAACCAGTTGCGGATCTCCTCCACCTGCTCGGCGTACGTTTTGGGCGGCGGCTGCGGCGGGCCGCCGCGCCCGCCCGGGGGCCCGCCGCCGCCGAAGCGGCGCGGGCGCGCGTTGGGGTCGGGCCACTTCACGTTGAGCGCGGCCGCCCCCTTCATGGACATCTCCTCCCAGGTCCACCCCTCCAGCGACAGCGCCGAGGAGAGCCCCGAGATCACGCCCCCTTCCGGCGTGCTGAAGGCCACGAGGACGCCGGCCGAGCGCGTGGTGCCGATGTGCCGGCTCTCGGCGTTCACCGCCACCTCGGCGCGGACGTTGGGGTTGAAGTCCCCCAGCTCGGTGATGTCGTTGGACATGTCCACCGACCCGATCTCGGTGATCCCCACCGTGCTGTAGGCGTCGATGAGCCCCGGGTAGATGTGCTTCCCGGTGACGTCCACGACCTTGGCGGCGCGCGGCGCCGCCACCTCGGGGCCGCCGATGGCGGTGATCTTGCCGCGCTCCAGGACGATGGTGCCGTTCTGGATGGTGCCCTTGGTGACGGTGTGGATGGTGGCGCCGCGCAGCACCACCGGCTGCTCCTGCGGGGCCACCGGCATCATCACCTGCGCGCCGGCGGCGGCGGGGGCCAGCGCGGCGGCCGCACAGGTGGCAAGGGTGACGGCCAGCTTGCCGGCAACGGTCATGGCGGGGTTCCTGGTGGGCATCATGGTGGGCCTCATGGTCACTTGCTCCCCGGGCCGCGCCCGCGCGGCGGGCCGCCGGCGCCCGGGCCCCCCTCGGCGGGGGCGGCGGCCAGCACCGCCTGGATCAGCTGGGCGCGCTGCCGGGCGATGTCCTCGCGCAGCACCTTGTCCTCCTCCAGCGAGAAGTAGCGCCGCCCGTCCACCCAGGTCTGCTCGGCCTTGGTGAACTGCGACAGCGGGTTGCCGTTCCAGATCACGAAGTCGGCGTCCTTCCCGGGCTCCAGCGACCCCACGCGGTTGTCGATGGCGACGGCCTTGGCGGCCTGGTTGGTGACCGTGGAGAGGGCGTCGATCTCGTTCACGCCGGAGCGGAGGAGCTTGCCGGCCTCCCAGTTCATGCGCGTGGAGATCTCGGCGTCGTCGGAGTGCAGCGAGGTGACCACGCCGGCCTCCATGAGCAGGCGGGCGTTGTACGACGTGGCGTCGTACGCCTCCAGCTTGAAGGCGCCCCAGTCGCTCCACACCACCGCCGCCACCCCCGACTTCTTGAGCTCGCTGGCGATCTTGTACGCCTCCACGCCGTGCTGCAGCGTCTGCACGCGAAAGCCGAACTCCTCGGCCAGGCGTACCAGCGCCAGGAACTCATCGGCGCGGTAGCCGTGCGAGGAGACGAGCAGCTTCTGGTTGAGGATGTCCAGCAGCGCCTCCATGCGCAGGTCACGGCGCGGCGGGAGGCCGGTCTTCTCCTTCTCCCAGCGCTTCCACTCCTTCTCGTAGTCGCGCGCGGCAAGGAAGTGGTCGCGGATGATCTCCTGCACCCCCATGCGGGTGTTGGGATAGCGCGTGGGGCTGCGCTTGGGGTTCTCGCCCAGGGCGAACTTCACCGTGCGCGGCGCCCCCTGGATCTTGTAGTCGTCGGGGAGCGAGCCCCACCGGATCTTCACGAACACGTTCTCGCCGCCGATAGGGTTGGCGGAGCCGTGCTTGATCATGGTGGTGGTGAGCCCGCCGGCCAGCTGGCGGTAGAACCAGATGTTGTTGTGGGTGATCACGTCCCCCATCTGCACCTCGGGGACGATGGCGAAGCCGCTTTCGTTCACCGCGCTCACCCCCGAGTGGGTGTGCGGGTCGATGAGCCCCGGCGTGACGTGCTTGCCGGCGGCATCGATGACCACCGCGCCGGCGGGAGCCGACAGCTTGGTCCCCACGCGCACCACCTTGCCGCCCTGCACCAGCAGGTCGGCGTTCTCCAGCCGCCCCTGCGGCCCCTGGGTCCAGACGGTGGCGTTGCGCACCAGCACCGCCGCCGGCTGCTCGGGGGGCGCGGCGCGGCCGAACTCCATGGCCGGCCGGATGAAGGGCAGGTCGATCTTGGGGACCTTCACCGCCACGGTGCCGCGCGCGGGGCCGGCGTACGCCTCGGTGCGGGTGCCGCGGTAGCGCGCGTCGGTGCCGTTGGGGAGCGAGAGCCAGCCGAAGAAGGTGGTGTCCACCACCGAGCCGGCCAGCAGCAGCGCGCCCTCCTGTCCCAGCGGCTCGCCGGGGATGGTGGCCTCCAGGCGCCCGGTCTCGGTGGTGATGCGCACCGCGCCCAGGTTCACGGGACGGCGGGCGCCCACCTCGATGGTGCCGCGGATGCGGTTGAGCGGCCCCTCAAGACGGAGGATGGCGGTCTTGAAGGTCCCCGCGTCCTCGGAGGCGATGGTCCAGGTGCCGCGCGGGTCCACCTGCGGCGGGCGGGTGACGCCGTAGCGGGTGCCCTGCACCCACACGTCGCGCACCGCGGCCTCCTCGGTGAAGAGGTCCCCTTCGCTGACCACGAGGTTGGCCGCCTTGCCGGGGGCGATGGTGCCGTGGGTCTTGTCGATGCCCAGCATGGCGGCCGGCACCGTGGTGAGCGCGGCGAGCGCCTTGTCGGGGGCCAGCCCGCGCGCCACGGCGGTGCGCAGGTTGGGGAGGAACTGCGCCTGCGACGGCAGCCCGTCGGCGGTGAGGGCGAAGGGGATGCCGGCGGCAGCCAGCTGCGCCGGGTTGGTGGGGGCCAGGTACCAGTGCCGCAGGTCGGCCAGCGACACGCCCAGCGCCGCCTCCGGGCTGGAGACGGTGGGGGCGTCGGGGAAGGTGAGGGGCACGATGAGCGGCTGCGTGCGCCCCTTGAGGATGTCGATGAGGCGGTACTCCTGGCCGCTGCCGCGGAACCAGGGGGTGAGCTTGTAGTCGCCGGCCAGCTTGTAGGCGCGGAGGTACTCCTCCTCGCTGTCGGTCTCGAAGAGCACCGGCTGCTTCCCCTGGACCGCCTTGCCGAGGGCGGCGAGCGCCTCGCTGGTTTCCGGGGGGAGGATGGCGCGGCCGCTGGCCTCGTACGCCCCCCACGCGCGGATGTACCACTCGGCGTCCAGGAAGGTCTGCTTCATGAGGGCGACGGTGCCCATGGCGGAGTTGGGGTACATCCCGCCCAGCTGGAAGGAGCGCTGGAAGCCCACCGACTGGACCAGGTCGGGGCGGAGGACGCGCTCGCGGATCCCCGCCTCCGCCAGCGACAGCACCGAGGCGGTGCCGCGGAAGATCCCCTGGCGGGGGACGGCGAGCGCCGTGCCGAAGCCGAGGGAGCGGAGGGTGGCGCGGCGCGTGGAGTCGTCCTTGAAGTTGGACGTGGTGCTGAACCAGGCGCGCACCTGCGGGTTCCAGTGCGTGGGGCCCACGTCGCCGCCCTGCGGGATGGCGTCGGTGCCTACGTCGGCGTGGGCGTCGATGAAGCCCGGATAGACGGTGAGCCCTTTGAGGTCCCACACGCGGGCGCCGGCGGGGGGAGTGATGGCGGCCCCCACGGCGGTGATGAGCCCGTTGCGGATGACGATGGTGGCGTTGGGGAGCACCTGCCCCGGGGCGGTGACCACGCGGGCGCCCACGAGGGCGTGGTATCCCGTGGCGTTGGCGCGCAGGCCGGTGACGGGTTCGGTGCGGGTAGCTTGCTGGGCCTGGAGCGCGCCGACGGCGAGCAGGGGCAGGGCCAGCAGGGAGCGGGTCGCTCTCACTGGGGGGACTCCCGGAGGGGTGGGTCTGGCGGCCGGGCGGCCGCCGGCAGGCGGGGGTGGAGCAGGGCAGGGCCCCCCTGCGTGCAGGGAGACCCTACGGAATACGTCCTGAGGCTCCCCTACGTTGGGGCCCCGCCGGTGTTCGCGCAAAGCCCGGCGACATCCGCCGTGGCGGGGCGGCGCGGGCGCGTGACGGCCCCCGCCCGGGTCACCGCCCGATCCACCGGCTCACCTTCACCAGGAACACATGGCGCGCCGGGTCGGTGAAGGCGCGCCCCACCTGGCCGGCCATGTTGAAGCGCGGGTCGCCGAACCCCTGCTCCTGCTGCTGCGTCCACACCAGGAAGAGCGACGACCCCGGGGTGTACTCCCACCGCAGCACGGCGTTGCCGCGCAGGGCGCGCACGGTGAAGTCCTGCGACGGGATGAGGAACGCCGGGGCGGGCCCCGCACCGTCGGGGTCCACGCGCGTCCCCCCCGCCACCGGCGTGCGCGTGCCGCGCTGCGTGCCGTACTCGGCGAAGGCGAAGGCGCGCGGCGTGGTGAACTCCTTGTACCCCGTGAAGTCGCCCGCCGAGGCGAAGGGCTGCAGGAACAGCTGGAACGACAGCCACGGCGAGAAGGTCCAGTCCACGCGCGTGTCCAGCCGGGCCTCCTGCTGGCGCACGTTGGCGAAGACGTAGCGCACCCCGGCGGTGGCGGTGGCCAGCGGGTCGGGGACCGCCTGCACGTACTGGTCGGTGGAGCGCCCGCCTTGCCACGAGGGACCCACGCGCAGGCGGAATTGCGGCGCGGGGCGCCAGTCGAGCTCCGCGCCCGCGCCAAAGCCGAGCCGTCCGCTGGCATCGGCCGAGCGGGACAGCTCCACGCTGTAGATGCGCGTGCGCCGCGGGTCGGAGGACCACTGCAGCCCCTGGTAGGTGCCCGCCGGGCGCGCGGCCATGGGGCCGCCGCGCAGGAGGCGGTCGTTGAGGGTGGCGTTGGTGGCCGAGAGGATGTACGACAGCTCCATGAAATTGAGGAGCGTGGCCTCGGCGAAGAGGCTGGTGCGCTGCTCCGTGCGGTCGCCGCCGAAGTTCTCGCCGAAGGTCTGGAACACGGCCAGCCCCCACTCGCGTGACCAGGCGTTCTGGAAGGGGTTGCGCACGCGCACCGCCCCCGAGAGGGAGCGGTTGTCGGCGCGCACCTGGAACCCCAGGTCGTTGGCTTCGAAGCCGGGGCTGGTCTCCTCGTAGGTCAGGCTTCCCAGCACCCGCTGCCCGCCGGTCTTGGCCACCGAGAGCGCACCGAAGTGGCCGCCCAGGCGCGTGCGCGCCGGGTCGAAGGCCAGGTGTGCGGCGTCGGGGCGCTGGAAGCTGCGGTAGTTGGCGCGCTGCAGTCGCTGCATCACCGCCGGCGTGCCGTCCACGCGGCTGCCAGCCACCACGCCGCTCACCACCCAGGTGCGGTTGCGCCACGCGTGCTCCCCGTCGAGCCCCGCCACGGTGGCGGACGACGGGAGGCGGAGCGCCAGGGCGCTGTCGGCGAGCGCGCGGCGCGTGTCGGCGAGGAAGCCCCCCACGCCGGTGTTGCCGCCGCGGAGGAGGCGGCGCACGCGCGACACGTGGTAGTTGCTGCGTGGCTCCACCAGCTCGCGGCGGACCGAGCCGGCGGTGGACAGCACCTCGGCCTCCTCCTGCACCGTGGTGGCGTTGAGCACCCCCACCTGCCACCCGGCGGGGGTGGTGCCGGAGAGCTTGAGGGCGCCGGCAATGGGGGTCTGCCGGGCGATCCCCACGTCGGCGACGTCGGGGCCGGCGGGACGCCGCTGCGGCGGGCGCCCCACGCGGCGGCTGTAGAAGAAGCGCGGCGGGTCGTTGTCGTTGAGGGTGCGCGTGGTGCCGAAGGCGAAGCCGTCGGCGTTCTCGAGGAAGAAGGGGCGCCGCTCGGGGAAGAAGACCTCGAAGGCGGTGAGGTTGACCACGGCGGGGTCGGCCTCCACCTGCCCGAAGTCGGGGTTCACGGTGGCGGTGAGGGTGAGCGACTGCGGCAGCTTGATGCGGAGGTCGCCGCCGGCGGCGGCGCGCCCCGCGCGCGCGGGGGTGAAGCGGCTGCGCAGGTCGGCCGGGGTCGTCTCGAGCTGCGTGCGCACGTAGGGGATGAGCTCGGTGCGCGAGGGCGGCCGCAGGGAGTCGAGGCCGGCCAGGGTGCCGAAGCGGCTCACCATCCCCGGGGCGTCGGCGGGGGCGGGGGCCCAGTAGGTGTCCTCGCCGTGGCGGGCGATGACGCGGACGAAGTTGATCCCCCAGGGGCGCGCGGCGCCGATGCCGTCGGCGTCCACGTCGTAGCGGAGCTGCGAGAGGGGGATGCGCAGCTCGGCGCTCCACCCGCCGGCGTCCACGCGGGCGGCGGCGTTCCAGACGCCGTCCCAGGTGGGGTCCTCGTCGGTGTCGTTGGCGACGTACACGTCGGTGAGCACGCCGCGGGGGGACACGCCGAACACGAAGGCGGTGCGCCGGTCGCCGTAGCTGTCGAAGCCCACGTAGAACCAGTCGGAGTAGATGTCCCCGTCGTCGCGGCGCCCCAGCTGCTGGGCGATGGAGTCGGGGGCGGTGTCGTGGGCGCGGACGGCGACGTACATGGCGTCGGCGTCGTAGGCCACGCGCACCTCGGTGCGCTGCGACGCGGGGGCGCCGTTGCGCGGCGTGCGCTGGGAGAAGCCCGAGGCTGCGGGCGCGCTGCGCCAGACGGCCTCGTCGAGGCGCCCGTCGATGGTGACGGGCGCGTCGAGCCAGGTGGCGTCCAGCGCCGGGGGGCGGGGCTGGGCCGCGAGGGGCGCCGCCAGGAGGAGCAGGGCGGCGAGGTGCGCGCGGGCGGACAGACGGGACACGGTGGGACGCTGCGGGACGAAACGGAATCCGCCCGGCGCGGGCGCGGCGGAAACCGCGAAGGGTAACGGATCCGGGGGCGGGGCGCATGCCGCCCCCGGATCCGCCGTCGCTACTTGAGCGAGTCCAGCCGGGCCTTGAGGCGTGCGTTCTGCGGGAAGCGCGCCGCCGCGGCGGCGAGCTCCCCGCGGGCGCTGTCGGGGTGGCCGATGGCGAGGTGCAGGTCGGCGATGAGGTTGGCCTTGCGCGCCACCCAGCGGGCGCTGGTGGTGTCGATGGGCACGAGGCGCGCCGCGCCGAGGGCGCTGGCGAGGTCCTGGTTGTCCTTCTGGAGCGACTCCACCACCAGGAAGCGCACGGCGGTGTCCTCGGGGAAGCGCGCGGCCATCTCCAGCGTGAGGCGCGCGGCGTCCACGGGGCGCCCGGCCTTGCGGTCTTCCTGCGCCTGGGCGTAGAGCCCCGCCATCAGCAGCCGCTGCACGTCGGCGGGGTCGCCGCTGCGGAGCCCGGGGCCGCCGGCGTAGCGGTACACCAGCTCGCCACCGTGCTCGGCCGCCTCATACAGTTCCCCCATGCCGAAGGCGCCCACCAGCGCTGACGCGAGGTAGGCCTTCTGGATCGACTTGGCGGCGGCGCCGCGTGCGGCCAGTCCCAGGGCGAGCAGTTCAATGGCCGCCACGGCCAGGAACACGTTGCGCGCCGCCTCGCCGTCCTCTTCGTGCTCCTGCACGGCCTGCCGCACGCCGGGGATGCGCTCCACCGGGCCGTGGGCGTCGGTCCCCGACTTCACCGACACGGCGGCGGCTGCGCTGCCGAGCAGCAGGAGGAGGGTTGCGGCGTGCCTGGCGAAGGCGGGTTTTCCGATGAGCGACAGAAAACGCAGCGGGACGCCGATGAACAGGAGGGCGATGGCGAAGTGGACGACTTGCGGGTGGAGGGATGCGAGTGATGGCATGGCGGAAGGGTACCTCGTCACGGGGTCAAACGGGTCTGGCGGACAGGCCGCCCGGGGCGCGGGGTTGCCGCGCCGGAGGCGCCTGACGATGATAGAAATCCTGTGCCTCCAGTCAATGCATCCCGCCCCGGGACCGGGGCCTGATGCGGTCCGGACTCGGGCGTACCACGTCGGGGCGTGGTTCGCCTTGCCGGCCGGTGCCCCGGAATCCAGTTTGGTCGGCAGACTCCCCCGCGCCCGGGGCGCCCCGAGCGCCACACGCGCGGGGCCCTTCTTCCCGGTGCGCCATTGATCCCACGGATGCGCCTGCTGCTCCGCCCCGTCTCGTGCGTGCTGGCGGTCGCGACCCCGCTGCTCGCGGGGTGCGGGGGGGAGCGCACCACCGAGCCCCCCGCCGTGGCGCGCGTGACGGTGACGGCCGCCGTCACCGCGCTGCAATTCGGCGAGGCGGTCACGCTGGTGGCCACGCCGCGCGCCGAGGACGGGACGCCGCTGACCGGGCGCACGGTGCGGTGGAGCAGCGCCAACGAGGCGGTGGCCCCGGTGACCACCGGCGGCACGGTGACGGCCGGCGCGGTGCGCGGGGGCACGCCGGAGACGGTCACCATCACGGCCACGATTGAGGGGGTGGCCGGGACGGTGGCGCTCACCGTGGCGCCGGTGCCGGCCGCGTCGCTGACGATCGCGCCCCGCACGCTCTCGCTGCA
Organism: Gemmatimonadota bacterium; assembly: GCA_018969225.1. Lineage (GTDB taxonomy): Bacteria > Gemmatimonadota > Gemmatimonadetes > Gemmatimonadales > Gemmatimonadaceae > Gemmatimonas. Next base: position 13,109 of record JAGWYS010000023.1, on the reverse strand, counting down.
GCCCGGGCAGTCGCAGCCGCTGACGGCGGCGCTTCGTGACGCCACCGGCGGCACGCTCACCGAGCGCCCCGTGACGTGGGGATCGTCGGCGCCGGCGGTGGCCACGGTGAGCGCCCAGGGTGCGGTCACGGCCGTGGCCGCGGGGACGGCGTTCATCTCGGCGCGCAGCGACGCCGCGCGCGACAGCGTGGCGGTCACCGTGGTGGCCCCGGTGGCGTCGGTCACCATCGTCCCCGACTCGCTGGTGCTGTCGCTGGGGGATGCGCGCACGCTGGCCGCCGTGCCGCGCGACGCGGGCGGTGCCGTGCTGGCCGGGCGTGCCGTCACGTGGACGAGCACCGCCCCCGCCATCGCGACGGTGTCGGCCGACGGCCGGGTGTCGGGCGTGGCGGCCGGCCGCGCCCTGGTGATCGCGCGGAGCGAGACGCGCGCCGACACGGCGCCGGTGACGGTGGTGGTGCCGGTGGCGCGGCTGGTGTTCGACCGGGTGCCGTCGCCGGTGGCCCCGGGGTTCGGGGTGGGGATCGTGGTGCGCGCGACCTCCACGGGCGCGGACACGCTGGTCGGCTTTGCCGGCGCGGTGACGCTGCAGGCGGAAGAGGGGAGCCTCACCTTCGTGGGGTCGCCCACCGCCACGGCGCAGCGCGGTGTCGCGGTGTTCAATGACGTGGCGATCCCGACCGCCGGGACGTACCGGCTGCGTGCCACCGCCCCGACCATGGGCCCCGCGGTGTCGCCCCCGCTCACCATTGCGCCCACCACCACGCTCCCTGCGATCACGGTGGGGACGGTCACCAGGACCACCGTGGTGACGGGGTTCCCCGGCACGTCGCGCTACCAGCTGCCGGTGACGCTGCGCGACGCGAGCGGGCAGCCGGCGGGGCCCACCCCGGTGTCGGTGGCCATCGTCCGTGGCGCGGGGACGGTGGTGGCGGGGGGCGCCCCGGTCACCACCGAGGCGGGGGCGGCCACCGTGGACGTCACCATCCGGGGCGCGGAGGCGCTGGACCTGCTGATCACCGCGCCGGGGTTCCAGTCGCGGGTGCAGGGGGTGTCCAACCCCACGACCACGTCGTCGGGGGTGTCGCTGAGCCGCACGGCGGCGGACACCGTGGTGGCGGTGGAGGGGATCGCGCGGCTCACGGCCACGCTGGTCCATCGGGCGCCGGTGGCGGCACACGCGGTCACGTACGAAGTGTCCTGGAACCCGGCGCAGCTGCGGCTGGCCGCCGACACCGTGGCGGTGGGCGCCGCGCCGGCCATCAACCGCACGCAGCTGGCGGAGGGGGTGCTGCGCGTCACCTTCGCGGAATCGGCGCCGCTGGGGGCGGTGGGCGCGGACACGCCGCTGCACCGGCTGTCGTTGCAGGTGCGCCCAGGCGCCTCGGGCGAGCAGCGGGTGCGCCTGGTCACGCTGGAGCTGCGCGGTCCCGCCGGCGAGCTGCTGGTACCGCGGGTGACCTCCGAAACCACCTTCCGGGTGCCGTGACGATGTCGCGAGTGCGCATATTCCCCTGGTTGTTCGCATGGTCACTTGTTGGTGCCGCCATGATGGCGGGGTGTCATGAGGCGCTGGACCCGGCACCGCGCCCGCTGCCGGTGGTGGCACCCGACGGACACCTGGCCCAGCTGGTGGTGACCCCGGGCCCCGCCGCCGGGAGCTGGACGGTGCACGTGACGCTGGCCGGCGGGGCGGCGGCGCCGCGGGTGGGCGGATTCCGCGCGCGCCTGGTGCTGCCGCCGGAGCTGGCGGTGGACGGCGAGGTGGCCGACCAGCGGGGGGCCGAGGGGGCGATGATGCGGGCGGTGCGGCAGGACGGGGGCACGGTGCATGCTGCCGGGGCGGCGGCCGAGGGGGTGGCCGATGGGGACCTGTTCGTGGTGACGGTGCGCGGGGCGGCCGAGGCGCTGGCGCAGCTGCGCCTTGAGCTGGAGGAACTGGTGGACGTGCGCGGGGCCGATCGGCGCGCGCGCGCGGTGGTGTCGCCGCGCATGGACGACCGGAGGATCCGCCGGTGAGGGCGCGCGGGCGCGGGTGGGCCCGGGTGGGGGTGGCCGCCGCGCTGCTGGCGGGGACGATGCCGCGCGCCGTGGCGGCGCAGGAGGCGGACAGCGTGCTGGCCGGCACGCTGCACCTGGTGTGGGGGGATCCCGAGGAGGGGGAGGCGCCGCGGTACGTGGCGCTGCTGGCCGACGGCACCGGCGCGATGCGCCCGTTGGCGGTGGACGGGCGCGACGGGGCGCTGGTGGCGTCGCTGCAGCAGCTGAACGGCGAGCGCGTGCGCGTCACCACCCGCGCGCTGTCGGCGTCGGCGCTGGCGGCGCCCGCGCTGTCGCTGCCGGAGGCGCGCCGGGGGGACGGTGCGTCACGGGCGCTGGTGGCGGTGGCGCGCGAGGCGGGAGCCTTCGCGCTGCAGAACCCGCCGGCGTGGGCGGTGCGCGCGCGGCCGTACGCCGTGGTGCTGTGCAAGTTCAGCGACGTGACCAGCGAGCCGCTGCCGCGCCAGCGCTACGTGGACATGTACGCCAACGCGCCCGGGGGGATCGACGCCTTCTACCGGGAGCAGTCGCGGGGACGGATCACGCTGGAGGGGACCACCGTGTTCGGGTGGGTCACGCTGCCGAAGACGCGCGCCGCGTACACCGACGCCGCGGGGGAGGCGAACCTGTCGCTGATGGCGGCCGACTGCGTCGCGGCGGCGGACGCCGAGGCGGACTTCTCCCGCTTCAGCGGGATCGCGGCGCACTTCAACGGCCGCATCGGCTGCTGCTCGTGGGGGGGCTCCGCCACCGTGACCGTGGACGGGCCGGCGCGGAGCGTGCCGTTCATGTGGAACATGGACTGGGCGCGCTCGGGGACGGTGGCCCACGAGGCGGGGCACTCGCTGGGGCTGCCGCACTCCAGCGGCCCGTACGGCGCGGTGTACGACTCGCAGTGGGACGTGATGAGCAGCGCCAGCTCGGGTGCGTTCCTCAACGCCGACTTCGGGCGGATGGGGAGCCAGTTCCTGGGCGCCTACAAGGATCGGCTGGGGCTCATCCCCGACTCGGCCGAAGTGGTCGTGGCCTCGGGGCGGTGGAGCGGCGTGCTGGAGCCGCATTCGCGCGCCACCGGGCGCAACCCGCAGCTGCTGGTGCTGCCATGGGCCTCCACGCGCGCGAACGCGTGGATGACGGTGGAGGCGCGCCAGCGGGTGGGGAGCGACCGGTCGATCCCCGCCGAGGGCGTGCTGCTGGTGACGGTGGACAATGGGCGCAGCGAGCCCGCGCAGGTGGTGGACGTCGACGGCAACGGCGACCCCAACGACGCGGGGGCCGTGTGGACGGTGGGAGAGCGGTACGAGGACGCGGCGCGGGGGATCGTGGTGACGGTGGACTCGCTCACGGCCAACGGCCCCGCGGTGACGGTGGACCGCACCGGCGCGGGGAGCCAGGGGGTGGCGGCGGCGCCGCGGTTCGCGCGGACCGGCGTGTCGGTGGAGCGGAGCGTCGGGGATACCGCCGTGCGGCTGGACTCGGTGCCAGTGCTGGGGAGCGGAAGCTGGACGGTGACCAACACCACGGTGCCCAGCTGGCTGCCGGTGCTGCGGCGCAGCGGGACGGCGCCGGGGTGGCTGGTGTACGGCATCCGCGCGGCCGCGGCGCCGACGGGTCGCTCCACCACGGTGCTGACCCTCATGGCCCCGCTGGGGGTCACCCGCCCCGCGTTCTCCATCGAGCTGGGGGTGGTGGCGGGGGCGGCGCCCGACGCCGCGCTGCTGTCGCGCAGCGGACGGCGGCTGACCGCCGCGGCCAACGGCACCATCTCTGCGCCGGACACCGTGCGACTGCTGCTGACCGGCGGCTGGAGCGGCGCCAGCTGGACCATCACCGGGTCGTCGGGGATGGTGCGGTCGGGCCCCACGGGGCAGCCGTTCACCACCCTCACCGGCACGGGGAGCTCGTTGGCGGTGGTGCGCACGGCGGGGCGCACCGCCCCCGCGGTGGCGCACGACTCGCTGACGGTGACGGTGACTGCGACGGGGACGCCCACGCGCACGGTGACGCTCACCCTGGTGGACACCACGACGTTCGTGGCTCCCGCCGCCGCCATCACGCTGGGGGCGCGCCGCGGGGCGGTGACGGCCGCCGTGGGGGCGCCGCAGCTGGTGGACAGCGTGCGCGTGCGGCTGGGCCCCGATGGCACCACCTGGGACGCCACGTCGCGGCGCACCGATTCGCGGGTGCTGCGCGCCAGCGGCGTGGACGGTGACCACCTGGTGTGGATGCGCACCCCCACCGCGGCGGGGACCACGGTGGACACCATCACGGTGCGCGGCGCCGACGGCGCCACGGCCACGCTGGTGGACACGCTGGTGGTGCAGAACGCCGCCACGCGGGTGGTGCTGGCGCGCGGCGGCGGCAGCCGCACCGTGGTGCTGGGGCGCGGCGCCGCCGCCGACTCGGTGCAGGTGGGGATCCTGGGGACCGCCGGGGCGTCACAGACGTGGTCGGCCACCGCCTCCGGCCCGTCGCTGTTCCTGCACCGGCGCGACGCGTTCACCACGGCGGCCACCGGGGGGGTGCGCGACTTCGTGCGCTTCTCGCGGGTGCTGACGCTGCTGGAGCCGGGGCGGTACGTGGACACCATCGCGGTGCACCTCGCCGGCGCGGCCACCCCGCCCGCGCTGTACGTGGACACCACCGTGGTGACCGCGCCGCCGCTGGTGGCGGGGGATGCCGACGTGAACGGCACCGTGAACGGCGCCGATGCGGTGGCGGTGCTGCGGCACCTCGTGCAGCTGCCCGCGGCGCCGCGCGCCAACGTGCGGCTGGGGGGCGACGCCAACTGCGACGGCGTGGTGACGGTGGCCGACGCGCTGATCCTGCTGCAGGTGGAGGCGGGGGTGATCCCGGCGGGGAGCTGCGTGGGGCGGCCAGTGGGCGGGGGGTGATGGGACGGGGGGGCGCGCTCGCGGCCCCATTCGCCGGCGTGCATGTTCTCCGGATCCTCCCCGGTGGCCGCGCCGCCGGGACCGGCCTCCCACTCCCGCCCCATCATCCGTGACGCGTTGCGTCCCCCTTTGGCCGGCCGCCCTCCTGGTGGTGGCCGCGTTTCCGGCGGCCCTGGCCGCCCAGTCTCCCCTGAGCGTCGAGCAGGCCGCCGGCATGCGTCAGCTGGGGAGCGTGCAGCTCTCTCCCGACGGGAAGTGGGTGGCGTACACCCTCACGGTCCCCGACCTCAAGGAGAGCAGCACCAACCCCGACCTGTGGATGGTCCCCGCCGCCGGCGGAGCGCCGGTGCGCCTCACCAACCACAAGGGAGTGGACGACCAGCCGCGCTGGTCCCCCGACGGGCGGTCCATCGCCTTCCTCTCGTCGCGCAGTGGCAAGCCGCAGGTGCACCGGCTGGCGGTGGCCGGGGGCGAGCCGGAGCAGCTGACCGAGTCCAAGACCGGCGTGCAGGCGTTCGCGTGGTCTCCCGACGGTGGGCGCATCGCCTTCGTGGCGCCGCGCGACCCCACCCCCGACGAGGAGCGGAAGCAGAAGGAGAAGGACGACGCCATCGAGGTGGACCGCAACTTCGTGCCGGCGCGGCTGCAGGTGGTGGACGTGGCCACGCGCGCGGTGACGGCGCTGTCGAAGGGGGACTACCAGGTGATGGACCCGCGCTGGTCCCCCGACGGGCGCCAGATCGCCTTCACCACGGTGCCCACGCCGCGGGCCGACGACATGCGCTTCAGCGACATCCGCGTGATCGACGTGGCCAGCGGCGCCGAGCGGATGCTGGCGGCGGGGCCCGGGCCGGACGCCAATCCGGCGTGGTCCCCCGACGGGCAGTGGATCGCGTACACCACCAACCCGAGCAAGGCGTCGGCGATGACGCAGGCGCGGCTGGCGGTGGTCCCCGCCGCGGGGGGCGCGTCGCGCACGCTGGGCGCCGACTTCCTGTACCAGCCCGGCGCCCCCGTCTTCTCCCCCGACGGGCAGCAGCTGTGGTTCTGGGTGCAGGCGCGCACGCGCACCGAGTTGTATCGCGTCCCCTTTGCCGGCGGGGCGGTGACCAAGGTGAGCGATGTGGGGGGGGCCACCGGCGCGTCCGGCTATGCGCCCCCGTCGCTGTCGGCCGACGGCGCCGCGGTGGCCTTCGGGCGCAGCGCGATCGACAGCCCCGAGGAGGTGTACGTGGCACGGCTGGACGCCCCCTGGAAGCAGGTGGCGCTCACCACCAACAACCCTGAGCTCAAGGGGGTGCCGCTGGCGCGCGGCGAGGTGATCCGCTGGAAGGGGAAGGACGGGATGGAGATCGAGGGGGTGCTCACCTATCCGGTGGGGTACCAGCCCGGACGGCGCTATCCCACGGTGGCCGTGATCCATGGCGGCCCCTCCGGCGTGTGGACCGAGGCGTTCGGCGCCACCTGGTACCACCCCGCGCAGGTGTACGCGGCGCAGGGGTGGCTGGTGTTCCAGCCCAACATCCGCGGCTCCAGCGGCTACGGGGAGAAGTTCCTGGGGGCCAACCTGCGCGACTGGGGGGGCGGCGACTTCCAGGACATCCAGACGGGGCTGGACGACCTCGTGAAGCGCGGGGTAGCCGACTCCACACGGCTGGCGCAGACGGGGTGGAGCTACGGCGGCTACATGACGGCGTGGACGCTCACGCAGACCAACCGCTTCAAGGCGGTGTCGGTGGGGGCGGGGCTCACCAACATGTACTCGATGTACTCCACCAACGACCTGCAGATGGTGCTGGAGGACTACTTCGGCGCCGAGCCGTGGGACGACGAGCAGGCGTATCGGCGGGCCTCGGCGATGGTGCACATCAAGAAGGCGCGGACGCCCACGCTGATCCTGCACGGGCAGGTGGACACGCGCGTGCCGGTGGGACAGGCGCAGGAGCTGTACATGGGGCTCAAGAAGAACGACGTCCCCGTGGAGCTGGTGTTCTTCCCGCGCGAGCCGCACGGGTTGCTGGAGCCCCGGCACCAGGCGGACAAGCTGGCGCGCGAGCTGGCGTTCTTCGCGAAGCACGTGCTGGGGGCGAAGACGCTGCAGTAGGCACGGGGGTACGCGGGAGGGCGCGCGGGGGCGGTGGCGCGTGGGTCGTGCCGCCGCCCCCGCGCCGCCTCACGGCACCGCCTCACGGCACCGCCACCCCCGCGGCTATCGACACCATCGTGCCGGCGAGGAGGGTCACCGGCGCCGGGTTCTCGTTGGCGATCACCACCACCGTGAAGCGCCCCGCCGCGTCGTGCGCCGCCACCGACGAGAAGCCGCGGATCTCCCCGGTGTGCGACCACACCTGGCGCCCTGCCAGCTGCCGGCGCACGATCCCCAGCCCGTATCCCTCGGGGCCTGCGGTGGTCATCATCGCGGCCAGCGACGCGGGCCCCACCAGCCGTCCGGTCATGAGCCCCTGCCACCAGCGGGCGAGCGCCTCCGGGGTGGAGAAGTACGCCCCAGCGGCCCACGCGGCCGTGTAGGTGGAGATGCGCGTGTCCATGACGTTCATGGCGCCCCCCACCCAACCGCCCGGAAGCGGCCCCGTGGGGGTCTCGTACTGGTCCAGGAAGGGGGCGGTGAGCCCCAGCGGCACCAGCTCCTCGTCGCGCACCTGCACGTGCAGCGGGCGCCCGCCGACCGCCTCGGCCACCAGCCCCGCCAGCTGGTAGTTGGTGTTGGAGTAGCTCCACCCCGTCCCCCGGGCGAAGAGCGGGGGACGCAGCAGCGCGAGCATCCGCTGCGGGGTCCAGCGGGCGTTCACGTTGGCCAGGATGGAGTCGCGATAGCCCGGGGCGTCGGTGACGTCGAAGACGCCGCTGGTGTGGTTGAGGAGCTGGCGCACCGTGATGGCCGGATCCACGTGCGGGATGGGGGAGAGCCAGCGACTCACGGGATCGTCCAGCGACAGCCGCCCGCGCTCCGTGAGCCGCACCAGCAGCGTGGCCGTGATGCTTTTCGAGATGCTGCCGATCCCCAGGCGCATGGCGGTGTCCATGGGGACGCCGGGGACGGAGAACCCCGCCACGCCGCGCCAGACGCGCCCGTCGGCGAGCACCACGGCGGCCGAGAGCCCGCGCAGGGGGACGGCGCGCACGGTGCTGTCGAGGGCGCGCTGGAGGCGCGCCGTCCACGCGGTGTCCACCGTGGTGGTGACGGGGGGCGGCGGGGGGGGCGGGGGCGTTGCCGGCGCCGCCGGGGCGGAGGGGGTGCAGGCCGCCAGGGTGGCCAGGGCGATGGTGGCGGCGGCGACCGTCAGGGGGGGGAGCGCCAAGGCGCTGGGGCGGGGCGGGTGCGTGGGCATCGTCACCAAAGACGTGCCCGGGAGCCCCCCGTTGGCAAGGGGGCGTGCGCTAGATTCGCCCCATGCGCATTGCCTTCGCCGAAGACGACGCCCAGCTGCGCACCAGCGTGGCGCGCGGGCTGCGCGAGGCCGGCCACGAGGTGACCGTGGCGGAGACGGGCCCCGAGGCGCTGCGGCTGGTGCGCGCCGGCGGCCACGATGTGCTGCTGCTGGATCTCCTCCTGCCCGGGATGGGCGGGCTGGAGGTGTGCCGCACCGTGCGGCGCGAGGGGCACGGCATCCCCATCCTCATGCTCACGGCACTGGACGCCGTGGAAGACCGGATTGCCGGGCTGGAGGCCGGGGGGGACGACTACCTCACCAAGCCCTTCGCCTTCGGCGAGCTGGTGGCGCGCCTGCGTGCCCTCACGCGGCGCCACAGGGGGCCGGGGGCGGCGCTGCTGGTTGCGGGCGCGCTGGCCCTCGACCCCGAGCGGCGCGAGGCGCGCGTGGGGGAGCAGCCGCTGGCGCTCACCGCGCGCGAGTTCGACATCCTGGCGCACCTCGTCCGGCAGGCGGGGCGGGTGGTGTCGCGCGGCGACCTGATGACCGCGGTGTGGGAGGAGGCGCCGGGGTCGTACTCCAACATCATCGACGTGTACGCGGCGCGGATCCGCCGCAAGCTGGAGGGGATCCCCGGCGCCCCCGTGCTCACCACCGTGCGCGGCGCGGGCTTCCGCCTGGACGCGGGCTGACTGATGGCGTGGCGCCCCACCACGCTGCGCGGGCGGCTGACGCTGTGGTACACCATCGTGCTGGGCGTCCCCTTCCTGGCGTTCGAGCTGCTGGGGTACGTGGCCTTCGCATCGGCGCTGCGCACGGGAACGGAGCGATTCATGGAGGACGCCGTGGCGGCGTTCACCCGCGAGCTGCGCGCCGAGCGGTTCGTGCGGGGGGACCCGGTGGAGACGGTGCGCTCCACGGTGCGCGAGGTGCACTTCAAGGACCTGCACATCGCGGTGCGCGACGGCCGGGGGGCGCTGGTGGCGGTCAGCGAGGGGGCGCCCCCGGGGACGGAGGCGCGCGTGCTGCGCCGCGCCGTGGTGCTGGACGGCGCGCCCTTCACCGTGGAGGCGGCCTACCCGCGCCGCGAGGAGGAGGCGGTGCTGGTGCGCATCCGCGCCGTGTTCCTGCTGGCGGCGCCGGTGCTGCTGGGGCTGGCCGCGCTGGGCGGGCTGGTGGTGGCGCGTCGCGGGTTGCGCCCGGTGGCGGCGATGGCGGAGCGCGCGGCGGCGCTGGGGGCCGCGACGCTCAGCGAGCGGCTCCCGGTGGCCGGGGGCGAGGAGCTGACGCGGCTGGCCACGGTGATCAACGCGCTGCTGGACCGGCTGGAGGGGGCGTTCGAGCAGCAGCGGCGCTTCATGGCCGACGCGTCGCACGAGTTGCGCACCCCCACCGCCATCGTGCGCACCGAGGCGGAGGTCACGCTGGCGCGCGCGCATCGCGCGGAACCCGAGTACCGCGAGGCGCTGGAGACGGTGCGTGCGTCGTCGCTGCGGCTCACGCGCATCGTGGACGACCTGTTCCTGCTGGCGCGCGCCGACGCGGGGCAGCTGCCGCTGCGCCGCGCGCCGCTGTACCTGGAGGAGGTGGTGCACGAGGCCGCGCGCGGGGTGCAGCAGCTGGCGGCGCAGCGCGGCGTGCGGGTGGTGGTGCCGGCGCTGGTGCAGGCCCCGCTGCGCGGGGACGCCGAGATGCTGGGGCGCGTGCTGCTCAACCTGCTGGACAACGCCCTCAAGCATGCGCCGCCGGGGACCGCGGTGGCGGTGGCGATGGAAGAGGCGACGGCGGGACGCTGCGCGGTGACCGTCACCGACGAGGGCCCCGGGATCCCCGACGAGGTGCAGCCGCGGATCTTCGACCGGTTCGTGCGCGGCGACCGGGCGCGGCCCGCGGGAGACGGGGACCCGGGCGGGGCGGGGCTGGGGTTGGCGATTGCGCGTCGCATTGTGGAGCTGCACGGCGGGGCGTTGGAGCTGGTGCGGTCGGTCCCGGGACAGACCGTGTTTCGGGTGACGCTGCCCGTGGAGGCGGACCTGGCGGCCTGACATCCGCGTGCAGCGATGTGGTATATTTCTGGACGATTCATGAATCGTTCATTATCGTCGGGGTTCTCGGTTGTCTCTTCGTCACCGTCCGACCCCCGCCATGTCGCGCCGCTTCGCCCCCCTCCGCCCCCTCGTCGTGCCGGCGCTGCTGCTGGCCGGGGCCCCCCGCCTCCTCCCGGCGCAAGCGCCGGCCCGTGACACCACGCGGCGTGTGGATACCGTGGTGGTCACCGCCACCCGCGAGCCCCGCTCGCTCACGCGCGTCCCCTTTGCGGTGAGCGTGGTGCGCCCCGACCAGTGGGGCACCCGGTCGGGGTTCGGGCTGGACCAGGCGCTCACCCAGGTCCCCGGCGTGGTGGCGCTCAGCCGCTACGGCACGCAGGACATCCGCCTCACCATCCGCGGCTTCGGCGCGCGCGGGGCGGGGGACCGCTCCAACGCCGGGACGTCGCGCGGCGTGCGCGTGCTGCTGGACGGCATCCCGGAGACCGAGCCGGACGGCCGCACCTCCTTCGACCAGGTGGACCTGGCCGGCATCACGCGCATCGAGGTGCTCCGTTCCAACGGCAGCGCCGCCTACGGCAACGCCGCCGGCGGGATCGTGAGCCTGAGCACGATGCCCGAGTTCGCCACGCGCTTCGGCGAACTGGCGCAGCAGGCGGGGAGCTTCGGGCTGCTGCGCACCACGGCGCGCGGTGGCACGGCGCTTGGGGCTGGGAAGGTGTGGGGGGCGGTGACGCGCACCACCTTTGCCGGGTGGCGCGCGCAGTCGCAGGCGTCGCGCACCACCGCCGTGGCGGGGGGCACCGCGCCGCTGGCCGGCGGCGGACGGCTGGGAGTGCAGCTGGCGGCCGCCAGCAACCTGTTCCGCCTTCCGGGGCCGCTGACCCCGGCGCAGGAAGCCGACAATCCGCAGCAGGCCAACGCCACCTATGCCAGCCGCGACGAGCGGCGCTTCAACCGCGTGATGCGGCTGGGGCTCACGCTGGACCAGCCGGTGGGGACGCGGCACGACGTGAGCGGCATGGTGTTCGTGAACCCGAAGCTGCTGCAGCGCTCCGAGCGCGGCACCTTCCGCGACTTCACGCGCATCCACACCGGGGGCAGCCTGGCGTGGGGGACGCGCGCCACCCTGGGCAGCCTGGAGCACCGGTTCCGCGCGGGGGGCGACTTCGCCTTCCAGGACGGCGCGATCCAGTTCTACACGCTGGGCGCCGGCAACGTCCGCGGCACCACGCTCACCACCAACAAGGCCGAAGGGGCGCAGAACGCGGGGGTCTTCGTGCAGGATGAGGTGGCGCTGACGCGGCGCGTCACGCTGCTGCTGGGGGCGCGCTACGACGACCTCGCGTACTTCTACCGCGACCACATCGCGCCGGCGATCAACGCCACGCGCCGCTTCACCCGCGTGACGCCGCGCGGCGGCCTGTCGTGGCAGGTGGCCGGCAGCACGGTGTACGCCAGCTACGGCAGCGGCGTGGAGATCCCCGCCGGCAACGAGGTGGATCCGCCGGGGACCGGCCTGCCCGGCCCCGCCACGATGCTCAATCCGCTGCTGGACCCGATCCTCTCCCATTCGGTGGAGGCCGGGGTGCGGCGCATCACGGCGCCCGCCAGCGGCCCGGTGCGGCTGCTGTCGGTGGACGCGGCGGTGTACCGCACGCTGGTGAACGGCGAGCCGGTGCCGTACAACCAGGGGCGCTTCTACCTCACGGCGGGGCAGGTGTCGCGGCAGGGGGTGGAGTTCGCGCTGCTGGCGGAGACGGCGGCCGGGGTCACGGCGCAGCTCTCCGGCACGCTCTCGCGCAACCGCTACGACACGTATCGCGTGGACTCCACCTACCTGGGGAAGCCGGGGGCGCGGGCCACCTTCGACGGCAACGGTGTGGCCGGGCTGCCGGGGCGCGTGCTCAACGCCACGCTGGGGTGGCGCCCCCCCGCCGCGTCGTGGCTGGGCGTGGAGCTGGGGGCGCAGCACATGGGGGACTACTGGGCCGACGATCGCAACGCGGTGGGCGTCCCCGGCTTCCGGCAGTTCCGCGCGGCGGCCACGGCCGAGCGCACGCTGCGCGACGGCGTGGTGGCGGTGGCGTCGCTGGCGGTGGAGAACCTGGCCAACGCGCGCTTCACCGGAAGCGCGTTCATCAACCCCGACTACGCGGGCACGCAGCCGCTGGTGCGCGAGCCGGGCTTGCCGCGCGCGGTGGTGTTCGGGGTGACCTTCCGCCGGGTGCGCTGAGCGGCGGGGATCACCTCCGCAGGGACGGGCGCACCGCGGCGCCCGTCCCCCGCGCTCGCTACTGCCAGATCACCGGCTTCCCGGAGGCATACCATTCCTCCAGCTGCGGCGCCGCCAGCTCCTCGATGCGCGACCGCTTGATCTTCATCGTCGGCGTGAGCGTCCCCGCCTCGATGGACCACGGCTCGGCCACGATCACGAACATCTGCAGCTTCTCGTACTCGGTGACGTGGCGGTTGACGGTCTTGAGCCACTCGCCGAGGGCCGCCTCGATGTCGGCGCGCACGGCGGGGTCGGTGACCTTCGGGCGCAGGTGCTCGGCCAGCACCACGAGGGCGTAGGCGGCCGGCTGCCCCACCCCGGTCACGCACGAGAGCTCGACGTACTCGTGCTCGTTGATGTAGTTCTCGATGGGCGACGGCGCGACGTACTTCCCCTTGGCCGTCTTGAACAGCTCCTTCACCCGCCCGGTGATCTTGAGCAGCCCGTCGGGGCGCCG
>JAGWYS010000243.1 GCA_018969225.1 Gemmatimonadota bacterium | reverse complement strand
GAGGTGGCCACGTGGCTGGCCGCGCAAGCCGTGGTGGCCGCGGCCAACCTCTGGTCGCTGGGGCGCAACGACCTGCTCATGGCCGCGCTCATCGACCACCCCGTTCCCGATGACGCGCGCGCGTCGGTGGCGGCGGCCGCCCTGCACCGCGCCGAGCGCCCGGGAGCCCTCCTGGCGCTGCTGTGGGGCGCGGTGGCTGGCGGGTCGGTGGGGCAGGGGGGCGAACTCCCGCTGGCCGCAATGGGCGCCCTCGCCGCCGCGTGTGCGCTGGCCGCCTGGTGCCGCCTTCGCGAAACCATGGCCATCAGCGCGTTGCGCGGGGCCGGGCAGTGGCAGCGCGCCGCCTTGCTCTCCGCGGCGGCCCGCCTGTCGGGGGCGGTGCTGGCGTTGGGGGCGCTGGCCGCCGCCTGGTCGCTCCCCGTGGCGCTGCTGCTGCAGTCCGCCAGCGGGCTGGCCGTGCGCTTCGCCGCGCTGCCGCGCGCCGCCGCCGGCACGGTTCCCGTGTCCCTTCCCGACCTTGCCGTGCGACGCAGCCTCCCTTTCTTCCTGCAGATGGTCGGCAACGCGCTGCTGCACACGATGGACCGGCTGGTGGCGCTCCCGCTGTTGGGGGTGGCCGGCGCCGCCCGCTATGGCGTGGTGAGCCAGCTCACCACCCCCCTGTACGGCGTCACCTGGGGGGCGTTCGTGTGGATGGTGGGGCGCCAGGGATCCGCCGACGGTGCCGCGCTCCCTCTGCCGCGCGAGGTGCGTCGCCTGGCGCTGGCCTGCTACGGCACCCTTGGGTTGCTGTTGGGCGGCTGGCTGGTGGCCATGGCCGTGGTTGTGCCGCGGGTCCTGGGCCCGCAGTGGCCCCCGCTGGGAACGCCGGCGCTCACGGCAGCGCTGATGGCCGTCCTCGCCTTTGCCGTGGCCGTGCCTCCGTACTACCTGCTCTTCCGCCACCGCCGGGGGTGGACCACCGGGGCGCTGGTGGCGACGGTGGCGGCCGGCTGGGGCGGGGCCCTGCTGATGATCCCGGCCGCCTCGGCCTCCCCGCTGGCGCTGGCGGCGTCCCGTGCCGTGGCCGGGGTGGTGTGCGCGGTCGGCGCGTGGGGGGCGTTGGCATTGGTGCGCCGAGGCGCGGCCGCCTGATGACGCACGCCGATCGCTGGGCCCGGGCGCGCCCCGCCGTCGCCGCCATGGAGCCCTTCCTGGCCGTGGCCGTCTCCGCGCTCGGGCAGCTGGCGGTGGCCCAGGCCGCCACGCCCCTGGACGCCTGGGGGTGGGGGGCGCTGACCGTGGCCATCACGGTGGCGGCGCGCGCCGCGTGGGGCGGGGTGGACCTTGCGCGGCTGGAGACCGCCGTGCTGCCGCTGCTGGCGGCACACGCCCTGATCTTCCCGGCCGTCCATGCGCTGCTGGGGTACAGCCGCCTTCCGCTGGGGGAGGCCGATGTGCGCCGAGCGCTGCTGGCGCACCTGGCGCTCATGGGCGGCGCGTGGGGGGCCCTCGCGGTGGCCGACCTCGCATGGGGGCGACCGCGCCCCATGGCCACCCTGCGCGACGGGCTCGCCCGCTGGGCCGCCCGTCGCCCCCTCGACGGCAGCGCGGCGGTGACCGTGGTGGCGCTGGCGGCCGCCGTCGCCGCGGTGCTGTACGGCGTCTCCACCGGCTTCTTCTTCGCCTTCGGCGGCGCCGACCGTCGGCTGGTGTACCTGGCCACCGGCGAGGAGCGGCTGTGGCTGGTGCGCTATGCCATCCAGGGGCTCCTGCTCTGGAGCCTCGCGGCCGCTTTCGGCCGGCCAGGCGCGGCATGGCGGCGCGCCGGGGCGCTGGGCGCCGCCGCGCTCTTCATCGTCGCGGTGCTGGGCGTGGGCGGACGGCGCGACATCATCGGCGTGCTGTTGCCGCTGGCGGCGCTGGGGTGGATGGCGGCGCGCACCCCCCGCGCCCGCGCGCTGGTGCTGGGGGGCGTGCTCGCGGCGCTGCTGTCGCTGTTCGCCTTCGCCGCCATCCGCACCTGGAGCGGCGACCGGTCCGTCACCGACCTGCTCACGCTGTACGACCTGCTGGGGGAGTTCCTCTTCCCGTGGCAGGTGGTGGCGTGGCTGCTGGCCAACGCCCCCGCGCCGCTGCTGGGCGCCTCGTATCTGTATCCGCTGGTGCTCTGGATTCCGCGCAGTGCGTGGGCGGGCAAGCCGGTGATCCTCACCGAGCAGTTCAGCGTGCAGGCCGGGGTGGCTGACCAGCTGGGATTCGGCTTCTCCCCGGTGGCCGAGGCGGTGTGGAACTTCGGGAGCGTGGCGGGGCCGTGGCTGGGCGGGGTGCTGGTGGCGCTCGCGCTGCGCGCACTCTCCGCGCGGGCGGGGGCGTGGCCGCTGCTGTACCTGGCGGCGCTGGGGCGGCTCCTCAGCGTGCCGCGCAGCGAGTTCGCCTCGGTGGGGGGCGAGCTGCTGGTGCTCGCGGCCACCTTCCTGGCGTGCGACGCACTGGCCCAGGCGGTGTCGCGGGTCGGCGCGCACCAGGGGCGCGGCCGAGTGCAGCCCGGGGCGACGACCGACGCGCCGCACACGATGTCGCGCGCCACGGGGCGCCCGTGAGGGTCGGCTTCAACCTGCTGTACCTCAACCCCGGGCGCGTCACCGGCACCGAGGTGTACGCCACGCAGCTGCTGCGCGCCCTCGCCGCCGCCCCCGGCCCGGTGGAGCCGCTGCTCATCGTGCGCCCGTCGTCGCGCGACTGGGGCCCCCCCGAGCTGGCGGCGTGGCCGCGCGTGACCGTGGCCGGCACCGATGCGCACCCGGCGGCGCGCGTGGCGCTGGAGGCGTCGGTGCTGCCGGTGCTGGCGCGCCGCTGGCGGCTGGCGGTGCTGCACTCGCTGGGGTACCACGGCCCCTGGTGGGGGCGAACGCCGTCGGTGGTGACGGTGCACGACACCAACTACGCCGACGTCCTTGGCGGCACCCTCAAGGGGCGCCTGCTCGCGCAGGCCGTGCCCCGCGCCATGGCCCGGGCCCGTGCCGTGATTGCCGTGTCGCACTTCGCCCGGGAGGCGCTGGGGCGTCGCCACCCGTGGGTGCTGCCGCGCACCGTGGTCATTCCGCATGGTCCCGGCACGGTGGAGGGGGCAGGGGGGTGGGCCCCCGATCGCGCCGATCGCTACCTGCTGGCCTTCGGCGCCGTCACCCCCAACAAGAACCTCGAGCGATTGGGGGAGGCGTGGCGGCTGGTGGCCCCCGACCTCCCCGGATGGACACTCCGGGTGGCCGGGCGGCTCCCCGACGCGCTGGGCGCGCGCCTGGGCACCATCCCTGGCGTGCGGCTGGAGGGGTGGGTGAGCGACGCGCACAAGCAGGCGCTGCTGGGCGGGGCGCACGGCGTGGTGATCCCCTCGCTGTACGAAGGGTTCGGGCTCCCCGCACTGGAGGCCATGGCGGTGGGGGTTCCCGTGGCTGCGTCCGCCACCACCGCCCTCGGGGAAGTGGTTGGGGACGGCGGGGTGACCTTCGATCCGGGCGACGTCGAGGCCATCGCCCGGGCGCTGCGCGCGCTGGCGGCGTCCGACGCGGCGACACGGGAGGCGCTGTCGGTCCGCGGGATGCGCCGCGCCGCCGCCTTCAGCTGGGCGGCCAGCGCGCAGGCGCACCTGGCCGTCTATCGCGACGCGGCGGCGGGCATGGCCAGTTCGTCCGGCACGGTGGCGGGGGCGCCCGCGGCGACGGACTCCGCCAGCGCCACCCACGCCTGAAGCGCCGCCGGGGCGCTCCACACGCCTGACACCGCGGCGGCGCCCGCCGCCCCGGCCCGGCGCGCGGCCGCACGATCGTCGGCGTAGCGCGCAATCGCCGCGGCCAGCCCCGCGCCATCGCCGGTGGCCACCACCACGCCGGCGTCGTGCTCGCGCACCAGCCGCGCCGCCTCCCCATGGGCGCCCCCCACGTACGCCACCGGCCGTCCCGCGTCCAGCGCCCCGGGCACCTTGCTGGGCACCAGCAGCCCCTCGAATCCCGGGAGCATCGTGGCCAGGTGCAGGTCGGCGGCGCGCAGCAGCGCATCCAGCCGCTCGGGGGGCTGGTACCCCGCCTCGATCCAGTTGGTGACCCCGGCGCCGCGCAGCTGCGCCAGCAGCGGCGCCTTGCGCGGTCCGCCCCCCACGAAGGCGAACAGGATGTCCGGGCGACCGACCAGCCGCTGCACGGCGTCGGCCACCGTGTCCAGGTCGTGCACCAGCCCGAAGTTCCCGGCGTACATCACCACGAACCGCTCCCCCGCCCCCCACGCGTCCCGATAGTGCTCGGCGGAGGTGCCCTCAGCCGACGGGGGCGCCTGGTGCGCCCAGATGGGGATGTGCCGCACCGCGGCCTGGGGGACCCCCTTGGCCACCACGCGCGCCTGCATGCACCGCCCCAGCACCACCACCCGCGCCGCGCCGCGCAGCAGCGCGCGGTCGAGGCGGTGCAGCAGCGCGGTCCCCCAGTGGTCCCGCCGCAACACCCCCAGCGCTACGGGAACGTCGGGGTACAGGTCCATCGCCCACACCACGTAGGGGGTGCCGCGCACCAGGCGCAGCAGCCGCCCCACCAGCGCCACGAACGGCGGCGTGGTGAGGCAGAGGCACAGGTCCGGACGGGGCAGCCGCAGCGCCGCCCGGCACGCGGCCATCAGGAAGCGCACCGAGTCGAGCGAGCGGACCCCCACCGAGCCGTTCCCGAAACGCCCGGCGGCCACCCGCACGATGCGGATCCCCTCGCGCACCTCCTCGGCGGGGAAGGCGGCCCCCGGCTCCCCGTAGCGCGAGCGCGAGGCCAGCAGGGTGACCTCGT
>JAGWYS010000022.1 GCA_018969225.1 Gemmatimonadota bacterium | reverse complement strand
GCGCACCTGGCGCACCTCGAGCGCGAGCGCGCCCTCTTCGCGCAGCTGATGGCCTCCGGGGCCGCCCGCGCGCCGCGCCCGCGCCCTGCGCTCCGCGCGGTCCCCGCCGTGGGGGACATGCGCACCTTCTACTACAACTTCGGCGGGTGCAACGACTCGACGCAGGTGATCCGCGCCCGCGCCCTGTACGTGGGTCCCCGCGCCATCGTCTGGGAGGACTCGGCCAACGCGCTGCAGGCCGGCGCCACCCCGGTGCTGGCCGCGAACTACGCCCGCCTGGGGCGCGTCTTCGACCGCGACCAGTACGAGGCGGTGCGCGTGGCGTTCGGCGACCCGCTGCGCCGCGACGGCGAGACCGACGGCGACGGCCGGCTCAACATGGTGTTCACGCAGCGCCTCAACGGCTCCGGCGCCGCGGCCTACGTCACCACCTGCGACCAGTTCACGCGCGTCAGCGGGCGGTGGGGCTCCAACTTCGGCGAGAACTTCTACGGCTTCGTCCCCACCACGGCCGCCCCCAACCTCAACAGCACCGCCTCCCCCGACGGCTGGTACTACTTCATGGGGCGCACCGTGGTGCACGAGGTCAAGCACATCGCCTCGCACGCCGCGCGCATCGCCAACGGCGCCCCGGCCTACGAGCAGTCGTGGCTGGAGGAGGGGACCGCGCGCCACGCCGAGGAAGTGTGGGTGCGCGACTCGCTGCACCGGGTGCCCTGGAAGGGGAACACCGGGTGGGGGACCGCGGCCGACAACGGCCTGGTGTGCGACTTCAACCCGACCGCCACCCCGTGCGCCGACGCCGACACCCTGCGGCGCCCCAGCTACGGGATGCGCCGCCAGTTCAACGAGATCCTCCCCAAGCTGGGGGAGCCGTGGAACTGGTCGCCGTACGGCGACGGCACCGGACAGTCGGGGTCGGTGTTCTACCAGACGGTGTGGTCGCTGGTGCGCTACGCGAGCGACCGCTACGGCACCACCGACCGGCAGTTCCTCACCGCGCTCAACCAGTCCGCGCTCAACGGCACCGCCAACCTGGCGGCGGTGGCCGGCGTGCCCATGGACCGCCTCATCGCGCAGTGGGGGCTGGCGCTGTTCACCGACGACCTGCCGGGGCTGCCGGCGGGGGCGGCCGACCTGTCGTTCGCCACCTGGAACCTCCGCAGCATCTACGCGGGGCTCAACTCCGACCCGGCGTGGCGCGGCCGCTTCCCCGCACCGTTCCCCATCGTGCCGGTGCCGCTGGCGTTCGGCAGCTTCTCCGCCGCGCGCCCCGGCGTGCGGGGCGGGGCGCACGCCTACTACCTGCTCAGCGGCACCCCTGCGGGGCACCAGGTGGTGGGGCTCTCCGGTGCGGGGGGCGGGCCGCTCCCGGCCACGGCCCGCCTGGCCATCGTGCGGCTGCCATGAGGGGCCGCCGTGGTGTCCTGATGCTGGCCCTGGCCACGGCCGGCTGTTCGCGTCCCGCCACCCCCCCGCCGCCTCCCCGCTCCGCCGTGGGCGCCGACACCGTGCGCGGCATCGTGGCCGTCACCGGCGCCGATCCGCAGTGGCGGATCACGCTCACCACCGCGGGGGGCGTGGTGCATGACGTGCGCAGCGCGGGGGGGAGCGCCACCTCGCTGGACGAGCTCAAGGGGGCCGACCACCTGGAGGTGACATTGCTGGGGGATGTCACGGCCGGCCCCGGGGAACTGCCGGGGGCGCGCGGCTTCCGGATGACCGGGTTCGTGGTGCGCGCGGCCGACGGGGCCGATGCGATGGACGGCATCCTGGTGCGCGAGCCCTCGGGGTACGGGCTCCGCCTGATGGATGGCACCACGCTCCCGATAGCGGCGCTCCCCAAGCCGCTCACGGGGCAGGTGGGGGCGCGCATCTTCTGGGTGGGTCCCACCGACCTGCTGCCGGCCGCGTACGGCGTGCTGCGCGCGCGAGCCCCGTTGCGCCCCCCCGGGCGCTGATCGGTGCGAGCGCCCTCGGCATGACGGCGCCCCATCTGGCGGCCTTCACGGCGCCGCGGGCGCGGCTGGACGCGGTGGAGTGCCTGCGGGTGGTCGGGAGCGTGGCGGTCATCGTCATCCACGCCACGCCCTTCAACGCGGACGGTCGGCTCGGGGTGGCGTGGAACGCCGCCACCATGGCCAACCAGCTGGCGCGCTTCGCCGTCCCCGCGTTCTTCGTGCTGGCCGGCTTCTTCTGGGGGGTGCGGGTCCCCGAGGCCGACGCCCCCGACCCGGTCACCCGCCGGATGGTGGCGCGCCTCCTCCTCCTCTTCGCGGCCTGGTCGCTGGTGTACGTGCTGCCGTTTGACGGCGCGCTGTTCGCCGGTGATGTGCCGCAGGCGTGGCTGGGGCAGCTGGGGCGCAACGCCCGCTGGATTGCCACCCACCCCGGCACGGTGCTGCTGCAGGGGACCAATGGACACCTCTGGTTCCTGCCGGCGCTCGCCTCGGCGGTGGCGCTCGCGGCGGTGGTGCGGCGCCATCTGGGGTGGGGCCCCCTGGTGGCGGTGGCGGCGCTGGCTGGCGCGTACGCCCTCCTGGCCCATCCCTACGCCCGCACCCCCGTGGGCATCACGGTCCCCTACAACGCGCGCAACGGCCCCGCGTTCGCGCTTCCCTGCGTGGTGGCGGGGATGGCACTGGCGCGCCGCGCGCCCTCAGCCCGGTGGGTGCCCCTGGGGGCCGCGCTCCTCGGTGGCGGGGCGCTGCTGTCGGTGGTGGAGCTCACGTGGCTGCGTCAGGCATGCCGCGTGCGCCTGACGCAGGACTACGTGGCCGGGACCTTTGCCGTGGGGGCGGGCGTGGCCCTGGTGGCGCTGGCCAACCCGGTTTGGCTGCGGCGGCCGCGCGTGGCGGCGCTGGGGCCCGCCGTGCTGGGGATCTACCTGGTCCACCCCATGCTGGTGGATCTGCTCCATCCGGTGGTGCCTCGCGTCGCCGGCGTGGTGGGTGGCGTGGCCGGCGACGTCGTGTTCGTGGCCGCCGTGTTCGCGCTGTCGCTGGGGCTCACCCGGCTGCTGGCGCACCACCCCCGCACCCGGTGGCTGGTGTCCACGCGCTGACGGGGGGCGCGAGGCTGGCGGTGTCCTTGCAGGGAAGGGGGGCATGCAGGAAGTGTCCGTCCCGCTCCAGCGTCGCGAGGATGCGCGGCGCGCCCGGCGCCGGGGGTGGCGGACCCTGGGGCTGCTGGTGCTGTTGGCGCTGGCGGTCCACATCCTGCTGCCCCAGCTCGCCTCGCTGGAGGCGTCGCTCGCGGTGCTGCGCACCCTGCGCTGGTGGGGGCTGCTGCTGGCGGTGCTGGCGCAGGCCGCCAGCTATTGGGGGGGCGCCATCACGGTGCGCCACGTGGCCGCCCTCACGGGAGACCGGCTGCCCACCCGACGCGCCCTCGTGCTGGTGCTGGCGGCCAGTGCCGTCGGCACGCTGGGCGGCGGTCCGGTGGCCTACGCCGGGGCCACCATGCGCTGGGGGGGGCGCGGCGGTCTCAGCCCGGAGGGCGGGGTGCTGTGCGGCTGGCTGCCGGCGCTCCTCAACGCGCTGGTCATGCTGGCGATGGGGCTCCTGGGCACCATGGTGCTCGTGGCGCGCGGGATCGTTCCCCACGTGGTGCTGTGGCCGCTGCTGCTGGTGACGGCCGCACTGGTCGCCGCTGGCGGGGCGGTGGCGGTGGCGCTCCGGCGTCCGGGGTGGCGTCACCGGCTGGCGGCATGGGCCGCGCACGCTTGGGGGACGGTGCGTCGGCGGGCCGTGGATCCCACCGCGCTGGAGGCTGCCGCGCAGCGGCTGGCGGAGGGGGCGCGGCAGCTGGCCCACGGCCGCTGGCGCATGCCGGCGCTGGGCGCGTTGGCCAACACGGGGTGTGACCTGCTCACCGTGGCCGCCCTCTTCGTGGCCGTCCGCGACACGCTCCCCCCGGCCGCGCTCTTGGCCGGCTACGGGTTGCCACAGTTGGCGGGGCGGCTGGGGATCCTCCCCGGAGGGCTGGGGATCGTGGAGGGCGGGATGGTGGGCGCCTACTCGGCGGTGGGGGTGGCCCACGCCACGGCGGTGGTGGTGGTGCTTGCCTACCGCCTCCTCTCCTTCTGGATCCCGCTGGGGGCCGGACTGGTGTTGGCGGCGCGCCTCGAGCGCGCCCAGCGCCACCCGCCGCCGGTGTCCGCGCAGCCGTTTCGCGCTAGCGCGTGATCCCCTGCACGAACGGGAGCACCGCCGCCGCGGTGGCCGCGGGGTCCTCCTCCTGCGGCACGTGCCCCAGCGCGTCAAAGCGCACCACGCGGCTCCCCGCCAGCCGCGCCGCAAAGTGCTCGGCGTGATCCGGGGGAATGAGCCGGTCGCGTCCGCCCCACAGGATCAGCGTCGGCGTGCGCAGCGCCCGGAGCCCCTCGGGGTCGGGGGCGCCCGACCTGGTGGTGAGCCGGCGCACCACCGCGGCGCGGTTCCCTTCCCGCAGCGTGAGCTCGTAGTAGCGGGTCACCAGCGCCTCGGTCACCCGGGAGGGGTCGCCGTACACGTTGCGGAGGCTGCTGCGGATCACCGCGCGGGGCAGCAGGTGGGTGAACAGCCGGTTGGCCACCGGCAGCCGCGCCAGGCGGAAGCCGATGGGCACGCTGGTGGAGGCGAGCGGGAATCCGGCCGCGTCCACCAGCACCAACCCGGCCACCCGCGACGGGTCCGCCACCGCCAGCGCCCACGCGATCTGCCCCCCCAGCGAGTTGCCCGCCACGATCGCGCGCGGCACCCCCAGCCGGTCCAGCCACCGCTGCAGGAACCCCACGTAGCGGGCGATGGCGTAGTCGCCGTCGGCAAAGCCGTCCGACAGGCCGAAGCCGGGGAGGTCCAGGCGGATGACCCGGCGCGCGGGGGCAAGCGCGGCGGTCCAGCCGTCCCACGTGTGCAGGCTGGCCGAGGTGCCGTGCAGCAGGACGATGGGCACGGGATCGGTGCGCGGTCCCTCGTCGCGCAGGTGCACCCGGATGCCGTCCACCGTCACGAAGGTGGGGGGGGGGGGGCCCAGCGCGGAGCGAGCGCCGCCACGGGGCGGTCGGGGGCCCAGCTGGCCGCAACCGCCGCCACCACGGCCGTCAGCAGCGCCATGGCGCCCCACCAGGCCGCGCGGCGTGCGCGTCCGCTAGCGGGCTAGCGCCACCGCCACGCGATAGCCCACGGCGCTCACGCTGGCGGTGAGCACCACCCCCCACGCCAGGTCCACCGGGACGATGCCCCCCGGGAAGTCCTTGAGCACCGCCAGCGCGGTGAGGTCGAAGGCGGCGTAGGCGGCGAGCCCGAACATCGCCCCCAGCCCGAGCGCCCGGGCGACGGAACCCTTTTCCACCGCCGGGAGCACGCAGAGGATCAGGATCGCCCCCACGTAGATGAGGTAGAACGGCACCGCCGCCCCCCAGTTGGCCTGCGGGCGCATCAGGTGCCCCATCTGGCGCTGGTAGAGGGTGCGCGCGACGACGCCCAGCCACGCGATGTCGAGGGCCAGGAAGGCGGCCAGCATGGCCGGGTACACCTTGAGGAGCAGGGAGGCGGTCATGGGTGCGGGGACTGGGGTCGGGACGGAGCGCACGAAAAAACCCCCGGCCGAAGCCGGGGGTTCCTTCGCGGCCACATGGGCCGGCGGGTCGTGCGGGTTACCGGTTGGGCGTGTTGTCCAGGGACGGCCGGTTGGTGGCGGTGCCCGTGGACGGGAGCGTCACGTCGCCGCGCAGGGCGATGGTGTACACGCGCCCCGCGCTGAACGCCACGGCGGTGCGCGTCACCAGGACGGTCGTGGAGCCCGACTCGCGCGCCAGGAGGTCGTACCCGCCGGTGGGGACGCCGATGAAGGCGCCTCCCGACTTGTACGCCACCGCCGTCCCTAGCGGCGTCTCGGCCAGCGTGGTGGCGTTGCGGAGCGAGAGCTGCACCGGCTGGCTGTTGTGGCTGGCGTTGACGAAGCGCACCAGCGCCTGGGTGTCGTCGAACGCGGCGGGGAAGTTGTCCTCCACCACGAAGCCGTCGCTGCGCTTGGCGGTGGCATCGTACAGGCCGCTCAGGAACACCGAGTAGGCCTTGCCGTCCACCAGCGTCCCCGGGATGGAGGCGATGGCGAGGTTGTTGTCCACTGTGGCCGAGATGCGACCGGCGAAGGTGACCTGTCCGGCCGGGATGGCGGTGTACACGCCGCCCGCCCCGGCGCTGCCGTAGGCCACCCCCACCGTGGACTCGACCCCGGTGGTGGAGGAGATGGCGGTGACCTTCCGGTCGCCCGCGTAGAAGTTCACCTGCGGGGCGTTGAGCCCGAAGTTGAAGAACTTGACCCACGCCCCCGTGGGGGGGGCGGTGATGTCGTCGATCTGGATGGCGTCCTTCTCGCAGCCGGCGAGGGCGACGGCGGCGAGCAGCGCGGTCAGGGTTCGGATGCGCGTCATCGTCGGGTTACGGTTGGGTGATCCAGATGGGCTTCGTGTGGAAGTCCAGCGCCAGGCCGCCGATCACGTCGAGCCCCGCGCGGTTCCACACGTACTCGGAGTTGTAGCGCGCCCGGATGCGCTGCACGATCTTGCCGTTGTTGTCCGGGTACAGGTTGGTCGGCGTGGCGAAGCCGGGGTACACCTGCCCGCCGGTCGCGGGGTCGCGCCCGGTGTAGCTGTACCGGCGCAGGTCCATCCAGGTTTCCACGTGCCCCCACGCCCACTGCGCGATGTACTTCTGCGTCATGACCTGGGTCAGCGTGAGGGTGGCCGCCGTCGGAATGATCGCCGGGCTGGCCAGGAACGCGCTCTTCTCCGCCGCCGTGATCTGGGGCGGGGTCTGCGCCTCGTCCAGGTTGCGGGCGTTCACGAAGTCGATGTGCGACGACACGCCGTTGGTGTACGCCGCCAGCGCCACCGCCCGGTTCCCCAGCCGCAGCGCCGCCTCGGCCTTGATGAACTGCAGCTGGCTGTACGTCATGATCGGGAACCGGTTCTTGTCGGCGAACAGGTAGCGCGACGGCTGCCCGGCGCCCAGCCCCCCGGCATACCCCCAGAAGTTGTTCGGCAGCTGGGTGGTGGGGAGCCCCAGCGTCCCCGAGTTGATGTCCCACCCGCGGAACTGCCCGTCGGGCGAGGGGGCCAGCATCCGGCTGAGGCGCGGGTCCACCACGCCGCCGAACACCGTGCCGTTCAGCAGGCTCAGGACGAAGTTCGTCTGCCGGTAGCTCTGGATGTTCTGGCGCTTGGGGCCCCAGAAGTTGCCGTCCGAGTTGTCGGAGCTGATGGACGTGTACGACAGCAGCGCGTCATCGGCGTTGCTGGCGAACGCCAGGTCCACGTTGTCGATGACGTCCTGCGGGCGGTACGCCGCCTTGTTGGAGTAGTGGTTGAGCGCCATGGCCTTGAGGCCGTAGGCGAACCTGAGCCACTTGGTCCGGTCGCCGCTGTACACGCGGTCGTAGCGGGCGATGTACGTGGCGTCCACCGCGCCGTCGGTGCGCTTCAGGTTGGCGATCGCCAGGTCCAGCAGCCGCAGCACCTCCTGGTAGGCGAACTCCTGGGTGTCGTAGTCGAACGAGAACCGGGTCTGGTCGAACGCCTGCTTGATGATGAGCTCGCCGTGGACGTCGGTGACCTTGAGCCACCCCCACGCCTTGATGGCGTAGCCGATCCCCAGCAGGTCCCACCGCTGCTCGGCCTCGGCCTTGGTCATCATGTCCACCAGGTTCTGCCCGATGTTCCAGTACACGTCGCGCCACAGCTGCCCGCCGTTGTCCGAGAGCGGGTCGTACCCCATCCGGTCCCAGGTGCTGGGCGTCGCGCCCCCCGACGGGAGCGTCCAGTTCTGGGTGTAGCGCCCGATGAACCGCCCGTCGAACTGCTCCGACGTGGCCACCCAGTGCAGGATGGGGGGGAGGTACAGGTTCGCCGAGACCGTCTGCGGCGCGTTGGGGTTGTCGTTGACGTCCAGCCACTCCTGGCAG
Organism: Gemmatimonadota bacterium; assembly: GCA_018969225.1. Classification (GTDB taxonomy): domain Bacteria; phylum Gemmatimonadota; class Gemmatimonadetes; order Gemmatimonadales; family Gemmatimonadaceae; genus Gemmatimonas. Next base: position 19,583 of record JAGWYS010000022.1, on the reverse strand, counting down.
CCGGCCGGGAGGAGGAGCGCGCCGGCGAGCAGCGCGCCCTGCAGCAGCGCCCGCACCGGGCGGGTCGCACGGATGGTTCGCATGGTCTGGCGCATGGTTAGTACCCCACCGTGAGGCCGAAGGAGAAGCCGCGCGGCATGGGGAAGTTCCCGTAGTCGATCCCCACCGCGCCGGAGCCGCCGACGGCGGCGGAGTTGCCGTTCACGATGGGGTCCAGCCCGGTGTAGTTGGTGAACAGCAGCAGGTCGGTGCCGCGCACGAACACGCTGGCGTTGCGCGCCGACAGGTACCGGCCGGGGAGCTGCACCCGCGCCGTCACGTCGCGGAGCCGCACCCAATTGATGTTCTTCTCGATGAACAGCTCCTCGCTCATCCCGGTGTAGAACCCGTTCTGCACGCGAGGGATGACCACGATGGTGTTGGCCGTCGGCGTCGCCGAGTTCTCGCGCCCGTCGCGCAGCACGCCGGGGATGACCCGCGGGCGCTCGCGGTCCAGCGTCTGCAGGGTCAGGCCGCGCGTCGTCAGGAGGTGGCTGGTGGCGTTGAACACGTCGCCGCCCCGCCGGAAGTCCCACAGCATCGACACCGACAGCTTCCTGTGCCGGAGCACGTTCGTGACGCCCATCGTCCACAGCGGGGTCCGGTCGTATCCCGCGTCCACGAACGCCGTGTTGCGGATCGGGAGCCCCGTGGTGGGGTCGATCAGCAGCTGCCCCGCCGTGTTCCGCGCATAGAACGTCCCCGTCATCGACCGGGTGGACAGCCCTGGCGCCACGCCGTTGCGGATGTTCCCGTACAGCCAGGTGTCGGACACGTACGACTCCGGCAGCGCGTTGGGGAGCGACACCACCCGGCCGCGCGACTGGTCGTAGTTGGCGATCACCTCCCAGCTCGTGGTCTTGGTCCGCACCGGGAAGCCCCGCGCCACGATCTCCACGCCCTCGTTCTTCGTCCGCGCCCCGTTCAGGTTGAACAGGATGAACCCGGTGCCGTAGCTCCCGCGGATGTCGTTCACGATCTGGTCCTTCGTCTCCTTCCGGTAGACCGTCGCGTCCAGCGAGATCCGGTCCTCCAGCCACGACAGCTCCATCCCGAACTCGCGCGACTGCGCGAACTCCGGCTTCAGGTTCAGGTTCGGCCCCGTGAACCCGTAGCCGTACCCGCCCCCGGTGGTCAGCTTCGACTCCAGCGACGGCCGGTACGCGTACGGCCGCGCGTCACGCCCCACCTCGGCGTAGCTCCCGCGCAGCTTCGCCGTCATGAACTTCCCGATCGCCGGCACCGCGTCGCTCAGGATCACCGACCCCGACACCGAGGGGTAGAAGAACGAGTTCCGCTCCACCGGGATCGTGGAGGTCCAGTCGTTGCGCCCCGTCACGGTCAGGTACGCCCAGTCGTCGTACGCCAGCTGCGCCTGCCCGAACACGCTCACCAGCCGCCGCTGCGCGATCGACTGCCGCGCGAACCGCGTCGCCAGGTCGGTGTTGTTGATCGACACGAAGTTCGGGTCCAGGAAGTTGCGCCCGCTCTCCGCGTTCACCGTCGACTTCGAGTCCGACAGCGCGTGCCCCAGCAGCCCGTTCACCGTGAACCGCCTCGGCAGCTTCACCTTGTTGAAGTTCAGGATCGTCTGCGTGTTGATGTTCCGCGTCACGTCCACCGCCACGTCCAGGATCCCGTTGTTCGCGAACCCGGACGAGCTCTCCGGGTGCCGCAGGATCAGGTTGGTGTTGGTGTAGTTGTCCACGCCGAGGTTCGTCTTCAGGTACCCCCACGAGAACGGGGTCACCGTGAGCCCCAGGTTGGGGAAGATGCGCGTCGTCTTCGCGTTCACCTGGTTGGCGTTCACGCTGAAGTACGGGTTGTCCGTCTCCCCGGACGCCGCCAGCTGCGTGATCCGCCGCCGCTGCCCCGACGGCGACAGGTAGTCCGACGCCTGGTCCGTCTGCGGCCACAGCAGCAGCCCCAGCAGCGGGCCGTTGGCCCCCTTGATCGGCTGCTCGTTGTCCGACTGCACGTACAGCATCGACAGGTCGGTCTTCAGGTACTTGTTCACCTGCGCCTGCGTCGCCCCGGTCAGGTTGATGCGCCGCAGCCCCGCCGTGGGCACCACCCCCACGTTGTCGTTCAGGTTCCCCGAGATGCGGTAGTTGAGCCGGTTGTCCGCCGTGGCCCCGCTGAAGGTCAGCACGTGCTGCTGCGACACCGCCGTCCGGAAGAACCCGTCCACGTTGTCGTAGAACTGCGTCCCCGCCGGGTACGGGTTGCCGAAGTACTGGAACTGCCCCAGCAGCCCGCCGGTCTCCGCCGTCGGCCCGTACACCCGCTGCATCTCCGGCCGCGCGCGCGTGGCGTCGAAGCGGAACCAGTTGCTGTACTCGAAGCCCCCGGTCCCCGCCTTGCCGCGCTTGGTCGTGATCACGATGGCCCCGTTGGCCGCGTCGATCCCGTACAGCGCCGCCGCCTCGGGACCCTTCAGCACCACCAGGTCCTCGATGTCCTCGGGGTTGATGTCCGCCGCGCGGTTCGTGAAGTCCATGCTGCGGTTGCTGAACGCCACCGCGGACCCCGGGTTGTCCGACGCCAGCACCCCGGTGTTCAGCGTCTTGTTGTCCAGCGGCAGCCCGTCCACGATCATCAGCGGCTGGTTGCTCCCGGAAATCGAGCTCACCCCGCGGATGGTGATGGACGACGACGCGCCGGGGATCCCCGAGGTGCTCGTCACCTCCACGCCGGCCACCCGCCCCGCCAGCGCGTTGATGAAGTTCTCGCGCCCGGTCTGCGCCAGCTCCCCGCCGGAGACCGTCTGCTGCGCGCTCCCCAGGCTGCGCTTGGTGGCCGTCTGCCCCAGCGCCGTCACCACCACCTGGTCCAGGTTCACCGCCGTCTTCCGCAGCGACACGTTCACCACGTTCTCGGCCCCCACCGTCCGCTCCTGCGCGGCGTAGCCGATGAGCCGGAACTGCAGCACCTGGCCCACCGAGGCGCGCACGGAATAGATGCCGTCACGGCTCGTCTGGGTCCCTTGCGAGGTCCCCTTGATGATCACGGACGCCCCCTGCAGCGGGGCCCCCGCTTCGTCGGTCACCCGGCCGGTGACCTGCTTGGCTTGCTGGGCGGCCGCCGGCGGTGCCAGCAGCAGCACCCCCAGCAGGAGCGCGAACGCGCGGTGTCTCAACATGAATCGCACCAGGTTGTGGTGGCGGGACGCCCCGACGGGGGCGACCGGTGGGAACGGGCGCGCCGCAGGCGCGCGGTGGGACGCGGAATAGAACAATCCCAACGCGTGGGACGTTACCCACCGCCACCAACCCCGTCAAACGACCCCCGGACGCGACGCGGGGGGCGCCCGGTGTCGGATGCCCCCCGCGGATGCGATTGCGCCGCCCCGCCGATGGCGACGGGTCCCGCGGCGAAGGCCCGGCCGGGATCCCGATGAGGATCCCGGCCGGGCTCCGCTCAGTCGGCCACCGCCGGCGCCGTCGCCGTGCCGTACGCCAGCGAATCCGGCGGCGCGACCGCCCCGCCCCGGGTGCTCACCATGTACCCGCCAAACCCGAAGAACACCACCGCGATCACCACCACCGCCCGGTGAATCACCGTCAGCGCATGCGCCTCATGGGCGTCGTCGCACAGTTCCTTCCACATATCGGTTCGCACCTCGCAAAGGGTGGGCAAAACGGTTGAATGCCGACAACTACACTTCAAATATCGGCAGCTGGCGGGCGAAATCCTACCAGACCACCCGGTCCAATCGCCCCCCCCCTTCACCGCGGGGAACGCCCCCCTCGCCCCTCTGGTTGACCTCCATGCCCCGCCCCCACGTCAACCGCATCGCCACCGCCCTCCCCCCCCACGACGTCCACGAGGCCTTCGTGCACTTCGTGGGGCAGCAGCTGGGGGATTCCCGCGACGCCCGCCTCTTCCGACGCCTGGTGGCCCGCGCCGGCATCGCCCACCGCTTCTCCTACTTCGACCCCCTCATCCACTTGGGGCAGGGGGAGGGGGAGCGATTCTACGTCCCCGGCGCCTTCCCCTCCACCGGCACCCGCATGGCGCGCTTCGAGCAGCTCGCCCCGGGGCTCGCCCTGGAGGCGGTCGAGGGGCTCGCCCTGGGCGCGGAGCGCGACCGCATCACCCACCTGGTCGTCGCCTGCTGCACCGGCTTCATGGCCCCGGGGCTCGACCAGCGCCTCATCCAGCTGTCCGGCCTCCGTCCCGACGTGGAGCGCACCGTCGTGGGGTACATGGGATGCTACGCCGCCGTCACCTCCCTCCGCCTCGCCCACCACATCGTCCGCAGCGACCCCGCCGCCCGCGTCCTCGTGGTGGCGCTGGAGCTGTGCACCCTCCACTTCCAGGACACCACCCGCCTCGACCAGCTCCTCTCCATGCTCCTCTTCGGCGACGGCTGCGCCGCCGCCCTGGTCACCGCCAACGAGACGGGGCTCGCCCTCCGCGACTTCCGCGCCACCACCCTCGCCGAGGCCGCCGACGCCATCACCTGGCGCATCGGCGACGACGGGTTCACCATGCACCTCTCCACCGAGGTGCCGGCGCACATCCGGCACGCCATGCAGCAGGAGGTGGCGCGCCCCGACGACGGCGGGCTGCTGCGCGGCACCGCCCCCGCCGACTACCCGCTCTGGGCGGTCCACGCCGGCGGGCGCGCCATCCTCGATGCCGTCGAGTCGGGGCTCGCCCTCCCCCCCGACGCCCTCGACCGCTCCCGCGCGGTGCTCCACGACAACGGCAACATGTCCTCGGCTACCATCCTTTTCATCCTCAAGCGGCTGCTGGATGGCGTGGGCACCACCGTGCCGCGCGGCGCCGACGGCTTCGGCGTGGCCTTCGGCCCCGGGCTGGCGGCCGAGAGCTTCCGCTTCGTCACGGCGTGACCCGGCGGTGGTGACCTCCCCCGACTGGTCGCGCCGCGCCGACGAGGCGGAGCTGATGGATGACGCGGCGCTCCCCCCCGAGCGCCTCGCCGCCGTGCTGCGCGACCTCGCCCAGGTGAATGTGGTGACCCGCGCCGCCCCGCCCACCCTGAGGTGGCTGGGCGCCGCCACCCGCCCCGGCGACCCCTTCACGCTGCTGGACGTGGGCGCCGGCCACGGCGACATGCTGCGGCGCATCGCCCGCTGGGCGCGGCGCACCGGCCGCCACGCCACGCTGGCGGGGGTGGACCAGAACCCCCACGCCGCCGCCATCGCCCGCGCCGCCACCGACCCCGCATTGGGGATCGCCTTCCACACCGGCGAGGCCGCCGCCGTCGCGGAGGCGGCGCCCGCGCGCCCCGACTTCATCATCTCCTCGCTGGTGGCCCACCACATGGGGGATGGCGAGCTGGCGGCGTTCCTCCGCTATATGGAGGACACGGCGCAGCGCGGGTGGTTCGTGAACGACCTGCACCGCCACCCGCTCGCGTGGCGGGGGTACCGCCTGCTGGCGGCCGCGATGCGCTGGGACCCCATCGTGCGCCACGACGGCGCGCTGTCGGTGCGCCGCGCCTTCGTGCGGGCGGAGTGGGAGCGCCTCCTGGACGCCGCCCGCATTCCCCGATCGGCGGTGACCCTCCGCTGGCACCTTCCCTTCCGGCTGTGCGTGGGGCGCCACCGATGATCGCCACGCGCACGGTCCTCTCCCCCGTCGTCGTGGGGGGCGGCCTCGCCGGCGGCGCCGCCGCGCTCCGGCTGGCCCAGCAGGGGCATGCGCCGCTCCTGCTGGAGCGGCAGGCCGACGCGCACGACAAGGTGTGCGGCGAGTTCCTCTCGGTTGAGGCGTCCCGCCACCTGGCCGCGCTGGGCGTGGACGTGGCGGCGCTGGGGGGCGCCCCCATCCGCGCGGTGCGGCTGTGCGTGGGGGCGCGCACCGTGGAGGCGCCCCTCCCCTTCGCCGCCACCGGGCTCACCCGCCGCACCCTCGACGCGGCGCTCCTCGAGGCCGCGCGCCGCGCCGGTGCCGCGGTGGCACAGGCCGCGCTGGTGCGCCGCGTGGAACCGTCGGGTGGTGAGGCACGCGCCATCCTGGACACGGGGGCCACCCACCGCGCCCCGCTCCTGCTGGCCACCGGCAAGCACGACGTGGCCGGCCTCCCGCGCGACCCGCGCGGCACGGTGCACGACCTGGTGGGGTTCAAGCAGTACTGGCGCGCCACCCCCGCGCTACGCCGCCAACTGGACGGGGTGGTGGCGGTGGTGGCCTTCCCCGGCGGCTACGCCGGGGTGCAGCTGGTGGAGGGGGAACGGGTGAACGGCTGCCTGCTGCTGGCCCGTGCACGCCTCCAGGAGCTGGGGGGACGATGGGACGGGGTGCAGGCCATGCTGGCCGAGGAGCCCGCCCTGCGCTGGATGGAGGAGGCCGAGCCGCTGCTGGCGCGCCCCCTGGCCATCAGCAACGTCCCCTACGGCTACCTTGCCCCCGCGGCGCCCGACGATGGGATCTTCCGCCTGGGGGACCAGGGGGCGGTGATCCCCAGCTTCTGCGGCGACGGGATGTCCATCGCCCTGCACAGCGGCCGCCTGGCCGCCGAGGTGCTGAACGCCGGCGGCGATGCGGCTCGCTTCCAGCGGGCCTTCCGCCGTGACGTGGCCCGCCAGGTGCGCCTCGCCATGGCGGTGCAGCGGCTGGCCCGCACCCGGTGGGGGCCGCTGGCGCTGGTGGCGGGGTTCGGCGCGCTCCCCGGGGCCCTGTCCGCGCTCGCGCGCCTCACGCGCGTCCCCCCCCGCGCCCTCGCTCGCGTGGGGGCCTGACCGCCCGCCCCCGTCACGCTTGCCACCCCTCGGGGCCGGCCGCAGCTTGAGCGTCATGAAGACGCCCCTCCTTGCCGCCCTCGGCGCGCCGGTGCTGCTGCTGGGGGCCGCGGGCCCCCTCACCCCGCCCCCTGCGCGTCCGGGGACCGCATCCGGCAAGGCCCCGCCTCCCGTGGTGGCCGCCACCCATCCGGTGCTGGCCCGCGTCCGTGCCCGCCCCGCAGCGCCACCCGTGGCCACCCCTGCCTCACGCGCCGCCGCGCTCCCTGCGCTCAACGGCGTCATCCAGCGCAGCTGCGCCGGCTGTCACAGCGACCAGCGCCGCCAGGGGAACCTCTCGCTGCAGGCCGTCGACCTGGCCACCGTGGCCACCGTGGCCCCCGAGGTCGCGGAGAAGATGATCGGCAAGCTGCGCACCGGGATGATGCCCCCGCCGGGGCGCGCCCGCCCGGGCGGGGACACGCTGCAGCTGCTGGCCGAGACGCTGGAACGCTTCCGCGAGGTGGCGGTGCGCCGCGCCCCCAACCCGGGGCGCCGCACCTTCCAGCGCCTCAACCGCGCCGAGTACGAGCGCGCCATCCGCGACCTGCTGGCGCTGGACGTGAACGCCGAGGCGTGGCTCCCCCTCGACACGCGCAGCGCCAACTTCGACAACATCGCTGACGTGCAGCTCCCCTCGGCCACCGTGCTGGAGGCCTACCTCGACGCCGCCAGCGCCATCAGCCGGCTGGCGGTGGGCGACCCGCAGGCTGCCGTGAGCACCGCCACGTACAAGGTGCCGCGGCTGGCCAACCAGGTGGAGCCGGCGCCGGGCGCCCCCGCGGGCACCCGCGGCGGGATCAGCGTGACGCATGTCTTTCCCGCCGACGGCGAGTACGTCTTCCACGTGAACCTGCACAGCACGCCCATCGGGCAGCTGGTGGGCTCCAACGCCCCCTTCGACGAGGTGCTGGAGTTCTCCGTGGACGGCGAGCGCGTGGCGGCCATGGTGCTGGACCGCGGGATGCACGAGAGCGAGCCCGCCGGGCTCGACCTGCGCACCGCGCCCGTGCGCGTGAAGGCGGGGCCGCACCGCATCGCCGCCGCCTTCGTGCGCACGTTCGAGGGGCCGGTGAACGACAATATGGCCCCCATCGGCAACAGCCTCCCCGACACGCAGATCGGCATCCAGGACGCGATCACCATCCAGGGGCACGTGAAGGTCTTCACCGTCACCGGCCCCACCAACCCCACCGGCGTCTCCGACACCCCCAGTCGGCGCCGCATCTTCGGCTGCCGTCCGCTGGCGCCGGCCGAGCAGCGCCCCTGCGCCGAGCGGATCGTGCGCCGCCTGGCCACGGAGGCGTACCGTCGGCCGCTGGCGACGGGGGACGTGGCGGCGCTCATGGCCTTCTACGACGAGGGGGCGGCCGCGCACGGCTTCGAGGGGGGCGTGCGCGCCGCGCTCGAGGCCGTCCTCGCCAGTCCGCACTTCGTCTTCCGCACCGAGGCGCTCCCCGCCGCCGCGCGCCCCGGCACGCTGGCGCCCGTGGGCGCCGTGGACCTGGCGTCGCGGCTCTCGTTCTTCCTCTGGGGCGCGCCCCCCGACTCCGCGCTGCTGGCCGCGGCGCGCACCGGCCGGCTGGCCGACACCACCGTGCTCCTCGCCCAGGCGCGCCGCCTGCTGGCCGACCCGCGCAGCGACGCCCTCGCCACCCGCTTCGCCGCGCAGTGGCTGCGGCTGCAGGACGTGGACAAGGTCCACCCCGACCCCATCCTGTACCCCGACTTCAACCTCCAGCTGGCGCAGGACGCGCGCGAGGAGACCGAGCGGTTCATGGCCGGGCTCGTGCGCGAGAACCGCTCGCTGCTGGAGCTGCTCACCGCCGACTATACCTGGGCCAACGAGCGCCTCGCCCGCCATTACGGCATCCCCGACGTGGCGGGGGAGCAGTTCCGCCGCGTCGCGCATGCCGAGCCCGGACGGCGCGGTCTCCTGGGGCACACCAGCGTCCTCCTCCTCACCTCGCTGGGGAACCGCACCTCGCCGGTGTTGCGCGGCAAGTGGGTGATGGAGGTGCTCCTGGGCTCGCCGCCCCCGCCGCCGCCCCCCAACGTCCCCGACCTCGAGGCCACCGCCGGGGACACCGAGGGACGCCGTCTCACCACCCGCGAGCGGATGGAGCAGCACCGCGCCAACCCCTCGTGCCGCTCCTGCCACGCGGTCATCGATCCCATCGGCCTGGCGCTCGACAACTTCGACGTCACCGGCCGCTGGCGCATCCGCGAGCACATGGTGCCGCTGGACACCCGCGGCACGTTCTACGACGGCACCCCGGTGACGGGCCCCGCCGACCTGCAGCAGGCGCTCCTGCGCCGCCCCATCCCCCTCGCCCGCTCGTTCGTGGCAAACCTCATGGCGTATGCCACGGGGCGCCGCATCGAGGCGCACGACGGCCCGGCCGTGCGCCGCGTGGAGGGGGCGGCGCGCGCGCGCCAGTACCGCCTGCACGACCTCATCCTCGGGGTCGTGCGCAGCGAGCCGTTCCGCTTCCGCATGGTCCCCGCCTCCCAGGCCGTCCGCCCCGCCTCCGGGGCCGTCGGCGCGCTGCGCTGACGCCCCCCTCCCGGACACCGCTCCCATGCCCTTCCTGCCTTCGCGCCCCCTCCCTCGGCGGCAGTTCGTCCAGTCGCTGGGCGCCACCGTGGCGCTGCCGTACCTCAACGCCATGCTCCCCGCCGGGCGCCTCGCGCCGCCGGCCGGGGGCGCGCCGCGGCTCATCGCCATTGAGATGGTGCATGGCGCCGCGGGGAGCAACGACATCGGCGCCCGCCTCAACTTCTGGTCCCCTGCCGCCGCGGGGCGCGCCTTCGACCTGTCGCCGTCGGCGCTCCACACCCTCGAGCCCTGGCGCGACTACCTCACCATCATCAGCAACACCGACGTGCGGGAGGCCGAGCCGTCGGCGCCCCCCGAGATCGGCGGCGACCACTTCCGCTCCAGCGCCACCTTCCTGACGCAGGCGCACCCCAAGCAGACCGAGGGCTCGGACGTCCACGTGGGGGTGTCGCTGGACCAGCTCTATGCGCAGCGCTTCGGGATGGACACCCCCATCCCGTCGATGCAGCTGTGCATCGAGAACGTGGACCAGGCAGGGGGGTGCTCGTACGGCTACGCCTGCGTCTACACCGACTCCATCAGCTGGAAGTCCCCCACCGAGCCGCTCCCGGTCATCCGCGACCCGCGCGTGGCCTTCGAGAAGCTGTTCGGCGTGGGGGGAAGCGCCGCCGACCGTGCCGAGCGCCGGCGCACCCGCCGGTCGCTGCTGGACTTCGTGGCCGGCGAGATGGCGTCGCTGGCGCGCACGTTGGACGCGGAGGACCGCCGCCGCCTCGACCGCTACCTCACCGAGATCCGCGAGGTGGAGCGGCGCATCCAGATGGTGGAGGCGCGCAACCTCAGCGGCGAGGCGCGCGCCCTTCCCGGCGCCCCCGCCGGCGTCCCCGACGGCTTCAAGGAGCACGTGGAGCTGATGTTCGACATCCAGGCGCTGGCCTTCGCCGCCGACGTCACCCGCGTCTTCTCCTTCAAGCTCAGCCGCGACGGCACCAGCCGCGCCTACCCCGAGAGCGGCACCGACAAGGGGTTCCATCCCGCCTCGCACCACGGCGGCGGCGAGAAGGGGGTGCGCGACTTCCAGCTCATCAACACGTACCACGTGGCCATGCTTCCCTACCTGCTGACCAAGCTCAAGGGGCTGCAGGAAGGGGACGCCACGCTGCTGGACCAGACGATGATCATCTACGGGTCGCCGATGGGAGACCCCAACCTCCACAACCATCGCCGCTGCCCGCTCATCCTGCTGGGGAAGGCGGGGGGGCGGCTGGCCGGCAACCTGCACATCAAGGCGCCCGACGGCACCCCCATGGCCAACGCCATGCTGGGGATGCTGCACACGCTGGGGATGCCCGACCTGGGGGCCTTCGGCGACAGCACCGGCGTGATGGACCTCACCCATGCCTAGCGGGGCGGTCACGATGGCGCGCCCCCGCGGCGGGCGCCTGCTGCTGGTGGGGCTTGCCGCCGCCCTCGCGCTGGCGGCGGCGCCGTCGCCCCCCGGGGAGTCGGCGGTGGCCGACGCCGCCATGCGCGGCGACAGCACGGCGGTGCGCGCGTTGCTGCGCGGCGGCGCCGACGTGAACGCCGCGCAGGGGGACGGCATGACCGCCCTGCACTGGGCGGCGCAGCGCGGTGATGCGTCCACCGCGCGGCTGCTGCTGGCCGCCGGCGCGCGCGTGGACGCGGTGACGCGCAACGGCAACTACACGCCGCTGCACCTGGCGGCGCGGCAGGGGCGGGGGAGCGCGGTGGGGGTGCTGCTGGAAGGGGGCGCCTCGGTGACCGTCGCCACCAGCTCTGGCGGCGCCACGCCGCTGCACTTTGCCGCCGCCAGCGGCGACTCGGCTGCCGTGACGCTGCTCCTGGCGCGCGGCGCCGCGGTGAACGGGCGCGAGGGGGCGTACCAGCAGACGCCGCTCATGTGGGCCGCCGCCGCCAATCGCGCCACCGCCATCCGGTTGCTGGCCGCCCGCGGCGCCGACCTCGAGGCCACCTCGCGCGTGGAGGACATCCCCGCCAAGGAGAAGGCCGACCGCGCCTTCCTGATCGCCCGCTCGCGCCGCCTGCAAGCCCTCAAGAACGCCGAGTCCTTCCCCACCCCATCTCCACTTCCAACTCCAACTCCATCTCCATCCCCAACTCCAACTCCATCTCCATCCCCAACTCCAACTCCATCCCCAACTCCAACTCCATCCCCATCTCCATCTCCAACCCCATCCGGCAACTCCGACACCCGCGTCACCCCGACCGCCGGTGACCGCCGCGAACGCGGCCCCACCTACGGCGACCTCGTCGGCAACAAGGGCGGGCTCACCGCGCTGCTCCTGGCCGTGCGTGACGGCCGCACCGGCGCCGTGGAGGCGCTCCTCGCCGCCGGCGCGGCTATCGACCACGCCAGCGCAGGCGACCGCACCACCCCGCTGCTGATGGCCGTCATCAACGGCCACCTCGACCTGGCCAAGGCGCTGCTGGACCGCGGGGCCGATCCGCGGCTGGCCAGCGACGCCAACGCCACGCCGCTGTACGCCGTGGTGAACGTGGTGTGGGCCCCCAAGGCCGCCTACCCCAACCCGGTGGCGCAGCAGCAGGCGCGCATCGACTACCTGGCGCTCATGGAGGCGCTCATCGCCAAGGGGGCCGACGTCAACGCGCGGCTGTCGAAGCACCTGTGGTACATGTCGTACAACTTCGACCAGCTGTCGGTGAACACCGCCGGTGCCACCCCCTTCTGGCGGGCTGCCTACGCCACCGACCTGGAGGCGATGAAGCTGCTGGTGCGCCACGGCGCCGACCCGTCGCTCCCCACCTACAAGCCCAAGGGGCGCAACCCGGGCGCCGAAGAGCCCGACAGCGAGGGGTCGGCCACCGATCCGTCGGGGCTCCCGCCGGTTCCCGACGGCGGGCCCGGCGTGTACCCCATCCACGCCGCCACCGGCGCCGGGTACGGCGAGGGCTTCGCCGCCAATGCGCACCGCCACGCCCCCGACGCATGGCTCCCCGCGGTGCGCTACCTCGTGGAGGAGCTCAAGGCCGACGTCAACGCGCGCGACTTCAAGGGCTACACCCCGCTGCACAACGCCGCCGCGCGCGGCGACAACGCCGTCATCGGCTACCTGGTGGCCAAGGGCGCCGACCCGCACGCGGTGGCGCGGACCGGGCAGACCACGGTGGACATGGCCAACGGCCCCGTGCAGCGCGTGCCGCCGTTCCTGGAGACCATCGCGCTGCTCGAGAAGCTCGGCGTGAAGAACAGCCACAAGTGCAAGAGCTGCTGAGCGGGCCCGCGGGAATGCCCCAGTTCGAGGACTGGGGCCCGCGTTAACGGCCGAGGGGAATCGGCGTCTCTAGCGGTCATGACGTCCTCCTCCGTTTCCTCCCGCACCATGCGGTGTTCCCGGGCTGCCGTGGCGGCCGTCCTGCTGGGGGCCGTGGGCGCCGCCGCCTGTGGGGATGCCAAGGCCCCTGCGGTCGTCACCCCGACCACCCCTCCGGTGGCCGATGCCAGCCGATGGGCGCGCCGCGCCGACCTGCTCCAGGCCAACTCGGAGATGTCGGTCGCCGAGCTGGATGGACTCGTGTATGTCATCGGGGGGTACCCCTCCACGCGCGTCAGCTCGGTGCTGGTGCAGGTGTACGATCCGGCCGCCGACAGCTGGCGGGCGGGCCCGCCGCTTCCCGTGGCGCTCAACCACACCATGTCGGCGGCGGTCAACGGCGTGCTGTACGTCATCGGCGGGCAAACCGAGGCCGGCGGCGACGGGCCGTTCGTGAACACCGTGTATGCGCTGGACCCGCGGCGCGGCACCTGGGTGACGCGCGCCCCCATGCCCACCGCGCGCGCGGGGGGCGGCGCGGCGGTGGTGAACGGGCGCATCTACGTGGCCGGAGGGCGCCCGCCGCGCGGCAACGACTTCGCCGTGTACGATCCCGCCGCCGACCGGTGGCAGGAGCTCCCGCAACTTCCCACCCAGCGCAACCATGTCGGCGTGGTGAGCATCGGCGGCAGCGTGTACGTCGTGGGGGGACGGGTGGGCGCGGGATTCGACACCCCCACCCTCGACCGGGTCGAGGCCTTCGACGTGGCGGCGGCGCGCTGGAATGCCATGGCCCCGCTCCCCAAGCCGCGCGGCGGCGTGAACGCCATCGTGGCGCACGGCCTGCTGCACGTCTTCGGCGGCGAAGGGAACCCGCAGGCCGCCAATGGCGTCTTCCCCGACCATGACGTCCTCGACCCGGCGCGCAACGCGTGGGTGCACCTCCCCGACATGCCCACGCCGGTGCACGGCGTGACCGGGGCGGCGTTCGTGAACGGCGTCATTCACCTGCCCGGGGGCGGCATCTCCAGCGGCGGCAGCAGCGGCAGCACCATCCACCAGGTGTACCGGCCCGCCACCAGCTATCCCTAGCGGGCCGCGTCCGCCTACCGCAGCAGCGCCGCCTGCCGCAGCGCCTGCAGCGGCGCGCGGCGGATCCCCGGGTAGGGCGCCTGCGGGCCCCGGATGGTGCGCCACAAGATCCGGTTGAACGTGTCCTCGTCCGCCTGGTCCTCGAATTCCAGCGCCAGCCGCGCGCTGGCCCGCGCGTCGGCGGGCACCGTGTTGGCCGCCGTGTTCAGCTCCGTCAGCGGCACCGTGGGGCGCAGCGCGGTGTAGGGGCGCAGGTCGGGGGTGCTGGCCCACACGTCGCGCAGCGGGCGCCCGAAGTGGTCGAACTGCGACAGCGCCCCCAGCCCCAGCAGCTCCTCGATGGTGGCCAGCACGTCGGTGGTGTTGGTGTACCGGCGGTGCACCCCCCCGCGCGCCCACGGCGACACCAGCAGGAACGGCGACCGGTGCGAGTCCACGTGGTCCGGCCCGTTCTGCGAGTCGTCCTCCAGCACGAACACCGCAGTGCTCCCCCAGAAGGGGCTCCTCGAGAGCGCCTCGATCATCCGCCCCAGCGCCAGGTCGTTGTCGGCCATGTAGGCCCGCGGCGACGGCGCCCCCCGTCGCGCCCCCGCCGTGTGGTCGTTGGGGAGGCGCACGATCGACAGGGCCGGGAACTCCCCCCGCGCGGCGTACCGCTGCAGCTCCGCGATCCACACGTCGGCGCGCACCTGGTCGGGGATGTCCAGGTTGTAGCCGGGGAAGTCGCGATTGGTGTGCGCCTCCAGGAACGGCTTGTTGCCGCGGTAGCCGGCTGGCGCCGGCCCCGTGGCGTTCTCCGGGATCACGAACTCCCCGTAGTTCCGGAAGGTCAGCCCCTTCGCCTGCACCAGGTTCCACAGGTAGCCGGCGGCCGGCTCCGCCACGTCATCCTCGGGGATCGCCCCGCGGTTGGTCCCTTCGTAGTCGTAGCTGCGCCCGCGCCGCGAGTAGTTGCTGGGCACCGTCTTCTGCAGGTAGTCGGTGGTGTAGGCCGCCATCGACCAGTTGTGCCCGTCCGGGCTGGACTCCGCGTTCACGAAGAAGCGGTCGTACACCCCGAACCGCTCCGCCAGCGCGTGGTGGTTGGGCGCCGCGTCGCGCCCGAAGAACAGCAGCGTGCTGTCGCCGTCCCCCTGCGGCAGGTCGCCGAACACCTGGTCGTAGGTGCGGTTCTCCTTCACCACGTACACCACGTGGCGGATGGGCGGATACGCCTGGCGCGCCGCGGCCTGCCGGCTCCCGGGGGGCGCGTCCCACCCGTTCGCGCGCGCCACCCGCGACGCCATCGCCCCCACCGCGCTGTCCCCCAGCGCGCCGGTGGCCAGCACCATCACCGTCCCTCCCAGTTGTCCCCAGGTGTACCCCGAGTCGGGGAACGGACGCGCCGACGCCGCGGGCCCCTCCCGCTGCCGCTGCGCGCTGGAGCGCGGTCCGGGTCCGCCAGGGTTGGCGCGCGTGCCGCGCCCCTTGCCGTTCCCTACATACACCGAGTCGGCCAGCGCCAGCACCGCGCTGGGATACCATCCCGCGGGGATGCGCCCCACCAGTCGGTCGCCCCCGCGCGGGGCCGTACCGCCGGCTGCATCGGCCGTGGCCGAGTCGAGGGCGAACACCGCCACGGCGTTGTTGTCCCCTTCGGCCACGTACAGCCGGTCCCCCGACGGCGACAGCGCCAGCGCGTTGGGGGTGCTCCCCTCGCGCACGCCGCCGGGGGGCGGATCCTGCAGCGCTGTGAGCACCCGCCGGGCGCGCGTGTCGATCACCGTCACCCGGTCGGTGCTCCCCGACGCGGCAAAGAGCCGCGTGCCGCGCGCGTTGAGCGCCAGCGCCGACGGGTGCCGGCCGGCGGCGATCCGCCCCGCGTCGGTGAGCCCGCCGCCGCCGGCGGCGCCGGGGCGGAACACCCGCACATGCTCACCGCCCCACAATGACACGTACACCGTCCCGTCCAGGGCCACGGCCACACCGTACGGGTACGCCCCCACCGCATGGCGCGTGACCTGCCGCGTGGCCAGGTCCACCACCGCCAGCGAGTCGGCCAGGTTTTCCGCCACGTACAGCGTTCCGCCGTCGGGCGATAGCGCCACCCCGGCGGGATAACGCGTCCCCGAGGGGCGGTTGGGGGCGTCGGCCGGGGGGCGCAGCGCCCCTAGCATCACGCTGTCCGCCAGGGCGGCGCGGCCGTTGCTCCACGTGTACCGGTACACCACGTCCTCGTTCCCCCCGGAGCTCCAGAACGACCGCCCGTCCGGGGCGAACGCCAGCCCCACGAACGCCGACAGTTGAGGCAGCCGCTGCCGCACCGTCCCCGTGGCGCGGTCGATCACCGTGACCCCCTGCTGGTAGTAGCCGCTCGCCAGCGCCAGGACGGCGCCGCCGTCGGGGGAGGCCACCAGCGCCAGCGGCAGCGGCATTACGTCCACCAGCCGCCCCGCCGGGTCCAGGCGGGCGCCCGTGGGGAGGCGCCGCCCCCCCTCGTCAAAGGGCCGCGCGTTGCTGGCGGGCGCCCCGCCCTGGCAGGCGGCCACCAGGAGCAGGGCAGGGAGCGCGGCACGGGGCGGGGCAAAGCGCATGGGCGGGCGGCAGGGGGAGGAGTCCGGGGGATCCCCGGAACTTGCGGCCCCGGGGCGGCGGCCGCCAACGCGGGCGGTTCCCGTGGCACAACCGTGGCATAGGCCTGCGCGTATGGACGGCGGGAGGCATCCGCACCAGTCAGGCAGCCCCATCACTTGGAGATCCCCATGGAACGCCCCGCCGGCCACTTCTGCTGGATCAATGTCGTCACCCCCAACCCCGACGCCGACAAGGCGTTCTACGGCGACGTGCTGGGGTGGACCTTCCGCGAGATCCCTGGCATGGGCTGGCTGGTCCTCGTGGACGGCCAGCAGGCGGGGGGGATCTTTCCCAACGTCACCGGCGACGGCACCACGCACCACCCGGGGATCGGCGTGATGGTGCGGGTGGACGACGCGGCGGCCATGGCCGCCCGCATGCGCACGCTCGGCGGTCGGGCCTCCGACCCCATCCCGGTGGGACTCGGGATCATGGTGGATGGCGCCGACCCGGAAGGCGCAGGGATCGACCTCTGGCAGGCGGGCCCCGGGGGCGCCGCGCAGCACGATCCCATGGCGGAGGGCGCCCCCTTCTGGTTCGAGCTGCTCAGCCGCGACGTGCCGCGCGCGGTGGCCTTCTACCGCGAGCTGTTCGGCTGGACGGCGGCGCCGCACCCCGGGGGGGACCCGCCGTACACCGTGCTGTCGTGCGGCGGCGAGGGGATCGGCGGGATCATGCCGGTGACCCCCGCCATGGGCAACCCGCCCGCCTTCTGGGGGGTCTACATGCACGTGCATGACGTGGACGCCGCCGTGGCGCGCGTCCGCGCCGCCCACGGGAGCGTGTGCCTCGAGCCGCACGACATCCCGGGCGTGGGGCGCATCGCCGGGGTGGTGTCTCCCCGCGAGGTGATGTTCTACCTCATGGCGCCGGCGCCCATGGCGCCCCCCGGTCCCCCCCCGTCCGCGTGAGGAGGGCCGGGCCGACGTCAGTCGCCCGACTTCTTCACGGGCGGCTTCTTCCGGGTCCCTTCCTTCATCGACTCGATCCGTTCGCGAAGCTCCCCTTCGTGCTTCTGCGAGACCACGGCCCCGGTCTTCGCATCCACCTCGACCACGTCCATCCCCTTCTTCCCGGCCACGGTGATGTCGTACGTGTAGACCAGCTTTCCGTGCGTCTTCTCCAGCTCGACGAACATGATCGAACCGCCGGGCACCTTCGCCAGCGCGGTCGCGGCGGCCGCCGCCTCGGTGATGGTCGCCTCCTTGGCGAGCTTGGCCGGGATTTCCTTCTTGTACGCGCCCTTCTGGGCCTCAAGCGCCGGCGCCAAGGCCAGGGCGCCGCAGAGCGCGCCCAGCGCGAGGGGACGCGGGAAACGGAGGGGGCGCGTGGCGGGGGACGGGACAGGCGGCATGGACACTCCTGGACGGGGACGATCGGCCTCGACGGTCCGCGGCGCCCGCCGCGACCATGACCGACCGTCCTCCCAACGGGAAATCCCGTGCCAGCCGCCCCGCTCAGTTCCCCGCCTTCTTCCCCGCCGGCATCGCCAGGTAGTCCACCGCCAGCCCCGTCATCGCCCGCACGCCGGTGATCAGCGCCCCCTCGTCGGCGAAGAACAGCGGCGAGTGGTTCACCGGCACCGTGGCGGGATCGCGGTCCTTGGGCGTGACGCCCAGGAAGAAGAAGATCCCGGGGATCTTCTGCGTGAACACCGGGAAGTCCTCCGAGCCCATCACGGGGTTGAGGATCTGCACCCCGTTCTCCCCCGCCGCGCGGCGCAGCGTGGGAAGCATCCGGTCGGTGAGCGATGTGTCGTTGGCCGTCACCAGCCCCCCCTTGTCCACCTCCACGATCGCCGTCGCCCCCGCCGAGCGGGCGATGTCCTGGGCGGTGCGCGTAATGCGCATGGCGATGTCGGCGCGCATCGCGTCGTCGAAGGTGCGCAGCGTCCCCACCATCACGACGCTGTCGGGGATGATGTTGCTGCGGTTCCCGCCGGCGATCTGCCCCACGGTGAGCACGCTGGGGAGGTAGGCCACGTTCACCTGCCGGCTGGCGATCGTCTGCAGCCCCAGCACCACCTGCGACGCCACCACGATGGGGTCCACCCCCGACCACGGCTGCGAGCCGTGCGTCTGCCGCCCCTTGATGATGATCTTGAAGTTCCCGGCGGCGGCCATGATGGGGCCCTGCCGGACGCCGATGGACCCCACCCGGGTGGGCCACACGTGCAGCCCGAACACCGCGCTTGGGGTCGGGTTCAGCAGCGCCCCGTCGTCCACCATCGCCTGCGCCCCGCCCAGCCCCTCCTCGGCCGGCTGGAAGAGGAACTTCACGGTGCCGGGGAGCTGCGCCTTCATCCCGGCCAGCACCTCGGCGGCGCCCATCAGGATGGCCACGTGGTTGTCGTGGCCGCAGGCGTGCATCACCCCCACCTCCTGCCCCTGCCACTGCGTGCGCACGGTGCTCTTGAAGGGGAGGTCCACCAGCTCCGTCACCGGGAGCCCGTCCATGTCGGCGCGCAGCGCCACCACGGGCCCCGGCTTGCCGCCGCGGAGGATCCCCACCACGCCGGTCTTTCCGATCGGCGCCTGCACCTCCATCCCCAGCGACCGCAGGTGCGCGGCCACCAGCGCCGAGGTGCGCTTCTCCTCGAAGCTCAGCTCGGGGTGCTGGTGCAGGTCGCGGCGCCAGGCCACCACCTTGGGCATCACGGCGGGGAGCTTGGCCTCGATGAGCCGCACCAGCTCGCTGCCGGCGGCCGGCTGCGCGGCGGCCGTGGCGGGGGAAAGGGGGGCAAGGGCGAGGGCGGCCAGCGCGGCCAGCAGGGCGGGAAAGCGACGCGTCATGGGAATCCGGGAGGACGGTGGAGCGGGGGAAGGATCCCGAACAGGATCTGAAGGTTACGCCCGACCGCGGCCGGACCGCCATACGCCAGGTGGAAAACCGGGGGTTGCGATGCATTGAGCTGCAATGTATGGTTCCCTTATGCCTTGAGCTGCTATGCACAGTGGCTCAAGGTACCACCTCCCCCTTTCGCTTTCCCCCCGGTCGCATGGACATCGGCAAGGACCTCGTCGCCGCCTCCTCCACCCCCCTGGTGCTCGCCATCCTGAGCGAGGGGGACAGCTACGGCTACGCCATCCTCCAGCGGGTGCGCGAGCTGTCGGGGGGGGTGCTCAACTGGACCGACGGGATGCTGTACCCCGTGCTGCACCGCCTGGAGCGGCAGGGGCATGTGGAGGCGCGGTGGGAGGCGGCCCCCACGGG
>JAGWYS010000021.1 GCA_018969225.1 Gemmatimonadota bacterium | reverse complement strand
GGAGGCGCTGGTGACGCGGTTGCGCGCCCATCCGCGCATCACCGCGGTGAGCCCGTCGCTGGGGATGTCACTCACGCTCCCCGAGGGGCCGCTGCCGTCGGTGTTCACGCTGGGGTTGGAGGGGGCGGTGCAGGGGGACTACGCGCTGGAGGCGGGGCGCGACCTCCCGGCGGGGACCGCCGACGGCGACTCGCTGGCGGTCGGGGCGGCGGCGGTGGTGCCGGCCGTGGCCAACGCGGCGTTCCTGCAGCGCACGGGGCGCCGGCTGGCGGACACGCTGGCGGTGGCCAGCGGCGTGGACGCGCAGCTGCGCAGCGAGGCGCGGCGCGCGCGCGTGGTGCTGGCCGGGATGGGGCGTTTCTTCTACGTCCCCGCCGAGACGCCGGTGCTGGCGCTCCCGCTGCCGGCGGTGCGCGCGCTGGCGGGGGAGGCGACGACGGACCGCCTCTCCCTCCTCATGGCCGGGGTGGCGCCGGGCGACTCGGCCACCGTGGAGGCGGTGCGCGCGTGGATCGCCGCCGCGTTCCCGCAGGTGCAGGCCATCTCCACCGAGACCGCCATCCGGCAGGTGGAGGAGCGCCTCAGCTACTTCCGGCAGCTGGCCTTCGTGCTGGGGGCGGTGAGCCTGGCGATCGGCGCGCTGCTGGTGGCCACGCTGGTGACGCTGTCGGTGAACGAGCGGCGCGGGGAGATCGCGGTGCTGCGCGCGATCGGCACGCCGCGCGCGGGGGTGGTGGCGCAGGTGATGCTGGAGGGGCTGCTGCTGAGCGCGGCCGGGATCGTGCTGGGGGTGGGGCTGGGGGTGGTGACGGCGCGCGGGCTCAACGGGATCCTCCACGACTTCCCGGGGCTCCCGGCATCGTTCGACTTCTTCGTGTGGAGCCCGGGCGCCGCGTGGCGCGCGCTGGGGCTGCTGGTGGCGGCGGGGACGGTGGCGGGGGCGGTCCCCGCGTGGCGGGCGGGGTCGGTGCCGATAGCGCGGGCGCTGCGCGAGGAGGCGGTGGGATGACGAGCGAGACGGACGAGGCGGTGATCCGCTGCGCGCAGGTGACGCGCACGTACGCCATGGGCGGGGCGCCGGTGCCGGCGGTGCGCGGCGTGGACCTGGCCATCGCGCGCGGCGAGTTCGTGGCCATCACCGGCCCGTCGGGGTGCGGGAAGAGCACGCTGCTCCACCTGCTGGGGGCGATCGAGCCCCCCGACAGCGGGTGCGTGTGGGTGGCGGGGCGCGACACGTCGGCCATGGGGGACCGCGAGGCCACCGCCTTCCGCCTGCGCCACGTGGGGTTCGTGTTCCAGCGCTTCTACCTGCTGCCCACGCTGAGCGCCGCGGAGAACGTGGAGTTGCCCATGGCGGAGGCGGGGGTGCCGCGCGCCGCGCGCCGCGCCCGCGCGCGCGAGCTGTTGGGCTACGTGGGGCTGGGCGCGCGCGCCGACCACCGGCCGCCGCAGCTGTCGGGGGGGGAGCAGCAGCGGGTGGCGATCGCGCGCGCGCTGGCCAACGCCCCCGGGGTGCTGCTGGCTGATGAGCCCACCGGGGAGCTGGACGCCGACACCGGCGCGCGGCTGCTGGAGCTGTTCGCGCAGCTCAACCGTGACGGCACCACGCTGGTGTTCGTGACGCACGACGCGGCGGTGGCGCGGGCGGCGGCGCGGGTGGTGCGGCTGCAGGACGGGCGCGTGGCGTCGGACACGCGCGCCGCGGCGTCGCGGTGAGCGATCCCGTCGTGCGGGATCCCGCCGGGCGCGATCCCGTTGCCGAGGGGCGCGCGGCGTGGACGCTGGCGTGGCGGCTGGCGTGGCGCACGGTCACGGCGCGCCCGCGCCGCGCGCTGCTGCTGTGCGGCGGCTTCGGCGTGGGGGTGGGGGTGATGGTGGTGCTGCTGGCGGTGGGGGAGGCAATGGTGCGCCAGGCCAGCCGCGAGCAGCTGGTGGGCGGCGGGCAGGTCACGGTGCTCCCCGAGGGGATCGACCTGGAGGTGCTCACCACCGGCGGGCTGGGGGGGCTGTACTTCTCCGTCCCCAATGCGCGCTTCGTGCACTCGCAGGTGCTGGCGGCGCCGCGGCTGCGCGACGCGGTGGCGGTGGCCGCGCCGCAGCTGGAGGGGAAGCTGCTGTACCTCACCACCCCAGACGGCGTGGAGCGCCCCGTGCGCGCGGCGGGCGAGCTGCCGTCGGCGTCGCGCGCGGTGGGAGCGCTCGCGCCCGTGCGCGCGGGCGCGTGGGAGGACGATGACGGCGACCGGCGGTGGGCCGCCCCCACGCCTCCCGAATGGCGGCACGACCTGGACCGCTTCCACCGCCCGCCCCCGGGGATGGCACACCCCGAGACGTGGGGCGAGTGGCACTACTTCAACGTCCGGTCCGCCGACGGGGCGCGGTGGGTGGTGCTGTCGTTCCTCGTGGGGGGCGACGTGAACGGGACCCGGTGGGGCGGGCAGCTGCTGGCCACGGTGCACGAGCGGGGGCGTCCGGTGCGCCGCTACCAGCGGCTGGCGCCGCGCGCCGCGGTGCGCTTCGACACCGCCTCCGCCGACCTCGCCGTGGGGGACGGGAGCGTGCGCGTGCTGGCCGACGGCCGCTACGCGGTGGCGATGACCGTCCCCGCCGCCGACGGCGGGGCGCCGCTGCGCGCCACGCTCACCGTGGCGCCGGTGCCGCACGCGGAGTTCCCCGGTGCGACGCTGCTGAGCGGCGCCACCACGTCGGGGTACGTGGTGCCGGCGCTCCGGGCCACGGCCACGGGCACCGTGTGCGCCGGGGCGCGGTGCGAGGCGTTCACCGACGCGCCCGCCTACCACGACCACAACTGGGGCGGGTGGCGCGGGGTGAGCTGGGAGTGGGGGATGGCGCAGGCGGGCGACTACACGCTGCTGTACGGACGGGTGACGCCGGAGGCGGGGGAGGAGGGGAGCGGGACGCCGCTGTTCGCGTACCTGGTGGACGCGCAGGGGTTCCTGGCGCTCTTCCGCCCCAAGACGATCCGCTGGGAGGGGGCGCGCACCGTGGCCACCGCGCAGGGACCGCTGGCGGTGCCGGCGCGCGCCACGCTGGTGGACGCGCGCGACGGGGACACGCTGTCGGTGACCCTCGTGGCGGACGACGCCATCGCCACCGACACGCGCCGCCCCGACGCCGGGCGCGGGGCGCCGGTCCCCGGCGGGAGCGCGGCGGCCTCGGCCGGCATGACGCGCGCGCTGGCCCGGCCCTGGTTCGTGCAGATGGCGGGGACCGCCACCATCACGGGGCGGGTGCGCGGCGTGCCGCTGGCGGGGAGCGGGCGCGGCTTTTTCGAGACGTATCGCTGACCGGCGCCCGTGGGGCATCCGCTATCTTTGCCCGCATGACCCTTCCGTCCACCCCCGCCGGGCAGGTGCAGTGGCTGCGCGGCGGCCCCTGCCGCGACCCGCACGCCCTGCTGGGCGCGCACCCGCTGCGCCCGGGGCGCAAGACGGGCGTGGTGGTGCGCGCCTGGTGCCCCGACGCGGCGGCGGTCTCGGTGCGGGTGAAGAAGACCGAGGTGCCGCTGGTGCCGGTGGCCGACGGGCTGTTCGAGGGGACGCTCCCCAAGGCGAAGCTGCCGCTGGCGTACCGGCTGCAGGTGACCGACGCCGCCGGGCGCACGCGCGAGGCGGAGGATCCGTACCGCTTCCTCCCCACGCTGGGGGAGCTGGACCTGCACCTGTTCAACGAGGGGCGCCACCTGCGGCTGTGGGAGAAGCTGGGGGCGCATCCGCGCACGGTGGACGGCGTGGCCGGGACGGCGTTCGCGGTGTGGGCCCCCACGGCGCAGCGGGTGGCGGTGATCGGCACCTTCAACGGCTGGGACGAGGCCCGCCACCCGATGCGGCTGCTGGGGGCGAGCGGCGTGTTCGAGCTGTTCGTCCCCGGCGTGGCGGCCGGCGCGCTGTACAAGTTCGCGATCCTGTCGGCGGCCGGGGAGACGATCGTCAAGACCGACCCGTACGCCCTCGCGATGGAGCAGGCGCCGGGGCACGCCTCCATCGTGGTGGGCGAGCCGTCGCACGCGTGGCGGGACGCCGCGTGGCTGGCGCGCCGCGCCGAGGCCGACCCGCTGGCGTCGCCGATGCTGATCTACGAGGTGCACCTTCCCTCGTGGCGGCGCGGCGAGGACGGGCGCGTGCTGTCGTACCGCGAGGTGGCGCCGCTGCTGGCGGCGCACGTGCGGGAGCTCGGCTTCACGCACGTGGAGCTGATGGCGGTGCTGGAGCACCCCTACGGCGGGTCGTGGGGGTACCAGGTGGGGGGCTACTACGCCCCCACGTCGCGCCACGGCTCGCCGGACGACTTCCGCGCGCTGGTGGACACGCTGCACGAGGCGGGAATCGGGGTGCTGCTGGACTGGGTCCCGGCGCACTTCCCGCGCGACGCGTGGGCGCTGCGGCGCTTTGACGGCACCGCGTGCTACGAGCACCACGACCCGCGCCTGGGGGACCACCCCGAGTGGGGGACGCACATCTTCAACTACGCGCGCCACGAGGTGCGCAACTTCCTGGTGGCCAACGCGCTGTACTGGATCGAGGCGTTCCACGTGGACGGGCTGCGCGTGGATGCGGTGGCCTCGATGCTGTACCTGGACTACGGGCGCGAGCCGGGGCAGTGGCTGCGCAACCGCCTGGGGGGGCGCGAGAACCTGGACGCGGTGGCGTTCCTGCGGCAGCTGAACCAGGCGGTGCGGTCGCTGCACCCCGGGGTGGTGATGGTGGCCGAGGAGAGCACCGCGTGGCCCGGGGTGACGGCGCCGGTGGAGGAGGGGGGGCTGGGGTTCACCCTCAAGTGGAACATGGGGTGGATGCACGACACGCTGGAGTTCTTCCGCGTGGACCCGCTGTTCCGCCGCGGCGTGCACGACCGGCTGACCTTCGCGATGATGTACGAGTACAGCGAGCGCTTCTGCAACCCGCTGTCGCACGACGAGGTGGTGCACCTCAAGCGCTCGCTGCTGGGGAAGATGCCGGGCGACCGGTGGCAGCGGTTCGCGAACCTGCGCGCGCTGCTGGCGTACATGGTGACGCGCCCGGGGAAGGCGCTGCTGTTCATGGGGACCGAACTGGCCCCCGAGGGGGAGTGGAACCACGACGAGGCGCTGCCGTGGGGGGCGCTGCAGGACCCGGCCCACCGCGGCGTGCACGACTGCCTGGCGGCGCTGGGGGCGCTGTATCGCGCGCATCCGTGCCTGTGGCGGCGCGACCACGACCCGTCGGGGTACGCGTGGATCGCGGTGGACGACAAGGCGCAATCGGTGGTGGCGTACGCGCGGCACGATGGCGCCGCGCACCTGGTGGTGGTGGCCAACCTCACGCCGGTGCCGCGCCACGGCTACCGGCTGGGGGTCCCGGGGACGGGGCGCTACGCGGTGCGCCTCAACACCGACGCGCCGGCCTTCGGCGGCAGCGGCTACGCCGTCCCGCCGGAGTGGCCGGTGGAGCCGGAGCCGCAGCACGGCTACGTGCAGTCGGTGGTGGCCACGCTGCCGCCGCTGTCGGTGCTGGTGCTGGAGCCGGTGGCCCCGGGGGGGGGCGGGTGACCCGCGGGCGCCTGTGGGGCTTCGGGGTGCTCGCGGTGTGCGCCGTCGCGGTGTGCGTGCGCCTGGGAGTGTGGCAGCTGGCGCGCCTCGACTGGCGGCGCGGGCAGAACGCGCTGGTGGCGGGGCGCGGGGCGGCGCCGCCGCTGCCGCTGGATTCGCTGCGCCGCGCCGACACCGCCGTCACCCACTGGCGTCGGGTGCTCGTGGCCGGCGTGGTCGACCATGCGGCGGAGCTGGTGCTGGCGTCGCGGTCGCAGGCGGGGATGCCGGGGGTGCAGCTGCTCACGCCCGTGCGCCCGCTTGGGGACGGCTGGGGGGACACGGCGGTGCTGGTGCTGCGGGGGTTCGTGGGCGCGGCCGACGGGCGCACCATCGACTTCGTGCGCGCGCGGGAGGGGGACACCCTGCGGCTGGCGGCGCTGGTGACCACCTTCCCCCCGCCGCGCCCCGGCGGGGTGCGGCTGCCGTCCGCGCCCCGCGCCGTGCGCCAGCTGCATCGGGACTCGCTGGAGGCGCTGCTTGGGCGGCCGCTGGTGCCGGCGGTGCTGCTGGCGCTGGGGGACACGGCGGTGCGCGACGTGACGCGCCCGGCGCGGGTGCCCCCGCCCGCCCCCGGGGACGGGCCGCACCTGTCGTACGCCCTGCAGTGGTTCTCCTTCGCGCTGGTGTTCCTGCTGGGCTTTGCCGGTGTCGCGTGGCGCGCCCGCGGGGGCGCCACGCGACCCCCTCAGGCGCCCGCGCCGTAGAACTCGCGGTACCAGGCCACGAAGCGGGCCACCCCGTCCTCGATGGAGGTGGCGGGACGGAACCCCACCGCGTCGGCCAGCGCGTCCACGTCCGCGTAGGTGGCCGGCACGTCCCCGGCCTGCAGCGGGAGCAGCCGCTTCTCGGCCGTGCGCCCCAGCGCCGCCTCGAGCGTGGCGATGAGGTGCAGCAGCTCCACCGGGTTGTTGTTGCCGATGTTGTACAGCCGGTACGGCGCCGCGCTGGTGCCGGGGTCCGGGTGCGCGGGGTCCCACGCCGGGTTGGGCGCCGCGGTGTGGTCGCTGGTGCGCACCACCCCCTCGACGATGTCGTCGATGAAGGTGAAGTCCCGGCGCATCTTCCCGTGGTTGAACACGTCGATGGGCTGCCCCGCCAGGATGGCCTTGGTGAACAGGAAGAGCGCCATGTCCGGGCGCCCCCACGGGCCGTACACCGTGAAGAAGCGCAGCCCCGTGGTGGGGAGCCCGTACAGGTGGCTGTAGGTGTGCGCCATCAGCTCGTTGGCCTTCTTGGTGGCCGCGTACAGCGACAGCGGGTGGTCCACGTTCTGGTGGACCGAGAAGGGCATCGCGGTGTTGGCGCCGTACACGCTGGATGACGACGCGTAGGTGAGGTGCGCCACGCCGTGGTGGCGGCACCCCTCCAGGATGTGCAGGAACCCGGCGAGGTTGCTGTCCACGTACGCGTGCGGGTTGGTGAGCGAGTAGCGCACGCCGGCCTGCGCCGCCAGGTGGATCACCCGCGCCGGGCGCGTCTCGGCGAACAGCCGCTCCACCGCCGCGCGGTCGGCCAGGTCGCCGCGCACGAAGCGGAACCCCGGGCGCCCCGCCAGCCGCGCCAGCCGCGCCTCCTTGAGCGCGGGGTCGTAGTAGGCGTTCACGCTGTCGAACCCCACCACCGCGTCCCCGCGGTCGAGGAGGCGGCAGGCGGTGTGGTAGCCGATGAAGCCGGCGGTGCCGGTGACGAGGTGCAGGGCCATGGGCGGTGGGGGCGGTTAGAGAAGCGTGCCGCGCAGCAGCAGGTAGGCGACGCCGAAGTAGATGCTGATGGCCGACACGTCCACCAGCGTGGCCACGAACGGTGCCGAGGCGCTGGCGGGGTCGAAGCGGAACCGCTTGAGGACGAAGGGGAGCATGGAGCCGGTGAGCGAGCCGATGGTCACGATGGCCACCAGGGTGAGCCCCACCGTGAGCGCCAGCGCCACGTGGTGCGGCCCGTAGTCGTACAGCCCCAGGGCCTGCCACGCGCCGATGCGCAGCACCGCCGCGGTCCCCAGCAGCAGCCCCAGGATCAATCCGGCCGGGAGCTCGCGCCGCACCACCAGCCACCAGTCGCGCAGCGTCACCTCCCCCAGCGCCATGGCGCGGATGATCAGCGACGTCGCCTGCGACCCCGAGTTCCCCCCGGAGCTCATGATGAGCGGGATGAACTGCGCCAGCAGGATCACGCGCCCCAGCTCGTCCTCGTAGTGCGCCATGACCGACGCGGTGAGCATCTCGCTCACCGCCAGGATGAGCAGCCACCCGCCGCGCTTGCGGACGTTCTGGAGGAGCCCCACCTGCATGTACGGCTCCTCCAGCGCCTCCATGCCGCCGAACTTCTGCGCGTCCTCGGTCTGCTCCTCCTGGATGACGTCGAGCACGTCGTCCACGGTGACGACCCCCAGCAGCCGCCGGTCGGCGTCCACCACGGGGAGCGCCACGAGGGCGTAGTTGGAGGTGACGCGGGACACCTCCTCCTGCGGGAGGTCGGGCGGGACGCTCACCACCTCGCTCCACGCCAGGTCGCTGAGCACCGTCCCCTCGGGGGCGGCCAGTAGCTCGCGCAGCGACAGTACGCCGCGCAGGCGGCCCGTGCCGTCCACGGTGTAGATGGTGTACATCGCCTCGCGCCGCCCGGCGCGCGCCATGGTGCGCACCGCCTGCAGCGCCGCCTCCACCGTGAGCGCCTCGTCCACCGCCACGAACTCGGTGGTCATCAGCCCGCCCGCCGTGTCGGGGGCGTACTGCATCAGGCGCTCGGTCTCGGCCTTCTCCTCCGGGTCCAGCGCCGAGAGGATCTCGTCGGCGGTGGCCTCGTCCAGCTCGTCGAGGGCGTCGGCGCGGTCGTCCGGCGTCATCTCCGCCATGATCGACGCCGCTTCCCCCGCCGTCAGCTCCTCCAGCACCTGCGTGCGGAGCTCCTCGTCCAGGTATTCCAGCACCTCGGCGGCGCGCTCGCGCGGCAGCGCGGCGAGGAACGCGCGCACCGACGCCTCCGGCATCGCCTCGGCGACGTCGGCCAGGTCGGCCGGGTGCATCTCCTCCGTCTGCGGGCCGATGCTGGCCGGGTGCTCCTCGAGCAGCTCGAGGAGGTCCGGCACGATCAGCGCCGCGAGCGGCCGGTCGTGGGGGTGGCGTGGCGGCATCGACGGGACGGCGGCGTGGGGGCGGCCTCGTGGAGGGCGGCCGCGGCGCAAGTTAGCCCCGCCTCCCGGCCCCGCAAAGCGGCGCACCCCGCCCCCGCGCTACCCCCTCGCGCTACCCCCTCGCGCTACCCCCACGCGCCCTCCCCCTCCGCCAGCAACGGCAGCCGCCGGGGGCGCGCCTCCACGACCCGCACCGTCACTCCGACCAGCGCCAGCGCCGCCCGCAACGCCTCCTCGTCCAGCACCCCCTCCACCTCCAGCTCGGCGCCCGCCAGCGTCACCTCGGCGGTGCGCACCCCCGGCACCGCCGCCAGCGCCGTGTGCGCCGCCCGGGCCGCATGCACGGCCACCAGCCCGTCGAGGTACACGAACACCCGCCGAGGTGGCAGATTGAAAGGCGCCCCGCCGGTGGCGGACTCGCCGTCCGCCGCGGGGGGGGCCCTGCGCGGGTGGTCGGGGGCGGGAGGCTCCATGGGTGCAATCTGCCCGCTTCCGGCCGCAGCCACCACGGCGCGCCCCGTGCCCCGTGCTTCGTCGCCCCCGTCCTGCCACCATGCCACGCGTCGCCTTCCTCGGGCTGGGTGCCATCGGCACCCCCATGGCCCGGCACCTCGCCCACCCCGACCTCGACCTCGTGGTGTGGAATCGCACCGCGTCCCGGGCGGCCGCCTTTGCCGCGGAGACCGGGGCCCGGGTGGCCGCCACCCCCGCGGAGGCGGCGCGCGGCCGCGAGGTGGTGATCACCTGCCTCCCCGTGTCCCGTGACGTGGAGGGGCTGCTGGAGGGCCCCGACGGGCTGCTGGCCACCCTCCCCGCCGGGGCGGTGCTGGTGGACTGCACCTCGGGGGATGCGGCCACCTCGCGCCGCATCGCCGAGCGGCTGGCGTCCCGGGGGATCGCCTTCCTGGACGCCCCGGTCTCCGGTGGGGTGGCTGGCGCGGAGAAGGGCGCCCTCACCGTGATGGTGGGCGGCGACGCCGACACGCTGGAGCGCGTCCGCCCGGTGCTGGCGCGCTTCGGCACGCGCATCGTGCACTGCGGTGGCGTGGGCACGGGCGATGCGCTCAAGGCGGTCAACAACGCCCTGCTCGGGCTGGCGCTGTGGGGGACCGCCGAGGGGCTGGCGGCGCTCGAAAAGGCGGGGGTGCGCGCCGACGTGGCGCTGGAGGTCATCAACGCCTCCAGCGGGCGTTCCAACGCCAGCATGAACCTCTTCCCCGAGCGCGTGCTCACCCGCGCCTTCCCCCGCACCTTCCGCCTGGCGCTCCTGGACAAGGACGTGGCCATTGCCGCCGACCTGTGCCGCGAGGTGGGGGTGCCGGCGCCGCTGCTGGAACTCACCGCCGGGCTGCTGCGCGAGGCGCACGCCGCGCTGGGGGAGGAGGCCGACCACGTGGAGGCGGTGCGGGTGGTGGAGCAGCGGGCGGGGCAGGTGATCGGCGGACACGCGCCGCAGGCGAGCGCGCCCCGGGGGGCGGCATGACCCCGCGCGTGGCCTCGGTGGAGGCGATCCGCGCGCACTTCCCGGCGCTGGCGCGCACCGAGCAGGGGCACCCGGTGGCGTACCTCGACGGCCCCGGGGGGACGCAGGTCCCCCGGCAGGTGGCCGAGGCCATGACCGACTACCTGCTGCACCACAACGCCAACACGCATTGGGTGTACCCCACCAGCGCGGAGACCGACGCGATGCTGGCGGCGGCGCGCATCACGCTGGCGGATTTCCTGGGGGGCGCCCCCGACGGGATCGCCTTCGGCGCCAACATGACCACGCTCCTCTTCCACGTGGCCCGCGCCGTGGGGCGCACGCTGCGCCCCGGGGATGAGATCGTGGTGACCGAGCTGGACCACCACGCCAACGTGGCGCCGTGGCAGGCGCTGGCTGCCGAGCGGGGGGCCGTGCTGAAGTGGATCCCGCTGGACCTGGCCACGTACCGGCTGGAGGTCGGGGCGCTGGAGCGGCTCCTGTCGCCGCGCACGCGGGTGGTGGCGATCGGGGCGGCCTCCAACATCCTGGGGACGGTCACCGACGTGGCGCCGCTGGTGGCGGCGGCGCGCGCGGCGGGGGCGTTCACCGTGGTGGACGCCGTGCACTACGCCCCGCATGCGCTGGTGGACGCGGCGGCCATCGGTGCCGACGTGCTGCTGTGCAGCGCGTACAAGTTCTACGGGCCGCACGTGGGGGTGCTGTGCGGGCGCCGCGACGCGCTGGCGGCGCTCGACCTGCCGCGGCTGGAGCCCGCGCCCGCCGAGCCCCCCGAGTCGCTGGAGACGGGGACGCAGAACCACGAGGGGATCGTGGGGGCGGCCGCGGCGGTGGAGTTCCTGGCCTCGCTCGCGCCCGAGGGGGGGACGCGGCGCGAGCGGCTGGCCGCCGCGATGGCCGCGTTGCACCACCGCGGTGATGCGCTGCTGGCGCAGCTGTGGGCCGGCCTCACCGCCATCCCCGAGGTCACCGTGCACGGCCCCCCGCCGGGGACGCCGCGCACCCCCACGGTGTCGTTCCGCGTGGGCGGGGTTCCCTCGGAGGCGGTGGCGCGCGCGCTGGTGCCGCTGGGGCTCTACTGCTCCAACGGCGATTTCTACGCCAGCACCGTGGCGCGCCGCCTGGGGGTGGAGGCGGAGGGGCTCGTGCGGGTGGGGTGCAGCTGCTACACCACCGCCGACGAGGTGGACCGGCTGGTGGAGGGGGTGCGCCAGGTCGTGCGCCAGACGGCGCGCGGGGGGCGCTGAGGTGGGGTCCCGTCGGCGCCCGGGGGCGCTGTCCCGCGTGGCGGCGGGGCGCGCGAAGTTGACGCTGGCGGTGGTGCCTGCGCTGCTGCCTGCGCTGCTGCCTGCGCTGCTGCCTGCGCTGGTGCTCGCGGCCTGCGGCGGCGAACGCGCCGCGCCGTCGGCGCTGCCCCGCGCCGAGTTCCTGGTGGCTGCCGGCGACTCCACCTACTGGGTGCGCAGCAGCGGTGAGGGGATGCGCGTGCGCAGCGCCCCGCTGCTGCTCACGCGGGTGGACGGGCGCACCTACGAGCTGTTCGTCACCGAGGAGGGGGCCGAGTACGCCGACGCCTCCTTTTCCACGGTGCGGCTCTGGTCGCGCGACATCGCCGGGCGCGACTCGGTGGCGCTGGTGGCCGACAGCACCGTGACGGGGGAGCTGGCGCGGTGGCGCCGCCGGCACCCGCGGGAGGAGGAGGTGGACCCCGCGGACGAGACCCTCACCGAGGACCCGTCCACCGTGGTGTCCGACGAGGTGGACATCGTGGACATCCACGGGCCGTACGTGACCGTGGAGCACCTGCTGGACGTGGACCTCGCGGGCGGGGCGTCGCACCGCCATGAGGGGCGCCGGTTCGTGGTGGACGTGCGGTCGGGGGCGCGGGTGCCGCTGGCGGCGCTGGTGGGGGCTGCCGAGGCGGCGCGCGCCCTGGCGATCGCCCCGCCGGCGCTGCGGCAGCTGACCGACTCCATCCGCACGGCGGCGGCGGCGGGGGACGAGCGCGCCCGCGCCGCCGCCGACGTCCTGGGCAGTTTCCGGTTTGACAGCGCGGGATTCGGCATCACCGACGTGGACCGGCAGCCGGCGCTGGCCTTCATGGTGCCGGGGACCGGGGGGGAGGGGGAGGCGCTGGCGCTGCATCTCCCCCCCATCCCCGTGACGCCCCCTGCCTGGTGGGCGGCGGTGCGTGCCACGCTCCCCACGTGGGCTTCCGACTCGAGTCGCCTGGGGTGGACCCCCGGGGGCTACCACGTGGTCGCCCGCCCATCGGGGGAGGAGGCCGTCGCCCTGGCGCTCCAGCCCGCGCGTGCGGGCGCGTCGGGCGCCGACGCATCGGCCGCCGCCGGGGGGCTGGTGGAGCGTGCCGCCTGGCGCCCGCGCGGGCCCAGCGGCGCGCCCCGCCTGCGCCGCGCCCTCTTCCGCGCCGCGGCGCGGTGACCGCCTCGTCCCCACCGGGCGCCGACGCCGCCACCCCTGCGCTGGACGGCTTTGCCGCCATGCGCGTGCCCAACTTCCGCAAGTACGTGGCGGCGCTGTTCCTCCTCACCTTGGGGGTGCAGGTCCAGGGGACGGTGGTGGGGTGGCAGGTGTACGCGCTCACGGGCGACCCGCTGGCCCTGGGGCTGGTGGGGCTCGCCGAGGCGATTCCGGCCATCTCGCTGGCGCTGGTGGCCGGGCATGTGGCCGACCGGCGCGACCGCCGCCGCGTGGCGCTGGGGGCGTTGCTGCTGCTGGTGGCCTGCTCGGCGGCGCTCTGGGTGCTGGCCATCCCCGGGATCGGGGGCGCCGAGGGGGCGGACGCCCTGCGGGCTCCCACACGCGTGCGGCTCATCTACGCGGTGATCGCGGTGAGCGGGGTGGCCCGCGCCTTCCTGCAGCCGTCGCGCCAGGCGCTCAGCGCCGAACTGGTGCCCCGGGTGCTGTTCCGCAACAGCATTTCCTGGCGCACGGCCAGCTGGCAGTTCGCCGCGGTGGTGGGGCCGGCGCTGGGGGGCGCCCTGTTTGCGCTGGGCGGTGCCTCGCTGGCCTACCTGGCGGACTTTGCCCTCATGCTTGCGGCGGTGGGGTGCCTGATGGCCGTGCGACACCGCTCGCCGCCGCGCCCTCCGGCCAACGAGCCGCTGCTGGGATCGCTCACGGGGGGGCTGCGCTACGTGTTCGGCGACCCGCTGCTCCTGAGCGCGCTGTCGCTGGACCTCTTCTCCGTGCTCTTCGGCGGCGCCGTGGCGCTGCTCCCCGTGTTTGCCGCGGAGATCCTGCACACCGGCCCCGCCGGGCTGGGGATCCTGCGGGCGGCCCCGGCGGTGGGTGCGGTGGTGAGCGGCATCCTCCTCACCCGATGGCCCCCGTACGCCAACACGGGGCGCAACCTGCTGCTGGCCGTCGTCGGTTACGGGGTGTGCACCATCGGCTTCGGCCTGAGTCGCAGCTTCCCCCTGTCGGTGGCGCTGCTGGCGCTGGCCGGCGCCTCGGACATGGTGAGCGTGGTGATCCGCAGCCTGATGCTGCAGGCGCGCACCCCCGAGGCGCTGCTGGGGCGCGTGGCGTCGGTGAACCAGATCTTCATCGGGTCATCCAACGAGATCGGCGCCTTCGAGTCGGGGGTGACGGCCCGCTGGTGGGGGGCGGTCACCGCCGTCGTGGTGGGCGGCGTGGCCACCTTGGGGGTGGCGGGGGTGGTGGCGTGGCGCGTCCCCGCCCTGCGGCGCCTGCGGCAGGTGAGCAGCTGAGCCGCGCCCCCGGGCGATCCCCCGGGGGTCAGTCGGCGTGCCGCAACTCCAGTTCCAGCCCGTCGCGCGCCACGCGTGCCCGCGGGAAGACCGCCCGCGCCTCCGCCTCCAGCTCCTGCGCGTCATAGGAGTACCGCGCCGAGATGTGCGTGAGGACCAGCTTCTGCACCCCGGCGCGGGCGGCCACCTCCGCCGCTTCCCGGGCCGTGCTGTGCCCCGTCTCGCGAGCGCGGGGCGCCTCGTCCTCGCTGAAGGTGGCCTCGTGCACCAGGAGGTCGGCGCCGGCGGCCATGGCCACGGTGGCGTCGCAGGGGCGGGTGTCCCCGCTGATCACCACGCGCCGCCCGCGCCGGCGGTCCCCCACCAGCTCCCCGGGTTCGATCACCCGGCCGTCTTCCAGCGTCACCGCCTCCCCCCGGTGGATCCGCCCCCACAGCGGCCCCTCGGGAATCCCCAGCGCGCGCGCCAGATCGGGGTTGAAGCGCCCGCGGCGCTCCTCCTCCACCAGCGCCCACCCCACCGCGCCGGGCCCTCCATGGTCCACGGGGAAGCACTCCATCCGGTAGTCCTCCCGCCGAACCGCCTCTCCCGGGGGCACTTCGGTCAAAGTGACCTTGTAGGGAACGCGTTCACCCCCTAGAGTGATGCATTGGTGCAACAGGCGAGCCGAGCCGGTGGGGGCCCATAGTTGCAGCGGCGCCACACGTCCCTGCAGCGCCATGGTCCGGATCAGCCCCGTGAGCCCCAGGATGTGGTCCGCGTGGGTGTGCGTGAAGAACAGGTCCTCGAAGGCGAACGAGATCCCGTAGCGCATCATCTGGCGCTGCGTGCCCTCGCCGCAGTCCACGAGCAGCGTTTCTCCCTCTCGCAGGATGGCCAGCGCGCTGACGCCGCGCTCCACGGTGGGGCGCGAGGCGGCGGTGCCGAGGAAGCGGAGGCGGAGCGACATGGTGGGCGAATATAGGCGCGGCGCCAACCCAGGGCGCCGCCACTGTCGTGGCAAGAGGCTTGCAGAAGGGATGGGTGCGGGCGCCGGAGCGTGGCCCCGAGCGAGCAGCACCGGTGGATCTCCTCCGCCGGGGACTCTCGCACACCACCCACCACGTTCACAACCACCGGGGGGCAGATGACCGGGAAGAGCCGACGCGGTTTCGCGTCCATGGATCCTGCGCGCCAGCGCGAGATCGCCAGCAGGGGCGGCAAGGCCGCCCACGAGAAGGGGACGGCGCACGAGTGGTCGTCCGACGAGGCGCGCGCCGCGGGGCGCAAGGGCGGCGTGACCGTGAGCCGCGACCGCGCGCACATGGCTGCCATCGGCCGCGAAGGGGGCGAGTCGCGCAGCGCCGCGTCCCGCGCCGCGCGGGCCGGCCGCCTGACCGAGCGCGAAGTGCCGATTGCCGTGGCGCGCGAAGGCGCCGTCCGCGAGGATGGTCGTCCCGTGCGCGGGGCCGCCGAACCGTCGCGTCCCGTGTCGCCGTCCACCGCCAAGGGGACGGGGTCGGAGAGTCGTGCCTAGCCACGACGACGCCGGGGTGGCGACGGTGTCCGCCGCGGTCCTGGCGGCGGACGCGGCGCTGGTGCCGGGCGGCCGGGTCGGCGCGCCCGCGCCGGAGGCCCGTCGTGCCCCGCGGCGCGCGCTGCGGTGCGCCACCAACATCCCGGGGGTGGACACGGCGCTCCACCAGGCGGCGGCCGTGCGCACCACCCCGCTCGAGGCGGTCCTCACGCTGCCCATGCGGGAGCGCTTCGCCGCGCTCCGCGCGCTCGACGTGATCGCGATCGCCAACCACCCGCGCCTCCTGATGGAGGTGGCGGGGCAGCTGATGGCGGCGCGCAGCCGCGCGCGGCTGGTGGGGATCGACATCCTCCTCCCAAAGCCGTCGGGGGTGCGCGGGGCGGTGCGCGGGCTCCTCTCGCGGCTGCTGCTGCGGCGCGTGGATCGGTTCTACCTCTTCCAGCGCGACGTCGTGCAGCTGGACCGGCACTACGGCATCGGCGCCCGCTGCGAGTACGTGCCGTTCAAGTGCAACGTCTGGGAGCGGGCCTCGCAGGGGGCGCTGCTGCCGCGGGACCAGGGGTATGTGCTCCACGCCGGGCGCACCAACCGCGACCTGGCCTGCTTCCTGGCCGCCTGCTGGCGCACCCCGGTGCCCACCGTGCTGCTCCTCCAGAAGCATGAGGTCATGCGCACGCACGGGACCGCGCGCCGCCTCCCCGACACGCCGCCCTGGGTGCGCGTGGTCGAGCACGACGGCGAGCGCGCCACCTTCGAGGCGTACCTGGCGGGCGCGCGGGTGGTGGTGATCGCCATCCGCGGCGACTCGATCACCTCCACGGGGTGCAGCACCATGCTGGACGCGCTGGCGCTCCGGAAGTGCGTGGTCATCTCCGACGGTCCCGCCACGCGGGGGATCCTCGACACCGACTGCGCCGTGATCGTTCCGTCGGGGAACGCTGCCGCGCTGGGCGAGGCCATCCGCCGCTGCTATCGCGATGCGGAGGGGCGCCGCCACACGGCGGAGCGTGCGATGGCGCGCGCCGTCCACTTCGGTGGCGCCGACCGGCTGCACGCCGACCTGGCCAGCCGCATCCTGGGACGGGCCGGGCTCCCCGCGGCCGCGCCGCTCCCGGCGCTGGCCGCCTCGCCGGCGGGGGACACCTCGCCACCGCTCACGCGGGCGGTGGTGGCCCTCCCCGCCCTCGCATGGCCGCCCTCCATCGGCCGGGGGGGCGCGTCGCTCCCCGACCGGCGGCGCGGCGCCGCCATTCCGCACGCCACCGGCACACGGCGTCCCACGCACCGGATGCTCCGGCGCACGGGCGATACCGTACCGGCAGGCACGCCGACCCGGACGGACAGCCCCTAGGCTGACGAACGGAGAGGCGAGCGCCTGCCGCCCTCCTGACGCCGGTACCCGGGGGGGTGGCCGTCGTCAGGAGGGGAGGTGTCGGGCCAGCAGTTCCTCGAGACGGGCGGGGTCGATGTTGCGCCCGCTCACCAGCGCCACCACGGGCCCCGGCGGAGCCGCCACCAGGCCGTGCCGCAGCGCGGCCACGGTCACCGCGCCCGCCCCTTCCACCGCCATGCCGGTGGCGCGGTACAGCCACGCCATCGTGTCCCCCAGCTGCGCCTCGGTCACCAGCGCCATGCGATCGGCGCACACCTGCCCGATGTGCAGCGCCTCGTCGTCAATCTGCCCGCACAGCCCGTCGGCCAGCGTGGGGGTCACCGGGATCTCCACCACGCGCCCCGCCGCCAAGCTGTGCGTCATGGCGGCCGTCTCCACGCTCTGCGCGCCAATCACCCGCACGGCCGGCGCCAGCGCGCGCAGCACCGCGCCCATGCCGCCCAGCAGCCCGCCGCCCCCGGTGCAGATCACCACGGTCCCCAGCGCGGGCAGCTGCTCCAGCAGCTCCAGCGCCACCGTCCCCTGGCCGGCCAGCAGCGGCAGCCCCAGGCACGGGTTGATGAACGGCACCCCCACCCGCGCCGCGTGCGCCTTGGCCACCACCATCGCCGCGTCGTAGTCGGGCGCCTCGTCGTTCACCGTGGCGCCCAGCGCGCGGATGCCGGCCTTCTTCACCGCGGGGGCCGTGCTGGGGACGTACACCGTGGCCGGCATCCCCAGCGCGTGCGCCGCGTACGCCACCCCCAGCCCGTGGTTCCCCGCGCTGGAGCACACCACGCCGCGCGCCTGCACGTCCGGCGGCAGCGTGGCCAGCGCGTTGTAGGCGCCGCGCACCTTGAACGAGCCGGTGGGGTTCTCCAGCTCCAGCTTGAACCACACCGGCACCCCCGCCCGCTCGGAGAGCTCGGCGGGGGCCTCGATGAGGCGGCTGGGGGACACGATGGGGGCCACGCGCGCGGCGGCGGCGCGCACCGCCTCCAGCGACGGGAGGATGGCGGGGTCGGGGGCGGGGTGGGTGGGAAGGCTCATGCGGGGGAAGGATAGCGCGCAGTGCGCCGGATGTATCCCGCCACGTCGAACTTGAGCTTCGCGCGCGACGTCACCATGGGGCGGATCCCCCCCCACACGGGCTTGTTCCCCCACGGCCGGTCCCACAGCCCCAGGCACCACATGATCCCCCCCACGCTGTTGGGGTCGCGCCCGTCCAGCGCGTACTTGTCGTTCAGGTGGAACAGCCACGCGCGCGCCTGCTCGTAGTCCTCGGTCCAGAGCAGCATGGTCTTCCCCCACAGCATCCGCGGGTAGTTGTGGATGATCCCCTCATGCACCAGCTGCCGCTGCGCCGCGTTCCAGAGCGCATCGTCGGTCTCGGCCGCCTCCAGCTCCGCCAGCGTGTAGCGCGCCGGGCGCGGGTCGCCCGCATGCTCGGTCATGGTGCGTTGCACCCACGCGGGGAGGCTGGCGATCCGGTCGAACCCCGGCGTGCGCACGCACCAGTTGAAGCTCAGCTCGCGCCACGTGGTGACCTGCTGCACGAAGGCGTCCACATGCGCCGCCCCCGCCCCCGACGCCAGCGCGGCGCGCACCACGGCGGCGCCCGCCACCTGCCCGTAGTGCAGGTACGGCGACAGCATGCTGGTCCCGTCCGGGTCGCTGGCCTCGTTGCGCCGGTCGGCGTAGCGCGGCAGCCCCTCGGCGATGAACGCCGCCAGCCGCGCCGCGCCCGCCACGCTCCCCCCCGCCACCCCGGGGATGGCACGCACCGCGTGGTCGATCTCGCAGGCGGCGATGGCGCGGGCGATCGCGTCGTCGTCCATGGCGGCCAGCGGCAGCGGCTGCAGCCCGCCCCCCTCGGCCACCGTGTCGCGCAGCGAGCCTCGCAGTGCCTCCGACGCGTCGTAGCGCGGCAGCGCCTCCTCCACCGGCTCCAGCGCGTGGTCCAGCTGCCGCGCCAGCTTGGGGCGGATGGTCCGCGCCGCATACTCCGCCGTGGGAAAGAGCCCGCTGGGGACACAGCACACGCTGTCCACCGCCAGCAGCTGGCAGGCCACGCGCGCGGCCAGCCGCTGCGTGCGCGCCAGCACCCCGGCGGTGGGGAAGAGGTCGGTCACCACCAGCGCGGCGCGCGCCGCCAGCCGGTCCACCACGCGGCGGTCGTCGTCGCGCCTTGGGCGCAGCACGAACTGGTAATGCACCCCCAGCGACTCGGCGTGGCGCGCCGTGTCGCGCGCGCCCTGCAGGATCATCGCGTGGTGCCGGGGGGAGGCGTGCGGGTAGGTGGGGTCCAGCCCCTGGTGGATCACCACCGGGAGCCCCAGCCGGTTGGCGGCCCGGATGGCGGCGCGCAGCCCCCAGTTCTCGGTCAGGCGATGGGTGCTCTGCATCCAGTACAGCACGTACTCGCCCCCGCGCTGCACGGGCGCGTCGTTGAGGCGGAGGGTGCGCGGGATCAGCTGGTCGCGGACGAAGTCGCTCTCGAGGGGGTGCGTCATGGGGCTTGAATGGGGCGCGGCGCGGGAGGGGTTCCACGCAGCGGGTTGCACGCGCATCGCGGGTCCCCCGCTTGACACTCCCCGAGGGACGGCTAGCTTCCCGGTGTTCCTCCGATCGGCTCCGCGCCTCCGGTGCGGGGCCCTTTTAGTCCGGATCAGTCGCGCCGGCATGGGAGGAACCGCTTCGGACGCGGCAGGTCACCGTCCGGGGTCCCTGGGGCTGTAGCTCAGCTGGGAGAGCGCTGCATTCGCATTGCAGAGGTCAGGGGTTCGAGCCCCCTCAGCTCCATGCGCGGGTCGGTTGGTGTGGTCGTTCGTTCCAGATCCTGGTACAAACGTGGCCCCATCGTTGCAAAGTGGAGCTGGCGTTACCGTGGAACACGGTACATCGTCTGGTGTACGAACGAGACAAGCCCGCCGCTGTTCGGTAGGACGGAGAGTTCCAATGACAGCGAGCGCGGCCCTTGTGCGAACCTCCCGGTGCCTTTGGCGTCGGGGGGTTCTTCGTTTTGAATCGCGCTGCCGCGGGGGACGGGCGTCGGCGCACCCAGTCCCCACGCACCTGCCCCCGCTTGTTTTTCTGGCGGCCTAACGGCCGGCTGATCCGGACAGTTCCCAGTCGGGGAGCCGAGGCAGCGCCGCCAGGTCGTCGCGCACCGCGTGGAACAGCTCGGCCACGAAGCGGTTCTCCTCCTCGTCGGCCGGCCCCTCGTGCTCGCTGATGGCGGTGAACCCCAGCGCCCCCAGCCACCGCACCACCGCGCTCTCCTCCACCGCCAGGTCGATATGGCGGAACAGCAGCCCCTGCCCCTGCGGGCCCGTGCGGAACCCCATCAGCAGCTGCACCCCGCCCCCCAGGAACGGCCGCCGCAGCGGCGTGGCCAGCAGCCGCTCCGCCACCAAGGGCAGGTGCCAGTGCGGCGGCTCGGTGAAGCGCAGCGCCCAGCTCCGCTCCCCCGGCAGCCGGCGCTGCACGAAGCTGCCGCGCATGGCGGTCACCCCCACGGTGAACAGCCCGATCTTCGCCAGCGCGTCCACGTGCAGCGTGAGGGAATCGGGGAGCGGGCGCGTGCCTCCCCCCAGCGGCAGCAGGACGCCGTCGCGGCTGCGGAAGCGCACGGTCAGCACCCGATCCTGCGCCTGTGCGTCCCACCACTCGGCGCCGGTGCCGTCGGCAAGCCGATAGCGGTAGCGCGCCGGCTCCACGTAGCGCGCCACCCACGCGGCGAAGTGCGGGAAGCTGTCGCGCAGCCGCTGGCTGCGCACCTGCATGCGCAGCGTCACCAGCGTGGCGTCGTCGGCGTCGCGGCGGGTGGCCACCGAGTCGAGGGTGACCAGCCGCCCCAGCGCCGCCGTGGTGCGCGGGAAGGCGCCGCGGTAA
Source organism: Gemmatimonadota bacterium (assembly GCA_018969225.1). GTDB lineage: Bacteria > Gemmatimonadota > Gemmatimonadetes > Gemmatimonadales > Gemmatimonadaceae > Gemmatimonas. Next base: position 6,814 of record JAGWYS010000021.1, on the reverse strand, counting down.
TCCGCCCGCACCGCCGCGGCGGGGCGCTCGGTGGCGCGGAACCAGCCGCGGAAGATCGCCGCCCCCCCCTCGGGGGACACCGACCCCACGGCGTGGTCCACCTCGGTGTGCCACGCCCACACGTCGTCCCCCAGGTGGCGCAGCCGTACGAGGTGCCGCTCGTCCCCCACGCGCACCGGGAGCGGCGCCCGCGCCCGCTCGGTGAAGGTGTAGCGCCCCCCCGCCAGCGCCGAAAACGCCTCCTGCTCCCGCTCGGCCCCCTCCCGCGTGGTGCGCATCGCCGTCCACAGCGCGGTGTCGTTCACCAGCTTCGAGGGGGCCCCGGCGTAGCGCGCGATGCGCATCCGGGCGGCGGCATAGCGGGGGGCCCGCTGCACCCGCGTGAACCGCTGCTCCAGCGCGCTGGCAATACCGTCCACCTGCGCGATGGCGGTGGCGGGGTCGCCGGCGGTTTCCAGCGGGACGGCGCGGCACCCCGCGCCCGCCGCCAGCACCGCAAGGAATGCGGCGCGACGGGCGCACAGGGGCCGCGGGACGCGCGCGAGGGCGGGGCGGGGGAGGGGCACGGGACCGGGGCGGTGGAGGGGACGAATGTCGAACACTCGACGCACGGCGCGCTCACGGCAAGCGGGGCGCCACGGTTAGCTTGTGGGATCGTTGTGAGGATGCCCGGCGCGCGTTCCGGGCCCCCGCACGCCGCACCCGTCGGGGGGTGGCGACCCATCCAGCCGTGCCTGCCGTGTCCGACCTCATCGAGGGGGGCGCCCCCGCCCCCGCCCCCGCGCCTCGGCGCGACTTCATCCGCGAGCTGGTGGCCGACGACGTGGCCACCGGGCGCTTCGGCCGCGCCCCCGCCACGCGCTTCCCCCCCGAGCCCAACGGCTTCCTGCACCTGGGGCACGCCAAGTCCATCTGCCTGAACTTCGGCATCGCGCAGGAGTTCGGCGGCACCTGCAACCTGCGCTTTGACGACACCAACCCGGCCACGGAAGACGTGCGCTACGTGGAGGCCATCAAGCGCGACGTGCAGTGGCTGGGGTTCCGGTGGGACGGCGAGTTCTACGCCTCTGACTACTTCGAGCGGCTGTACGCCATCGCCGAGCAGCTGGTCACGGACGGGAAGGCGTACGTGGACGACCAGGACGAGGAGGCGATCCGCACCAACCGCGGGACGGTGACCTCGCCGGGGACGCCCAGCCCGTGGCGCGACCGGTCGGTGGCGGAGAACCTGGAGCTGCTGCGGCGCATGAGGGCCGGCGAGTTCCCCGACGGCTCGCGGGTGCTGCGCGCCAGGATCGACATGGCGCACCCCAACATGGTGATGCGCGACCCGCTGCTGCTGCGCATCCGGCACGCGCACCATTACCGGCGCGGGAACGACTGGTGCGTATACCCGCTGTACGACTTCGCGCACGGGCTGAGCGACGCGTTCGAGGGGATCACGCGGTCGCTGTGCACGCTGGAGTTCAAGGACGCGAAGGACATCTACGACTGGCTGGTGGAGGCGGCGGGGTTCGAGCGGCCGCCGGTGCAGGTGGAGTTCGCGCGGCTGGAGCTGGACTACACGGTGCTCAGCAAGCGGAAGCTGCTGCGGCTGGTGGAGGAGGGGCATGTGGCGGGGTGGGACGACCCGCGGATGCCCACGATTGCGGGGCTGCGGCGGCGCGGGGTGCGTCCCGAGGCGATCCGCGCGTTCGCCGAGGTGATCGGCGTGGCGCGCAAGGACGCGCGGGTGGAGATCGCGACGTTCGAGCATGCGGTGCGCGACGACCTCAACATGGAGGTGCCGCGGCGGCTGTGCGTGCTCAACCCGCTCAAGGTGGTGCTGACGAACTACCCCGAGGGGGAGGTGGAGTGGCTGGACGCGCCGTCGTACCCGCACGACGTGCCCAAGACGGGGTCGCGCCCCATGCCCTTTGCGCGCGAGCTGTGGGTGGACCGCGACGACTTCATGGAGGAGCCGGCGAAGAAGTTCCACCGGCTGGCGCCGGGGCGTGAGGTGCGGCTGCGGTTCGGGTACCTGATCACCTGCCAGGAGGTGGTGAAGGACGCCGAGGGGCGGGTGGTGGAGCTGCGGTGCACGTACGACCCGGCCACGAAGAGCGGGCAGGCGCCCGACGGGCGGAAGGTGCCGGGGACGATCCACTGGGTGTCGGCGGCGCACGCGCTGGACGTGGAGGTGCGGCTGGTGGACCGGCTGTTCGCGCAGCCCGACCCGGACGACGTGCCGGAGGGGCAGGACTTCCTGTCGGCGCTGAACCCGGCGTCGCTGGTGATGATTCCGCACGCCAAGGCGGAGCCGAGCCTGGCGGAGGATCCGGTTGGGAGCCGGTACCAGTTCGAGCGGACGGGGTACTTCTACGCCGAGCCCGAGGGGAGCGTGGGGGGGAAGCGGGTGTACAACCGGATCGTGGGAATGCGGGACAGCTGGGCGAAGGAGGTGCGGAAGGGGTAGGCGCGTTGCGGTGGTGATGGCGGCGTAGCGCCGGTTATGCCGGTGCCGGGCGCGGGTGGCATGGTGGCGCATGGTGGCTTGCGAACCCGCGCCGAGGCCGAGCAGACTATGGGCATGCCGAACACCGCGCAGCGGTACTGGACTGTGGATGAGGTGTGGGCGCTCCCGGACGAACCCGGGGTGCGCTATGAGGTGGTGGACGGGGAACTGCTGGTGAGCCCGTCGCCGGCGTTGCGGCACCAGCTGGCGGTGACCGAGCTGGTTGGGGAGTTGCGCGCGTATTGCAAGCGCACCGAGGCTGGGGTCGTGCTCACGGCTCCGTACGACGTGGTGCTGGATCGCGTGGACACGCTGGTGCAGCCGGATGTGCTGGTGCTGCCGCCGGACGCCGTGCGGTCCGGCGCTCACGGGGCTGAAGCCGAGGAGCTGCCGGAGTCGGAGGTTCCGGGGCCAGCGTTGCTGCTGGCGGTGGAGGTGCTGTCGCCAGGCACGGCGCGGCAGGACCGGCTGCGGAAGCGGCCGCGGTACCAGCGCGCGGCGATTCCGGTGTGGCTGGTGGACCTGGACGGGTGCGTGATTGAGCAGTGGGCGCCTGGCAGTGACCGGCCGGTGGTGTGCATCGAGACGATGGAATGGGCGCCGGCGGGGCCGGCGGAGCCGTTCCGGCTGGATGTGGCGGCGTTGATGGCGCTGGTGCACCGGGTGCCGAACCCGACGAAGCTCCATGTGGGGCGGCGGTAGCGGCGTTGCGGTGGTGACGGTCGCGTAGCGCCGGTTATGCCGGTGCCAGGCGCGGGAGGCATGGTGGCGCATGGTGACTTGCGAACCCGTGCCGAGGCCGAGCAGACTATGGGCATGCCGAACACCGCGCAGCGGGATTGGACCGTGGATGAAGTGTGGGCGCTCCCGGAGGACCCCGGGGTGCGCTACGAGGTGGTGGACGGGGAGCTGCTGGTGAGCCCGTCGCCGGCCCGGTGGCATCAAGTGACGGTGGCGCGGTTGCTGGTGGCGCTGACCGCGTACTGCGATCGGACTGGCGTGGGGGAGGCCATGTCCGCGCCATTTGATGTGGTGCTGAACCGCAAGGACACGCTGGTGCAGCCGGACGTGGTGGTGCTGCCGCACGAGGCGATGGAAGCGCCGCCGGCCAAGCCGAGGCCCGCCTTGTTGCTGGCGGTGGAGGTGCTCTCCCCGGGGACCGCGCGGCAGGACCGGCTGCGGAAGCGGCCGCGGTACCAGCGGGCGGGGATTCCGGTGTGGCTGGTGGACCTGGACGGCTGGGTCATTGAGCAATGGGTGCCCGGGAGCGACCGGCCGGTGGTGAGCGCCGACACGCTGGAGTGGGCGCCGGCGGGGGCGGCGGAGCCGTTCCGGCTGGATGTGGCGGCGCTGATGGCGCTGGTGCACCGGGGCGCCAACGTGGGGCGGGCCGAGGGGAGCGCCGAGGGGTAGTGGGCTGGGCTGGGGGGAGGCACTACCGTCCCCCGTGGGAGCACCTATATTTGACGGTCTCCCGGGAAACCGGGGTGCTGCCCCTTAGCTCAACTGGCAGAGCGTCTGACTCTGGATCAGAAGGTTCCTGGTTCGATCCCAGGAGGGGCAATGCGAAGCGCCGCAGCGACTTAGGTCGGGGCGGCGCTTTGCTGTTTTCCGCTGGCTTCGCGCCGGACTCCTAGGTCCCGCTGGCGGTGTCGCTGGCGGGCGCGTGGGAAACCAGAGGGAAGTCGGCCGGCGAGCGGATCGAGCGGACGGAAAGGTCCACGTCCAGCTGTGGCCAGTACAGGTGATCGGTGCTGGGCCACTCGACCTGCGTGAGCGCGTCGATGGTGGCTTGCCGGAACCAAGGGAAATCGCTGAAGCGCACGAGCAATTCCTCGTCACCCAGCAGCAGCCAGAAGCCGTGCCGGGAGACATTCGTGACCTCAGGCGCCGAAGTGGCGAATCCAGGCATCGCGGATCTCTCCGATATGGCGTTGTACCACGTCCTGCGCCTGGTTGAGTTGGTGCGCGGACAATCCGACGGAGTCGGCCACTGAGACCTCCGGTGTGAGCCAGACCTTGGCCTCGCCATCGGGATGGGACACGTGCACGTGCATTCGTGGTTCCTCGCGCGAGAAAAAAAACAGGCGAAACGGCCCCTCACGAAGGATGGTCGGCGACATGCCTGTGAATATAGCGGCTGGCGTCCACGGTACGATCCGGCATTTCGGGCATTCATCGGCGCCGCCCAGCAGACTCCTCCAACCCACTCGAACGATGCGGCATCCTGCGGCCTTCCCCGCTCGTGACGATACAGACCGCCTCGCCTGCAGCCGTGCTTGATGGCGATGTCCTGCTCCTCGGTGTCCACCGAAGGGCTGGGAGCGCCTGGAAGGGCAAGCGCCCCTCGCGCCCCCAACCCCGGTCAGGGTAGGGGGTCATGACCGTCGAGGGGTAGGTTGTCGCTCCGCAGGTGCTTGGCGAGCAGGGCGTAATTCTCCTCCACGGTCGGCGTGGCGTGCACGGCCCGGTGACAGTTGGCGCACAGAACGGCGAGGTCGGCAAGCGTCGTACGTACGGGGGTCGCCGCCTTGGCAAGCGGTGCGAGGTGATGAACCTCGAATTGTCAAGCGACATCTGAAACTCCCCGGGTGACGACATTTGAAACTCCCCACCCGGGGGTTCACTCCGCGTGATTGGGATGCGTGACGGGGCGGAGCAGCCCGGCACGTCGCTTTTCCTTGAGGCGGTACGAGTCGCCCTTGATGTTCACCGTGGTGGCGTGGTGCAGCAGCCGGTCCAGGATGGCGCTGGCGATGACGGTGTCGCCGAAGACCTCCCCCCAGGCCCCGAGGCTCTGGTTGCTGGTGAGCAGGATGGAGCCCCGTTCGTAGCGCCGGCTGATCAGCTGGAAGAAGAGGTTGGCCCCCTGCCGGTCGATCGGGATGTAGCCGATCTCGTCGATGATCAGGAGCTTGGGCTGAGTGAGGAGCTTGAGGCGCTCCTCGAGGCGGTTTTCGTACAGCGCTTTGCCCAGCGAGGTGATCAGCCCGGCCGCCGTGGTAAACATGGTCCGCAGCCCGAGCTCGCAGGCCTTGAGGCCGAGGGCGACGGCGAGGTGCGTCTTGCCGACGCCTGGCGGCCCGAGGAGCAGGACATTGGCGCCCTCCGCGATGAAGCGGCCCGTGGCCAGCTCCTTGATGACCTTGGGATCGATCGAGGGCTGGAAGCTCCAGTCAAAGGCGTCCAGCGACTTCTGGAAAGGGAAGCGGGCCATGGTCACCCGCATGGCGAGGTGTTTGGTCTGCTTGGCGGCCAGTTCGAGGCCGAGGACCTCGTCGAGGAAATCGGCGTAGCCGAGCTCCCGCTTGGCCGCTTGCTCGAGCACGGTGTACAGCTCCGTGTCCACGCGATGGAGGCGCAGCCGCTGGCACGCCTGACTGAGGCGCTCCAGCTGCGGAGTGGGGTGGGCGGCGCTCATGCGACGCCCTCCTCGACCAGCGCCGCGTACACCCCGAGATCCCGGACCGTGACGTCGGCACTGGCGGGATAGGCCGGATCAAAGCGCGGTGGGCCGGGCACGGCGGCCCCACGCCCGACCCGGAGGAGCCCCGCGTAGTGCGCCGGCTCCATCACCACGGCGCCGCGACCACGGGCCGCGTGCCGCGCGATGACCACGCCATCCGCCAGGACCTCGTAGGCGCCGAGCAGGGCGCGGATCGTGACCGTCCGGCCCACGTAGGCCACCGGTACGGAGTAGCGGCTGCCCTGGATCTGGACCATGGCGTCGGTGCTCACGACCCGCTGGCGGACCCGCTCCGTGGTATAGACCCGGTGGGTGCCGAGCGGGGTCAGCGTCTCCCGCGCGAAGCGGTCCGCTGGTCGTTCGTGCGTCGTGCCATGGATCCGCTGGTCGGCCACGGTCAGCGCCCACTCCTGAAGCCAGGCATTCAGCTGGTCCCACGAGGCGAAGCGCCGCCCGGCCAGCGCATTGCGCTGCACATACTTGACCCCCGACTCCGTCTTCCCTTTGGTCTGGGGGCGGTACGGCCAGTGTGCCCACGGCGTGAAGCCGTAGAAGGCGGCGAAGTCCGCATAGGTCGGGTGCCACACGACGCGGTGCCGGCGCGTCTCGGGATCCCTGTCGTGTCGCAGCACGACGGGCTTGGCGTTATCCACGACCACCTGGGCGGGCACCCCGCCGAAATGCTGGAAGGCGTGCTCATGCCCGGCCAGCACGGCATCCAGCCGCTCGTGGGGAAACGCCTCGACGTAGACCCGCCGCGAAAAGCCCAGCGTGCACACGAAGACATGCGCCACCACCGCCCGCTCGCCGATCCAGACGCGGCGCTGGCCGAAGTCCACCTGCGCCTGCTGCCC
>JAGWYS010000242.1 GCA_018969225.1 Gemmatimonadota bacterium | reverse complement strand
GCGCGCTCTCGTTGCGGAACAGCTCGGGGTTCTCCCACGGCGACACCCCCCACCGCCCCTGGCCGGTCATGTAGTAGCCGTTGCCGTTCTCGCCGCTGCCGCCGGACACCTGGTACGTCCACCCCCAGCTCTGCGAGAAGTCGCTGGCCAGGTCGGTCACCCCGGCGCCCATCCCCACGGCGGCAAAGAGCGACGACTTCACGCCGATGAACGCCGCCCCCTCGCCGCCGTAGCTGTGCCCGTGCACGCCGATGCGCTTGGGGTCCACGTAGCCCATGGCGATGACCTTGCGCGTGGCCGCCTCCACCGCGTCCAGCATGTCGCTGTGCGACGACCCCGTGTGGAAGTGCACGTCGGGGAGCATGGTGGCGTAGCCGCGGCTCACCGCCTCCACGGGCATCCCCCCCATGCCGGTGAGCAGGCTGGGGGTGGGGTAGCGGTGCATGGTCTGCGAGTTCTTCTCGTAGAACGTCACCAGCATGGGGAGCTTCTGCCCGGGCTGGTAGTCGTCGGGAAGTGCCAGCACCCCCTGCAGCTTCACGCCGCGCCGCGTGACGTAGTCGAACAGCAGCCGATTCCCCCAGCGGTACTCGGCCTGCTGCGGATTGGCGTTGCTGATCGGCTTGGCGTCGGCCAGCGACGGCCCCGCCACGCGCAGGTCGGGGAATTCGCGGAAGGTCTGCCGCGTGAACAGCAGCACGTCGGCGTCGCGCGCCTTGAGGGGCGCGGAGAACGACGCGTCCTCGTACACCAGCGGGGTGAGCATGCCGCCGTCCAGCCGGTAGAAGCCCGCCTTCTTGGTCCACTCGCCGTAGGCCGACAGCAGCAGCGGCCGGTCCAGCGCCAGCTCTCGGCGCACGCGGTCGGCGGGGAGAGCGGTGCTGTCGATGGGCTGCGCGCGCACCGGACGGAAGACGATCTGCTGCCGCGTGCCGGTGCCGCCGGTGAGGTTCACGGCGGCGGCGCCGTTCAGCGGCACGCGCCACAGGTCGAAGCGCCCGGGGATGATGGCCGACGCGCCATCGGGGGTGTACCCCAGCACGCCATAGGCGGGCTTCTCGAAGGGGTAGTCGTACTCGGTGTTGAGGAAGCTGGGGGCGCCGGGGGCCAGCGGCTGGGCGCGCGCCGAGTCCAGCTGGAGGGCGTGCCATCGCGCGCCCTGCCAGTACAGCCAGTGGCGGCCGTCGGGGGAGAGCCCGCCCACGTGCGGCCCGGTGAGCTGCGCGGTGAGCAGCCGCGTGCGCGCGCCGGTGCGCAGGTTGACGCGGTACACGTCGGCGCGCGGCCGCTTCCAGTCGTTCAGGTAGGGGCGCTCGTCCAGCCCCACCGCCCAGTCGCCGGCGGCGGGGACGTCCACGTCGCGCAGCGCGGAATCGGCGATGGCCACCAGCGCGCCCGTGCCCACATGGAACACGTGCGCAAACGTCCGGTTGCGGTCGCGCTCGGCTTCAATCATCTGCTGCGACTGGATGCGCTCGTCCTGCGTGCGCCACACGTCCACGTCGGGGAGCGAGTCGGTGCTGCGCCGGCGCGCCGTGTCGGGGGCCGGCTGCTGCGGGATGACGCCCACCGTGAGGCGCTGCGCGTTCTCGCTGAACGCCAGCGGGGCGCGGTCGCTGAGCTCGAAACCCGGGGGGATGCTGGCGGCGCCGGCGGCCAGTGTGACCGGCGCGGCGCCGGTGGCCACGTCGGGGTACACCACCAGCGTGTTGCGCCGCTCGCGCATGCCGGTGACTTCGCGCCCCTTGAGCACCGCCAGCGCGGTGCCGCGGTGGTTCCAGGTGAGGCGCGCGTAGCGGAGCGTGTCGTTCTCCACGGCGCGCACGGCGCCGGTGGCCAGGGTGACCAGGAAGAGGCCGTTGGCGTCGCGCACCGCCGCGTCCACCGTGTAGGCCAGGTGCGTGCCGGGGATGTTGAAGGCGGCCTCTCCCACCGTGCCCAGCAGCACCGTGCCGCCGGTGGCCAGCTCCACCAGCAGCATGTCCACGCCGCGGGGGGCGGCGGTGCCGCCGGCGCCGCGGCCGTTGGCGCCCGGGGCGTTGCTGCCGGACGGGGTGCCTGGCGCGTCGGCGGGGCGGCGGCGCAGCAGCAGGTGGGTGGAGGTGGGGGAGAAGGTGGCCGAGGCGATGTCGCGCCAGGCGAGGGTGCGTCCGGTGGCGAGTTCGCGGAGCTCCCAGCGGCGCTGGATGGTGGCGGGGGCGGCGCCGGTGCGGGCGGGGGCCGGGGTGGCGGGCGCGCCGGCGGGGGCATTGGCGGGCGCCGAATCGGGGCGGGCGGGGGTGCGCGTGGGGTGGATTTCTATGGAGTAGGCCAGCCAGCGGCCGTCGGGGGAGAAGGTGGGGGAGGAGGCGTCCGGGATGGTGACGTCGGTGCCCGTTTGCAGGGTGCGCAGCACCACCACCGGGCGCGCGTCGGCCGGGAGGGTGTTGGTGTGGCGCAGCGTGTAGGCCGCGTGGGTGCCGCTGGCGTTCAGCTGGGCCCCCTCGATGGTGCGCCACCGGTCGTAGTCGGCGACGGAGAGGATCTTCCTGGCCGGGGGCTGGGCGGCCAGGGGGGCGCTGGCCGCGGCGAGGGCGGCCAGGGCGAGGCGGGGGAGGAGGGGGGCGCGGCGCGCGGGCATTGGGGGGGCGCGTTGGGGGGAGAGCGTTGGGTTCCCCCTATGGTACAGTGCGGACCGGACCCTTACCCGACCTTCACCCGCGTGATCCGGTCCAGTTCGGCGGACTCCTCGCGCTGCGCGTGATACAGGTCCCACCGGAGCTGCAGGCTCATCCACACGTCGGGGGAGGTGCCGAAGAACTTGGCCAGGCGCAGCGCCGTGTGCGGGGTGACCCCGCGCCGACCGTTCACGAGTTCATTGACGCGCTGGTAGGGGACGCGAATGCCGTTGGCCAGCTCCCGCTGCGTGAGCCCCATGGGAATGAGGAACTCCTCGAGGAGCATCTCGCCGGGGTGCGTCGGCGCGCCGTGGGTGGGGATGCGAACCATGGGTACGACCTCGCTATGGACGTCCTTCCATCACAATGCTTCGAAGGCGGAACCGCGACGCCTGCGCAGTTCCTCGTCGAGCGCGTCTGGGGACAGCAGCTCTCCCCCGCTCGCTACATACGCCTGGCGAAGGGCCAGCAGCTTCCTTCCCAGCTCGGTTCTGGGCTGGAATCCCTTGAGCGAAGCCTCGGGTTTGCTTGACGCTGCGTTGTGCCTCATCGACGACTCAGGGGATGGGTCTCAGCTCCCGCGCTTCATGCAGGCGAAAATGACGATGACGTCGCTGCCATGCGATTACACGCGGTGTCCGTGGTCTGCGGAAGGCACATCATTGCCGAGTTGCCCGACCGGCGGAAGGGGACGCTCGCCCTCATTTGCCTCAACGGTGCCCAGCAGCCGCTCAAGCCTGGCCGCGTCGCGCCATGCCTGGCGTCCGCCGTGCTTGCGGAGTTGGTCGGCCACCCATGGCACGTCGGCCGCCCGGATGACCAAGTCCGGGCGTGCCCACCAGAAGCAGAGGGTCTGGTTCTCCCGGTACAGCCGACGGGCTTCGCGCACGGCGACCATCCGGCGGGCCTCGCTTGTGGAAAGGCGTCGGCCTCCGGTTGTATGGCGATTTGTATCCGACTGGATACGTTTTCCCATGACCGTTTGCCTTCGAACCGCTGCTTTAGAGGACCGATGAAGAAGCTCGTGGTGTTCGATGCGGCGGACTACCTCGACAGCGAGGAAGTCATCGCCGCGTACCTGAACGAAGCGTTGGCGAGCGACCATCCTGACCTCTTGCTGCAGGCCATTGCCGACGTGGCCAAGGCGCGGGGGATGGCCAAGCTGGCCAAGGATACGGGGCTTGGCCGCGAGAGCCTGTACAAGGCGTTGGCGCCGGGTGCCAAACCCAGGTACGACACGGTCCTGAAGGTGATCCGTGCCCTGGGGGTTGAGCTGCAGATGACGCCGGTACCCCGCAAGGCCTGACGGGGGCGGCTCACGAATGAAAGATGCGGCGGGCGCCGAATGGCGCCCGCCGAGGGGGCCAGCCCTTCCATCCCCAAATCTTCCCTTTAAGGAACGTTTCCTCAGCGCCCCAGCTGCTCGCGGAAGAAGGCGATCGTCCGCGGCCAGGCCTTCTTGGTGGCGTCCAGGTTGGCGCCGCCGGGGGCGGCCTGGTTGCGGAGGAAGCCGTGGCCGGCGCCGGGGTAGATCTCCGGCTGGTAGCTCTTCTTCATGGCCTTCATGGCCGAATCGGCGGGAGCGATGGTGGCGTTGACGCGGGCGTCGTTTTCTCCGTAGAGCCCCAGGACCGGGGCCTTGATGCTGGCCAGCTCGGCGGTGGCGGGGGAGGTGCCATAGTACACCACCGAACCCCCGAAGCTGCCGCCGGTGGCGAGGGCCGGGGCGTCCACCGCGTGGGTGAAGACGATGCCGCCGCCCCAGCAGTAGCCCACCACGCCGTACTTCTTGAGGGCGGCGGGGAGCGCCATGCCGTAGCTGGCGGCGGCGGCGATGCGGCGCTGGACGTCCTCGCGCTTGAGGGCGCGGATGACCGCGGGGCCGTTGGCGCGGAGGACCGAGTCGGAGCCGCTGACGCCGGTGCCGGTGAGGAAGTCGGGGGCCACGGCAATGAAGCCGTCGGCGGCCAGCTGGTCGGCCACCCCGCGGATCCAGGTGGAGAGGCCGTAGATCTCGTGGACCACCACGACCACGGGGGCCTTGGTCTTCCGTTCGGGGAAGACGACGTAGGCGCGGACGGAGTCGGTGCCGCCGGCGGGGATGGAGACGAACTCGCCGTGACGGGGGGACTTGTCGAGGCGGGCCTGGGCGTCGGCTTCGCCGGCGGGGAGGGAGAGGTCCTGAGAGGGCGCCGCGGGGAGGGGCTGGGTGGCGCGGAGGTCCGGGGTGGCGAGGAGGGCGGTGCCGG
>JAGWYS010000241.1 GCA_018969225.1 Gemmatimonadota bacterium | reverse complement strand
GAGCTCCTGCGCCAGGACCCCAGCGGCCCCCGCGTGGTCGAAGTGGATGTGGGTGAGCAGGAGCGCGAGGAGATCACCCGGCGCGACGCCCAGGTCGCGGAGCGCGGCGCGCAGCGTGTCCAGCGTGGAGGCGGGGCCGGGGTCCACCAGCACGGCGCCGGCGGAGGTCTCCAGCAGGCGGCAGGCGACGGCGCCGGCGCGCCCCAGGTGGTGCACGTCTATGGTGTGGTCGGCAGGGGGCACAACAAAGCGGGTGGGAGGCGGAGGTCAGTAGACCGCGTGATCGCCGCGGTCGTCGGCCACCTCGCCGCGCAGGAGGCGGGCGTAGTGGTTGGCGAGGGTGTCCGTGCCCGTGGCCGGGGTGGCGTCCGCGTCGTAGCGACCGGCGGCGGCGTCCCAGACGAGCATCGACTCCGTGGCATAATAGCGGCCGATGCGTGCCAGTTCGGCCCGGTCGGCCAGCGCGGGGATGACGCGCCCGAGCGCGCCCAGCACCGCCACGATGGCGTCCAGCAGCGCCACCGGCACGTGCGTGTAGCGCACCGGCTGCCCCGCAAGCGCGCACAGCAGGGCGCCCTGCTCGCGCGGGGTCATCGCGGGGTGCGGGCCGCCCACGGGGAGGATGCGCCCCAGCCGCGCCGGGTTGTCGAGGCACGCCACGAGGTAGTCGGCCAGGTCGTCGTCGCTGAGCGGGGTGCAGGCGGTGCGGGTGCCGTCGCCGAACACGAGGAAGGGCTTGCCGCGCCGCACGCGCTCCACCTGGCCGGCGAGCGACTTGAAGAAGGCGGTGGGGCGCACGATGGTCCAGGCGAGCCCCGACTCCATCACCGCGCGCTCGCCGGCGAGCTTGGCGTGCTGGAAGGCGAGCCGCGGCTTCTGCACGCAGATGGCCGAGAGCAGCACGACCTGCCCGACGCCGGCGTCGCGGGCGGCGCGCACGAGCGTGCGTTGCGCGGCGTGGTCCACGGCCCAGGCGTCGCGCGGGGCGCCGGTGCGCGAGGCCAGGCAGGAAATCAGCGCGTCGCAGGGGGGCGCGGTGCGCAGCGCGTCGGCCACCGACGCCGGGCTGGTGACGTCGGCGCGCAGGAGCGTGGCGTCGTCCAGCGCGGGCGGGGGGGTGCGTCCCGGGCGGACCAGCGCCACCACCTGGTGCCCGTGCCGGCGGAGGGCGCGCGCCGTGGCGCGGCCGATGGTGCCGGTGGCGCCAGCCAGGAGGACGCGGCGGGGCGCGGGAGCCGGAGGGGGGGCCGGGGTGGCGGTCACCGCGGGAGGTTACCCCCCGCGGGACGGGGTGTCAAAGCGCGCGGCGAGCCGGGGTGGCGCGTGCTGGCCGCGCCGCCGCGCGCCGCGCATGTTCATGCCGGCCACACGGGGTGGCCCCCACCATCAACGCGAGGACGCCGATGTCATTGAGCCTACCATCCACCTTCCGACCGCGGGCGCTGCTGGCGGGCGCGCTGCTGGCGCTGGGCAGCGCGGCGGCGCGCGCGCAGAACACCATCATCCTCGAGGGGGCGGTGCGGGGGGACGGGGCCCCCGTGAACGGCGCGCAGGTGACGGTGACCAACGTGGCCACGGCGGAGGTGGCGCGGGTGGTGTCGCGCGCCACCGGGGAGTTCCGGGTGCTGGGGCTGACGGCCGGGCAGTACACGGTGAACGTGCGGGCGCTGGGGTACCGGCCGCGGACGGACACGGTGCAGCTGGTGATCGGGCAGCGGGCGCGGCTGGAGTTCGCGCTGGAGAAGGGGGCGGCGGAGCTGGAGGCGCAGACGGTGACCGCCGAGCGGGTGAAGCAGGTGGAGGTGCAGCGGATGTCGGTGTCGGCGCCGGTGCTGAAGGAGGAGATCGAGAACCTCCCCTTCAACTCGCGCGGCATCATGAACCTCGCGGGCATCGCGCCGGGGATCAAGACGTACTCGCCGCAGTCGGGGCGCACGCTGCCGTCGGGGGGCGCGGCGCCGGACCTGCGCTTCTTCAACGTCTACATGGACGGCGTGGAGATGAAGAGCCTCTTCAACGGCAACATCGTGGGGCTCGGGCAGACCGGGTCGCCGCTGCCGCAGGAGGGGCTGGAGCAGTTCCGGGTGTACCTCAACCCGTACGACGCGGAGTTCACGCGCGCCGGCTCGTACGTGATCAGCGCCGAGAGCAAGCGCGGCACGAACCAGTGGAAGGGGTCGGCGTTCGGCTTCCTGCAGAACAAGGCGATGCTGGCGAAGAACGCCTTCCAGACGGCGGTGCCGAACTTCGCGCGCAACCAGCTGGGGTTCAACATCGCGGGGCCGCTGAAGAAGGACAAGCTGTTCCTGGCCACCAGCTACGAGCTGACCGACACGGACTTCTTCCTGGACGTGAACCCGACGACGCCGGCGGCCAACACCGCGTGGCCCACGGTGCGGGGGTCGTTCCTGGCGCCCAACAAGAACCACACGCTGTTCTCGCGGCTCACGTACGTGCAGGGGCCGCGGGTGACGTGGGACTTCATGGGGTCCACGCGGTTCCTGCGGGGCGAGGGGAACTTCGGCGGGCGCGCGTCGCAGGACGCGGGGATCTCGCAGAAGTACGAGATCTACACGGCGCAGCTGCGGCAGCGGTACCTGTCCCCCGGCGGCAACCTGGTGAACGAGGCGTCGCTGCAGTTCGTGGGGTGGAACCACAACGAGGCGCCGCTCAAGCCGGGGCCGCAGCTCAACTACCCCGGCGTGCAGTTCGGCACCTCGGGGTTCCCGCTGATCCTGCAGGAGAACCACTTCCGCTTCGTGAACCGCGCCACCTACAGCCTCGACGGGTGGGGCGGCTCGCACGTGATCAAGGCGGGGGTGGAGCTGAGCACGGTGGGGGCCCTGCAGAACCAGCCCAACAACACCAACGGCACCTTCACCTTCAGCACGGACGACCCGACGGCGCTGCCGATCAGCGCGTCGATCGCGGTGGGGTTCACCGACCCCAACGGCACGTCGGACGCCATCGCGCGGGCGCGCGGCTACACCACCGGCCTCTACATCAACGACGAGGTGCGCCTGGCGCCGAACTTCACGCTGTCGGTGGGGCTGCGGCATGACGCCGAGCTGAACACGATGAACAACGGGTACGCGGTGCCGTGGGCCAGCGACCCCACGCTGCTGGCGATCCCCGAGCTGCAGGGGTACCTCAACACGGGGAAGCGGAAGAACCAGCTGGGGAACATCTCGCCGCGCGTGTCGTTCTCGTGGGACCCGTTCAAGGACAACCGCACCTTCGTGCGCGGCGGGTTCGGGATCATCTACGACCGCGTGACGAGCTTCATGGGGTTCCAGGAGCGGCGCAACTCCACGTGGCGCACGTACACCTTCGCCAACCCCGGGACGCGTGACCCGGCGGTGCTGCGGCAGCGGGTGATCGCGGGGGCGTCGGCGGCGGTGGCGCCGATCCTGATGGACAACAACATGCAGACGCCGCGCAGCCGGCAGATGTCCATCGGCGTGGGGCACCAGATGACGCCGTCGTTCGGCATCAACGTGGACTACGTGCGGCAGCAGATGGACAACCTGTACGTGCAGCGCAACCCGAACTACCTGGACCGCACGGTGACGCCGGCGCGGCGGAAGCTCACGCCGCTGTACGGCGACATCCTGATCTGGGACGACATCGGCCGCTCGTACTACTCGTCGGTGCTGGTGCAGGCCACCTGGCAGCGGAAGCGGGCGCGCGTCAACCTGGGGTACACGCTGGGGTGGTACCAGGGGGACTTCGACACGGCGGCGCTGCCGAACTTCGCCTACCCGTGGCTGTTCAACCGGCAGCGCACCACCGGCGACGAGCGGCACCGCGTGTCGCTGGCGTACATCGTGCCGCTGCCGCTGGGGTTCACTTTCTCGGGGGTGACGATGATCGCCAGCCCGCGCCCCTTCTCGGCGATTGACGGGCGCGACATCAACCTGAACAACATCCTGGGCGACGACTTCCCCGGGGGGACCCCCACCACCACCGGGATCCGGACGGTGATGCCCCCCAACAGCTGGCCGTACTGGTACCGCACGATGGACGTGCGGCTGGCGCGCCCGGTGTACGAGTGGAACGGGCGGAAGATCAGCGTCTCGGCGGAGGCGTTCAACCTGTTCAACTGGAAGAACAACCTGTCGTACGGCAACACGCAGTTCACGTCGGCGGGGGCGCCGCAGGCGACCTTCGGGGTGCCGCTGGCGGCGTTCGCGGCGCGGATGGGGCAGGTGGGGATGCGGGTGGACTGGTAGCCCGCACACCGGCGGGTCCGGTGCGGGGAGGCACGCCTCCCCGCACCGGGTCCCCGGCGGGTCAGCGGTACAGCAGGTACGGCTTCACCAGCGTCGCGAAGCGCGCCGCGTCGGCGTCCCACTCGCGCAGCAGCACGTCCACCGTCCCGGCGTCCACCGCCTGCACGAGGCGGTCGGTGCCGGCCAGGCGGTCGATCCCCTTGATGCGCCCGGCGGCGTTTACCGAGGGCTCGCGCCACGCGAACTCCTTCGGGTGCCGCTCGCGGAAGGCGCGCAGCATGCGCACCCCCATCTCCACCGGGCGCACGGCGTTCCGGTCGGTAACCACCACGCGGACCATGGGGATGGCCTGCCCGCCGAACTTGTAGCCGGGCTCCACGGTGCGCGTGACGGTGTCGAAGCGCACCCCCGGCAGCCGCAGCGCGTTGAGCGTGCGCGCCATCCCCGCGTGGTCCAGCCACGCCGCGCCCACCTGCGCGAAGGGGGCGTCGGTGCCGCGCCCTTCGGTGGCGTTGGTCCCCTCGAAGAACACGGTCCCCGTGTAGAGCAGCTCGGCGTTGAGGGTGCGCAGGTTGGGGGAGGGGTTCACGCGCGGGATCCCGGTCTCGTCAAACCACATCGACCGCCGGTAGTTGCGCATGGGGACCACGGTGACCTGGGCCGTGATGGCGCCGGTCCCCGCGAGGTAGCGCATGAGCTC
>JAGWYS010000020.1 GCA_018969225.1 Gemmatimonadota bacterium | reverse complement strand
GCCGCGGCCAGCGACGCGGCGGCGGCCGCCTCGCGCGCCGCGGCCGCCTCCAGCCCCGCCGCCACCTGCGCCGCATCGGGGAGCGCCGCGCGCATCCCTGCCACCTCCGCCGTCACCGAGCGGCGGCGCTCCCGCGCCAGCTCCTGCGCCGCCGTGATCCGCTCGTACCCCAGCACCCGCGACAGGAAGCGCGCCCGCTCGGCGGGGCCCAGCGCCGCCATCACGTCCAGCTCCTTCTGCCCGGTGAAGTACGTGTTGAAGAACTCCGTCCGGCTCATCCCCAGCCGCCGCTGCAGCAGCTCGGTCACCCCGGTGAGCGTGTTCGCCACCGGCACGTCACCGCCGTCCAGGTAGCACTCCGCCGTGGTGAGGCCGCGCACCACGCGATAGCGGTGCCCGGCCAGCTCGAACGCCAGCTCCACCCGCACGGCGGCGCGCGGCGCGGCGCGCGCGAAGCGAATGGAGTCGCGGGTGCCGCGCGCCGCCGGCATCCCGTACAGCGCAAACGCGATGGCCTCCAGCAGCGTGGACTTCCCCGCGCCGTTGGGCCCGATGATCCCCGTCAGGCCGCGCTCGAAGGTGACGGCGGTGTCGGCGTGCTGCCGGAAGTTCTGGAGGCGGAGGGTCAGGAGGCGCACGTCACCCCTCCGCGGCGGGGAGTGACGCCACGGCGGCCTCGCCGGCCTGCTCGAGGTAGCGCATCCCCTGCCCCACGAACGCGTCGCGCTCCACCCCCGGCGGCAGCGTGCGGGCCGCCAGCGCCGCGTGCACCAGGTCGGTGAGCGTGGCGCGACGCCCGGGGGCGGCGTCCCCCGCGCGCCGGCGCACGGCGGGGTCGGGGCGGCGCGCGTCCACCTGGAAGTGCAGCGCCCGCCGCCGGTAGTCGCGCAGCGCGACGGGGTCCAGCTCGCGCGCCACCGCGCGCGGGATGTTGCGCACCGTGACGCGCACCACGCGCTCGTCGATCCCCCCCGGCACGAGCTCCACGCGCGCGCGAATGGCGCGGTCCACGTCGGCGGCGGCCATCCCCGCGGCGTCGATGGGCTCGAGATCCAGCAGGGGCCGGGACGGCGCCACCGGGTGGAAGCGGTGCGCCCCGGTGGCCAGGTCGCGCTCGATGAAGCCCTTCCCCGGCACCCCGGCCGCGCGCTCCTCCTGCAGCTCCCCCCAGGGATTGCTGGAGGTGTAGTCCAGCGAGCCGCTGTACCACGCCCCCGGCGCCACCTCGCGGCACACGTGATAGTGCCCCAGGGCCACGTAGCTCCAGGCGGCGGCGTGCAGCGCCCCGGCGGGGATCTCCGTGACGGCGCGCTCCGCGGGGCGCGCGCCGGCCGGGATCAACCCCGCCACCTCGCCGTGCAGCAGCAGCACGCGGTGCGCATAGCCGTCGGGGGGCACCAGCGGCGGCCGCTCCACCCCCGGGACGTCGGGCACCGCCAGCACGGCCAGCGACCGCGAGGGGAAGGTGAACAGCTCCGGGCGGGCGTCCGCCACATGGATGCCCAGCTCGCGGAACAGCCGCAGGATGCACCCCGTGTCGGCGGTGCGCGGCGCGTCGTGGTTCCCCGCCACCATCACCACCGGCGTGTCCGGGAGCGCGTCGCGCAGCCGCGCGAAGGTGCGGAAGGCGTGCAGGATGGCCGGGTTGGAGGGGCGCACGGCGTGGAACACATCGCCCCCCACGACCACCACCTCCGGGCGGCTGGCGATGACCTGGTCGATGGCGCGGCCGAAGGTCGCCGCCACGTCCGCCTCGCGCTGGTTGATCCCCGCGGGGGTGAGCCGCTGGTACTGGCGGAAGCCGAGGTGGAGATCGGCGAGGTGGACCAGGCGCATCCCGGGAAGCTAACGCGGGGCCCAGACAGCGGGTCAGCCGCCGTATTCGCCGGGGGCGAAGCCGCGCAGCGCCCGCGGGCGCGGGGCCACCACCTCCGCGTCCACCGCCGCGGGGCGCGACCGGCGCGCCAGCTCCCGCACGTAGGCGGCGCGCACGTCGGCGGGGCGCTGCCGCAGCACCGCGTTGCGCGCCGCCAGCCCCTCCGCCTCCTCGTACAGCGCGGTCACCTCCGCCACCCACCCCGGCTCGATCCCCGGGTCCAGCCGCCGGAGGTCGCGCGCCACCGCCTGCTGCCAGCTGGGCTCCGGGGGCGGGGGGAAGCGCTCCACCCCCTCGCGCCCCGCCATCACCGCCGGGCGCGGAAAGCGCACGAACACCGGCTGCGCGAAGTGCGGGTGGCGCACCAGCAGCTGCCCCTTGTCGAGCGTGGCCAGCCGCGCCTTCACCGCCGGCGACAGCCCCTGGTACCCCGGCGTGGCCAGCTCCTCGCCGTCCATCCGTCCGTAGACGGCCGTCCCCGCGTTCCCCACCACCCGTCGGTGCACCTGCGAGCGGAACTGCTGCGCCCCGAAGAGCACGAGCCCCAGGTACCGGCCGCGCTCGGCGATGTCCAGGAGCATCTTGCGCACGTACGTGTCGGGGCCGTCGGCGGGGGCGTACTTGTTGAGCTCATCCACGAACACCACCACGTGGTCCACCCCCAGGTCGCGGCGCTCCAGGTGCTCGCGCAGCTTCGACACCACGCGCGCGAAGACCAGGTCCTGCGCGTCCTCCTCCACCCGCGCCACGTCCACCACGTACACCGCCCGGTCCTCGAGGGCGCCGAAGGGGAGGTCCGACACCGCGCCATCGTCGGTCACCAGCCCGGCGCAGCGGGTGGACAGGTTGGAGAGCCGGTTGCGCACCTTGCGGATGGTGGCGGCGTGGTGCGTGCGCCACTGCTCGCGCCCCCCCTCCTCCAGCGCCCGCAGCACGTCGCGGAACCACGCCTCGAGGTCGGCGAACGACTGCACCTCGTGCGCGCGCGACAGTCCCGGATCCTCGAAGCGCCGTCCCACCACCCGCTCGCGGATGAAGTCGATGAGCGCATCGGCCTTGGCGTCGAGGTCCTCCTTGGACAGCAGCACCTCGGCGTACTGCAGGACCTCCTGCAGCCCCCAGGTGAGCGGCGAGACGTTGTGCGCGAGGTCGGGGTGCGCGCGCAGCGTGTTGAGCGCCACGCCGCGCGGCGTGTAGGGCGCGAAGTAGTGCACCGCGCCGAAGGGGGCCGCCGGCACCGCCAGCGCCTCGTACAGCGCGCGGTCGCCGTCGTCCACGGCGCCGGGCTGGTCCAGGAAGCAGAGGTCGGGGCCCTTCACGTTGAAGCACACCGCGGCCACCCGCCCGCGGCGCGCGGGGAAGTGCGCGAACAGCGACTGGAGCAGGAACAGGATGGCGCTGGTCTTCGTGGCCAGCCCCGACACGCCGGAGATGGCCAGGTGCGCGGCCTCGGGGCCCACCAGGAAGTCGGCGTCCAGGTGCACCGGCACCTGCATCCCCCCGGCGCGGTACACCCCCACGGGGATGGCCGTGCGCCGCTCCGGCGCCAGGTAGCCGTCCATGCGCAGCGCCACCGCCACGTCCCGCTCGGTGGCCAGGTAGACCGGCCCCAGCGGCACCGGTTGCAGCGGCTCCTCGGGGAGCTGCCGCAGCACCTGCGCGGTGTACAGCCGGATCTCGGTGCGGTCGGTGGCGGCGCGGGGGGCGTCGGGGGCGCCGTCCTGCGCCAGCACGTCGTGCAGCGGCGACTGCAGGTCGGAATACCCCTGGCCCTCGGTGACCACGCCGTACACCTGCGGAAGCGCCCCTGCCACCGGGATGGGGGAGGCCACGCGCACGATGGTGCCGATGCCGATGGGCGCGTCCAGCCGCGTCCAGAAGTGGAAGGCGTGGGGCGTGCTGGGGAGGCGCTCGGTGGCCACCACGCGCCCGATGAGCGGCGCGTCGGGCACCGGTGGCACGTCGGGGGGCAGCGGCCCGTCGGGGGGCGGGAAGGACATCGGCAGGGCGGACTCGGGGGACGTCATGCGGGGCCCACCACCGCGGCGAGGTAGCGCTCGCAGGCGTGGATCCCGTAGGTCAAGGTATCCCAGCGCGGATCTGGGAGCGCCACCGGGGCGCGCTCGGCGAGGATCCAGCCGCTCACCCGGTCGGCCACGGCCTGCAGCTGCGCCACCCCCGCCGGATCGGGGCCATCCTCGGCGGCCACCCCCTCGGGGGGCGCCACCTCCACGCGCACCAGCCCGTGCAGCGGATCGGCGGCGGTGGCCGAGCGCAGCCGCAGGTACCAGCTGGCCACCGCCCGCCGGAGCCGGTGCCCCACCAGCAGCAGCGGCGAGCGTTCCGCCTCCGGGAGCGCCAGCAGCTGCCGCAGGTCGGCGGCGGTGCCGTACAGCGTGGTGTGCGACTTCACCACGCCAAAGGCCGGCGCCGCCGCGTCGATGGCCACGTTGCCGGCGATACCGCCATCCACCCACAACCACCCCGGCGGGCGGCGGCACCAGTCGGCGGCCAGCCGCCGTTCCAGCCGCTCGCGCGCCAGCGCCACGCGCTCCAGCGCCCGCTGCTGCAGCGCGCGCGGGTGCAAGGGCACCGCCTCGCCATCGAGCCCCTCGGTGGTGTCGCACACCGGCACCCCCGTGGCCACCACGTCGGCCCACGCCGCCTCGCCCTCCTGTGAGGCGGCCACCAGCGCCTGGCGCGAGAGGTACAGGCCGCGCTGCACGGCCGGCGCCTCCCAGGTGGCCAACGTCCGCTCGGGGCGCACCCGAATGGCCGCCGCCACGGTGGCCGCCACCACCGGCACGCCATCGCGGTGGGCCAGCACGCGACTGCGCTGGATCCCATCCAGAAAGCCGCGCACCCCTGACGGCTCGCCCACCGGGATCGGCCGGGGCGCCCATGGCTCCAGCAGCAGGCAGCCGGCCACGGCGGGAGGATCGCCGGACGCGCGCGCCTCCAGCGGCGCCCCCTCCAGGGCGCGGTCGGCGTCCACGGCCGCGCCTAGCCACGGGCGCACCGCGCGCACCAGCGCGCGCCACGACGGCGCCGCCTCGCCCCGCCCGGGAGCCGTCCGCTCAGTCACGGGGGGAGCCTAGCGCCCCCCGGGGCGGGGCACAACGCCTGCCATGCCCCGTCCCCGTCACGTCCAGGCCACCGGCTGTCCTCCCCGTCCGCCATGGACAATGGCCCGCCCATCCCCCACACTGCACGGATGCCCCGACTTCATTGCCGCCTCGCCCCGCGCCCCCCCGCCCACACCGCCACCGGCCGTTGGCAGATGATGGCCGTGATGCTGGGGATCCTCACCGCCGCCTGCGACCGGGGTGGGGGCAAGGCGGCGGCCGATTCCGCCGCCGTGCGCGCGGCCTCCGGCACCGGAACATCGGACGCCCAGTGGCGGGCGGACAGCACGTTGATCGCCGGCGAGCCCGGGGTGCTGTTCCGGGTGGTGCGCACCCCCACGTTGACGCAGGCGGTGCCGGTGCTGCGACTGGGGGCGGGATTCGGGGCGATCGCGCTGAGCCCCCGCGGCTGGCGCGCCTTTGACGTGGCCTACCTGTACGAGGGGCGCCCGCTCACCCCGCTCCGCGGCGGCACGCCGCTCGCCGCGGTGCGCTCGCGCCGCGGCATGTGGGAAGGCACGCCGCTGGACTCGCTGCGCGGGTGCAACCAGCTCCTCCCGGGAGGCGAGGTCACGGTTCCCGAGGGGGCGGAGCTGATGGTGGGGGGGCGCGCCCCGCGATACGTCGCCGAAGCGGAGTTGCCCCCGGGCATGACCGATGACGCGCTCCGGCGGCTGTCCACGCTGGTGGCGCCCTCCGTCGGCATCGGCATGGCGGCACTGCGGCGCTTCGAACGCACCCTGCACGTGGTGCCGAACGGGAACGACGGGGGGGCGTCACTGCTGGCGCTCTACCGCGACCCTGCGCCCGTGACGGACACCGTGGACGTCATGGCGCAACCGGCCCGCTTCATGGCCGTGCTCATGGAGCCCGGGCGATATGGGCCGCGGGCGACCTGGCAGTACGCCACCCCCGCGATGCCCGGCACCTCCCCGCCGCTGGAGTACCTGGGGTACCTGGACATGGACGGTGACGGCGGCACCGAGCTGGTCCTGGGGGTGTCCGACCCCAAGTTTCCGCTGCACGTGCTGATCATGCGCCGCGAGGAGGACCGGTGGGTGCAATCGCTGTTCCTCCCGCTGGTGCGCTGCCTGGGGTGACCCCCGGCCGCCGGGGTCACTCCACGCCGATGGCCCAGGCCTGCTCGAGGTCGGTGCGGGAGTAGGCGCGAAAGGCGGTGAGCGTCTGCGTGCGCTGGATCCCGGGGACGTGCGCGAAGCCCTCGGTGACCACGCTGGCGACCTGCTCGAGGCGAGGGACGCGGACGATGGCGACCAGGTCCCAGGCGCCCGACACCGAGTACACCTCGCTCACGCCGGCGATGCCGGCCAGCGTGGTGGCGCACTGCGCGATGGCCTTGGGATCGGCCTGCACGAGGACGATGGTGGTGATCATGGGCGGGGCTCCGAAAAGGGGGTGGCGCGTCAGCCGGCGACGAGGCGGCGCGCGAGGCGGGTGACCCCCTCGACGGCAATGGCCTCGGTGGTGGCGTAGCTGGCGCGAACCCAGTCGGGGGTGAGGAAGGCGCCCCCGGGGACCACGGCCACCTGGTCCTCCTCCAGCAGGCGGGTGGCGAAGGCGGCGCCCGCATCGGCGGCCCCGGCAAAGCCGCCCACGTGCACGTACAGGTAGAAGGCGCCGGCGGGGTGCACCACGCGCACGGCGGGGAAGGGGGCAAGCGCGGCCAGCACGGCGTCGCGCCGGCGGTGGAAGGCCGCCACCATGGTGCGGACCGCCGCGTCCGCCTCGTCGCGGCGGGCCAGCGCCGCCAGCGCCGCGTGCTGCGACACCGCCGCCGCGTTCGACGTGGTGTGCGACTGGAAGGCGTTCATCGCCCGCGTGACCGCCGGCGGCGCGATGGTCCAGCCGATGCGCCACCCGGTCATGGCGTAGGCCTTGGCGACCCCGTTGATGACGATGAGGTTGGCGCGGGTGGGGGCCACCTCCAGCGCCGCGCACGCCGGCCCGTCGAAGCTGATGCGCTGGTAGATCTCGTCGGCCAGCACCCACCATCCGCGCTCGGCGGCCAGCGCCAGGATCGCGGCCAGCTCGTCGCGCGTGTACACCGCCCCCGTGGGATTGCAGGGGGAGTTGAGCATGAGCCCGCGGGTTTGCGGCGTGGCGGCCTCGGCCAGCTGGGGGGCGGTGACCTTGAGGGCGTTGGCCGGGTCGCCCATCACGGGCACGGGCGTGGCGCGCGCCAGCGTCACCATCTCGTAGTAGCTCGTCCACGCCGGCGTCGGGATGAGCACCTCGTCCCCCGGGCCGAAGCAACAGAAGCAGGCGTTGAACAGCGACTGCTTCGAGCCGTTGGACACCAGCACCTCGGCAGGGGACACGTCCCCGGGCCCCCAGAGGCGGTTGGCGTCGGCGGCAATCGCCTCGCGCAGCGGGAGGATCCCCTCGGTGGCGGTGTAGCGCGTGGCCCCCGCGGCCAGCGCCTCGGTGGCGGCCTCGCGGATGAACGCCGGCGTGTCGAAGTCGGGCTCCCCCTGCCCCAGGTCCAGCAGCGGGATGCCGGCGGCCTTGAGGGCGCGCGCCTTGGCGGCCACGGCCAGGGTGGCGGACTCCTTGAGGCGGGCGATGTTGGCGGACGGACGGAAATCCATGGGGGAAACACGCTCGGAGTGGGAATCGCGCCCCGGTTGGGCTATCTTTCCGGACTGGCCGGTTTCAGCCGCAGGGCGTACGAGGCAGGATGCGGGGTGACGCGCGCGGCGAGACGTGACGCAGGACGAGAACCAGGACGGGCGCCAGCCCACGCAGCATCCCGAGGCACCCTGCGCCACGTCCCGGGAATTAACCGCCACCGCCTTCCGGACGCCACACGGGCGCGGGGAGACCCGGTGGCCGGACGCTGACTTACAACCGACGGGGTGGGGTGTGGGGGAGCACGAACAGGAGGGGGCGCCGACGACGGGCGCCACGCGCAGCCAGCATGTGGTGCTGCAGGGGCCGCCCGATGCGCGGATGCTGGCCGCCGCCATGCGCGCGGCCGTGGAGCGCAGCCGCGGGGCGGAGGGGGTGGCCGCACCGGCGTGCCTCGTGATCACCCCCACCCCCGAACAGGCGTTGGTGGCCGCCGAGCAGGCGCGCCGCCTCCTGGGCGACGAGGGGCCCCGCGTGGTGCCGGTCACCGCCGTGCCCCGGGCGCGCCGCGTGCTGGCGGCGCCGGTGGGCGTGGTGACCGGGACGGTCGAGGCGCTGCTGGCGCTGCGGCGCGGGGCGGCCCTCTCGCTGGAGGGGCTGCGTGGCGTGGTGGTGTGCGGGCTGGACGTGCTGCTGGCGGCCGGCGGGCAGGCGTCGCTGGAGGCGCTCCTGGCCGACTGTCCGGACGACGTGGCGCGCACGATGACGCTGGAGGAGGAGACGCCGGAGGCGGCCGCGTTCGTGGCGGCCCGGATGCGGCGGCCGCGGCGCATGGCCCCCGCGCCCGCCGCGGCGACGCCGCTGGCGGTGGTGCCCCATGTGGCGCTCACCAGCGCCACCGGGCGGGCGGAGACGCTGCGCCAGCTGCTGGACGAGGTGGACCCGCCGTCGCTGGTGGTGGTGGCCCCGTCCCCCGAGGGGGCCGCGGCGGCGCGCGAGGCGCTGGCGCGCGTGGGGGTGCCGGTGGACGGTCGTGCCGTGCAGGTCGTGGCGCGCCCCGAGGCGCCCCACGTGACGCTGCTGGTGTTCTGGGAGGCGCCCGCGACCGCCGAGGCGCTGGCCGAGGCGCTGGAGACGCGTCCGGCGCAGGCGGTGGCGCTGTTGCTCCCCGACGAGCTCCCCACCTTCCGCCGCCTCACCAACGGCGAGGCGGTGGCGTGGACCCCGGCGCCGCGCAAGGCGGCGGCCGAAGGGCGCGCCGCGCAGCTGCGCCGGGCGCTGGAAGGGGCGCTGCAGGGGAGCGGGGGCGCGTCAGCCAGCGAGCTGGCGCTGCTGGCCCCGCTGCTGGAGACGCACGACGCCCTGGAGATCGCGGCGGCCGCCCTGCGGTTGCTGGAAGGGGCGCGCCGCGAGGCGCAGGCGGCCCGGGCAGCCGCCCCGGTGCTGCCGCCCGCCCCGGTGGCGTCCCCGGTGGCGCCCGCCGCCCCGACCGAGTCCCGCCCACCGCGCGGTGAAGGGCCGGCTCGCGGCGCGCCCGCGCGCGAGGGGCGCGAGGGACGCCCCTTCAAGCGCGAGGCGCGTCCGGGGTTTCGAGGGGCGCCCGAGCGGGGCGGTGACCGTGAGGGGCGCCCGTCGCGGCCGTTCTCGCGTGGCGGCGGCGACCGCGAGGGGCGTCCCGCCCGGCCGTCGTATGGCGGTGACCGTGAAGGGCGTCCGGCGCGGCCGTCGTTTGGCGGTGACCGTGAAGGGCGCCCGGCGCGGCCGTCATTTGGCGGTGACCGCGAGGGTCGCCCGGCGCGGCCGTCATTTGGCGGCGAGCGCGAGGGGCGTCCCGCCCGGCCGGCGTTTGGCGGTGAGCGCTCTGGCCGTCCGGCGCGGCCGTCCTTTGGCGGCGGGGCGGCCGGCGGCAAGGGGCGGCCCCCGCGCGCGGGCGAGGAGCGCCGCGCCTTCGGCGACCGTCCCGCGCGCGAACGGGTGGAAGGGCGCGCCGAGTGGCAGGCGCGTGGCGAGCGGCTGGCGCACAGCAAGCGTCCGGTGTCTCCCCGCCGCGCTCCCGGGCGCGGGGCGGACGACGAGGCGTAGCCCCGTGAGGAGGGACGCATGAGCCTGGGGGGCAGCTACTCGACCTCCGGCGGGTGGATGGAGGTCATCGCCGGGTCCATGTTCTCCGGCAAGACCGAGGAGCTCCTGCGCCGCGTGCGCCGCGCCACCATCGCGCGCAAGCGGGTGCAGGTGTTCAAGTCGCACCTGGACGACCGGTACGCCGGGCTGTGGGCGGTATCCAGCCACGACCGGCGCACCGTCGAGGCGGTGCCGGTGGACTCCTCGTCGCAGATCCTCCTGCGCCTGGACCCGATGGCGCAGGTGATCGCGATCGACGAGGCGCAGTTCCTGGACACCGGGCTGGTGGCGGTGGCCGGCAGCCTGGCCGACCGGGGGCGCCGCGTGATCCTCGCGGGGATCGACACCGATTTCCGCGGGGAGCCGTTCGGCTGCATGCCGCAGCTGATGGCGGCAGCCGAGGTGGTGGACAAGCTCCACGCCATCTGCGTGCTGTGCGGGGCCCCGGCGTGCCGCACGCAGCGGCTCATCGACGGGCGCCCGGCGCCGTACAACTCCCCGGTCATCATGGTGGGGGCGGCGGACGCCTACGAGGCACGCTGCCGGGCGTGCCACCAGGTGCCGGCCGGCGACGACGCGCAGCGGCGCCTGTTGTAGCGCGGTTCACCCGCCCGCGACGGGGGGCGCCTCGGGGAAGCAGAGCCGAATGGTGGTCCCCGAGGCGGCCGCCGACTCGCACTCGATGAATCCGCGCGCCTGGTGCACCATCCCCTGCACCATCGCCAGCCCCAACCCGCGCCACCCGCCAGCCCGCGCGGTGGACGAGTACGGCTCGAACAGCCGACGCCGCATCGCCTCGCGGATCACCGAGCCGGTGTCCTGCACCTCGAGGACGGTCCAAGGCGCGGCCGCGCCGCCGGCCGGCGGCGCCCGCAGGGCGCGGTCGGTGCGGACGGTCACGATGCCGCCCCCCGCCATCCGCCGCTGCGCGTGCTCCACCAGCACCTGCACCGCCTCGCGCAATTCGCCCCGGTCGAGCACCGCCGCCGCCTCGTCGGGCGCCAGCGCGGCGCGCAGCGCGATCCCCGGCGCCAGCCCCGCCTCCAGCGACGGCAGCAGCTCGCGCACGAAGGCCCCCAGCGCCACCGGCTCCGCCGAGAGGAACTGCCGGCGCCCGATGGTCAGCAGCAGCCGGGTGAGCTGCGCCGCGCGCGCCGACGCGCGGTCCAGGGCGGCCGCGTCCTCCACCAGCGGCGACCCCGGCGGCAACGCGCGCAGCAGGTGCTCGGCGCCGCCCCGCAGCACCGTGAGCAGGTTGTTGAACTCGTGGGCGATCCCGGCCGCCAGCTGCGCCACCGCCTCCAACCGCTGCGCCTCGCGCTGCCGCTCCTCGACCGCCCGCGCCTCCGTCACGTCGGCAAACACCGACACCGCGCCGGACGGTCGGGGGTCCCCCTCCCGGAACAGCGGGTCGGAGGTCACCTGGATCCACGCCCGGCTCCCGTCGCCGCGCCGCAGCCCCATCAGCGCCAGCGGCTGTGCGCGCCCGGTGCGCAGCGCCTCCATCTCCGGGTGCGTGTCCTCCTCCCACCGGGACCCGTCGGCGCGCACCGCCTCCCACTCGCGCGTGAACGGCGCCAGCCCCTGCAGCTGGTCGCCCGTGAGCCCCAGGATCCGCTCGGCGGCCGGGTTCCACGCCACCACCGTGGCCTGGGCGTCGTGCACCACCACCCCGTCGCGCATCCCCGCGATCACGGCGCGGAAGCGCGCCTCCGATTCGCGCAGCCGCCGCTCCGCCTGCACGCGATCGGAGACGTCCTGCACGACGATGTGCAGCACGCGCCGTCCGGCCAGGGCCACCGCCCCCACGTGCGCCTCCACCTGCCGCAGCGCCCCCGACGCGGTGCGGTGCTCCCGGATCACCCGCTGCCCGGTCCCCGTGGCGATGCGCGCCATCTCCGCGCGCCACTGGTCCACCGTGATGGCCTCGACGTCGGAGGCGCGCATCGCGCGCATCGCCTCGCGCGGCCACCCGTAGAACGCGGCGGCGGCGGGGTTCGCGTCCACCAGCTGCGCCGTCTCCGCGTCCGCCAGCAGCTGGATGGCGCCGTTCCCCTCGAACAGCTCGCGGTGGCGCGCCTCGCTGGCCTCCAGCGCCCGCTGCTGCCGCTGCCGCGCGGTGACATCGCGCGCGGTGATCGCCACGGTGTCCCGGTCCACGGGAATCACCTCCCGCTCCAGGCAGTGGTCCGGGCGGTCGGGGAGCGGTGCCGCCAGGATGCGCTCCAGCGGACGCTGGGTGGCCACCACGGCCCAGCACTGCTCCAGGATCCCCCAGTCGCGACTGGCAGGCCAGCAGTCGAGGAGGTCCCGCCCCACCAGCGCCTCGCGCGGCACCCCGGCGAGCCCCGCGGCGCGCCGGTTGGCGTCCAGCACCGTGAAGCCGTCAACGGCGCCGCTTGGCGCGCGTCGCGCCCGGGCGATGACGACGGCGTCGGTGCCCGCGTCCAGCATGGCGCGGAACAGCGGTTCCGTCGCCCCGGGGGGGGACGGGACGGCATCGGGCGCGGCGTGGGCGGGGGAGCGGGCGTCGGCGGCCATCCCTCAAGCATACCGCCGTGCCGGCCATCCGGGTCCCCGTGACCCGCCCCCGGTTCCCGGCGTCCTTGGGCAGATGCGGCTTCCCCCCCTTTCCCCCGCCTCGTCCCGCCCATGGGCGTGATCGCCACGCTGCTCCCGCACGAGCCCCGGCTGGCCCGGCTGCGTGCCGCCGCGCGCGACCGGTACCGCTTCGTGCCCTGCGAGGACTGGTCGTCGCTCACGCGCGCCTGCGAGCGGGGCGCCGTGAGCCTGGTGGTGTTCGACCTGTACGCCGACGGGCGGGCCGACTTCGAGCGGGTGCGCCAGCTCCGGCTGCGCCTCCCCCGCGCGGCGCTGGTGGCGTACGTGGAGGTCACCCGCGAGCGGGCCCGCGAGATGTTCGACGCGGGACGGGCGGGGATCGACGCGCTGGTGGTGGCCAACGAGACCGACACCCCCGCGCTGCTCGCGGCGGTGCTGGACCAGGCGGAGGCGCGCAGCGTGGCGAGCCTGCTGCGCCCCCACCTGCAGGCGGTGCGCAGCGTGGTGCGCGACGCGGTCATGCTGTCGGTGACGCGCGCCCACGAGCGCCTCACCCCCGACACGCTGGCGCGGCAGATGGCGGTGTCGCGCCGCCTGCTGTCCAAGCGGCTGGAGGGGGCGCAGCTCCCCCCGCCGCACCAGCTCCTCACCTGGGGGCGGCTCATCGTGGCGGCCAGCCTCCTCGAGCACGGGTCGCGGAGTGCCGACGGCGTGGCCGTCGCGCTGGACTTCCCCTCGGGGAGCGCCTTCCGCAACACCTGCCAGCGCTACCTTGGCTGCACGCCGCACCAGATCCGCCTGCGAGGCGGGGCGTCGTGGGTGGTCCAGGAGCTGCTGGTGAACCGCGAGAAGCGGCGGATGATCCACGAGGCTGACGACGAGCTGGACGGCGACCTGCACGACAGCGCGGCGGCCTGACCCCCCGAGTGCCCCCCTCGCCCCGCGCCCTGCGGGGTGAGACGTTTGTGGGATGTCCCGTCCCCTGCACGTCGCCCTCACCGGCAACATTGCCAGCGGCAAGAGCACCGTGGGGCGGCTGCTGGCCGCGCACGGCGCCACCGTGATCGACGCCGACCAGCTGGCTCGCGAGGCGGTCGCGCCGGGCACCCCCGGGTTGGCGGCGGTGGTGGAGCACTTCGGCCCCGGGGTGCTGGCGGCCGACGGCACCCTGGACCGCGCCGCCCTCCGGGGGCGGGTCTTCCGGGATGCCGCCGCGCGGGAGGTGCTCAATGCCATCGTGCACCCGGCGGTGGCGCGCTTGCGCGAGGCGCGGGCAGCCGAGGCGGCGCGCGCGGGCGCCCGGGTGATCGTCTCGGAGATCCCGCTGCTGTTCGAGGTGGGGCTGGAGCACGCCTTCGACGGCGTGATCCTGGTGGACGCCCCGCCGGCCGAGCGGCTGGCGCGGCTGGTGCGGGACCGGGGGCTGGCGCCCGCCGACGCGGAGGCGATGCTCGCGGCCCAGTGGCCGGCGGAGCGAAAGCGGGCCGGGGCCACGTGGGTCATCGACAACGACGCCTCGGCAGCGCAGCTTCCAGAGCGGGCGGCCGCCTTGTGGGCCGCCCTCCTGGCGCGGGTGCCGCCGCACCCCGCCGCTTCCGATCCCGTCCCGCCACCCGGAGCGCCGTCCGTGTCGAACATCCCCGGCCACCTGCAGTACACCAAGGACCATGAGTACGTCACCGCGGCCGACGGGGACGGGGTGGTCACCATCGGCATCACCGACTTCGCGCAGGGGGAGCTGGGGGACATCGTCTTCGTGGACCTCCCCAAGCCGGGGGCGACCTTCGGATCGCACGCCGTCTTCGGCACCGTGGAGGCGGTGAAGGCGGTCTCCGAGCTGTACATGCCGGTGGCCGGCGAGGTGGTGGCGGTGAACGGCCGGCTGGACGGGGAGCCCGCGCTGATCAACAGCGACCCGTACGGCGACGGCTGGATGATCAAGGTGCGCCCCAGCGGGGGCGACGACGGGCTGATGGACGCGGCCGCCTACCGGACACTGCTGGGGCAGTAAGCCGCGGGGGCCGGGCGCGGCGGATGTCTCCGCGCGCCCGGCCCCCGTTTCCGTCCCCCGACGCCCCGGTCAGCCGCCGACGGTGGCGCCCCCGTAGGCCTCCAGCGGCGGGCAGGCGCACACCAGGTTCCGGTCGCCGAAGGCGCTCTCGATGCGGCTCACGGCGGGCCAGAACTTCCGGGCGCGCGTCCACGGAGTGGGATACGCCGCCTGCTGCCGCGAGTACGGGCGGGGCCACGCGTCGGCGGTGACCACCGCCGCGGTGTGGGGCGCGTGCTTGAGCACGTTGTCCTCGCGCCCCGCCTCGCCGCGCTCCACCGCGGCGATCTCCTCGCGGATGGCCGCCATGGCCTCGATGAAGCGGTCCAGCTCGGCCTTGGACTCGCTCTCGGTGGGCTCCACCATCATCGTCCCCGCCACGGGGAACGACATGGTGGGGGCGTGGAAGCCGTAGTCCATGAGCCGCTTGGCGATGTCCTCGACGTCCACCCCGGCAGTCTGCTTGAAGCCGCGGGTGTCCAGGATGCACTCGTGGGCCACCAGCCCGTTCTGCCCGCGGTAGAGCACCGGGTAGTGCGCCTCGAGGCGCTTGGCGATGTAATTGGCGCTGAGGATGGCCACCTTGGTGGCCTCGGCCAGCCCCTCGCCGCCCATCATCCGGATGTAGGCGTAGGAGATGGGGAGGATGCTGGCGCTCCCCCACGGCGCCGCCGACACCGGGCCGATGGGGTCCGCGCCGCCGGTGGCCACCACCGGGTGCGTGGGGAGGTACGGCGCCAGCTGCGGCGCCACGCCGATGGGGCCCATCCCGGGACCGCCGCCGCCGTGCGGGATGCAGAAGGTCTTGTGCAGGTTGAGGTGGCACACGTCGGCGCCCAGGTCGCCCGGGCGCGACAGCCCCACCATGGCGTTCATGTTGGCGCCGTCCATGTACACCTGCCCGCCGTGGGCGTGGATGAGCGCCGTGATCTCCGTGATGCGCGCCTCGAAGACGCCGTGGGTGCTGGGATACGTCACCATCAGCGCCCCCAGCGTGTCGCGGTGCTGCTCCGCCTTGGCGCGGAGGTCGTCCACGTCGATGTTCCCGTCGGCGTCGGTCTTCACCACCACCACCTGGAAGCCGGCCATCACCGCGCTGGCGGGGTTGGTGCCGTGCGCCGACTGCGGAATGAGGCACACCGTGCGGTGCGCGTCGCCGCGGGCCCGGTGGTACGCGCGGATCACCAGCAGCCCCGCGTACTCCCCCTGCGACCCCGCGTTGGGCTGCAGCGACACCGCGGCGAAGCCGGTCACCTCGGCCAGGTCGCGCTCCAGCCGCGCGAACAGCGCCGCGTACCCCTGCGCCTGCGCCGCCGGCGCGAACGGGTGCAGCTCGCCGAACCCGGGCCACGTCACCGGGATCATCTCGGTGGTGGCGTTCAGCTTCATCGTGCACGACCCCAGCGGGATCATGCCGTGGACGAGCGAGAAGTCCTTGGCCTGCAGCGCGTGCAGGTAGCGGAGCATCTCCGTCTCGGCGTGGTACCGGTGGAAGGTGGGGTGCGTGAGGAAGGCGCTCGTGCGGGCGAAGCGCTCGTCGTAGCGGTCGTCCACCCCGGCGGCCACCTCGTCCACGGTGAAGTCGGCGGGCGCCCCCTGGTTGAACACCGCCCACAGCCCGGCCACGTGCGCCGGAGTGGTGGTCTCGTCCAGCGACACCGTGAGCGTCCCCGGCTGCAGCACCCGCAGGTTGATGCGGGCGGCGGCCGCGGCGGCCAGGATGTCGTCCTGCCCGTGCGCCCCCACCTCCACCCGGACGGTGTCGAAGAACTGGTCGTGCGTGATGGCGAATCCCAGCCGCTCCAGCCCCGCCGCCAGCACGGCCGCCAGCCCGTGCACCCGCCGCGCGATGCGCACCAGCCCCTCGGGGCCGTGGTACACGGCGTACATCCCCGCCATCACCGACAGCAGCACCTGCGCGGTGCACACGTTGCTGGTGGCCTTCTCGCGGCGGATGTGCTGCTCGCGCGTCTGGAGCGCCATGCGCAGCGCCGGCGCCCCCTCGGCATCGCGCGAGACGCCGATGATGCGCCCCGGCAGCAGCCGCTTGAACTCGTCGCGGGTGGCCAGGAAGGCGGCGTGCGGGCCGCCGTACCCCATGGGTACCCCGAAGCGCTGGCTGCTCCCCACGGCGATGTCCGCGCCCCACTCCCCCGGGGGGGCCAGCAGGCACAGCGCCAGCAGGTCGGTGGCCACGGTCACCAGCGCCCCGGCCGCATGGGCCGCCTCGCACACGCCGCGCAGGTCGCGCACCAGCCCGTCCGTGCCGGGATACTGCAGCAGCACCCCGAACACCGAGGCGTCCGGCGCCATCGCCTCGGGCGCCGCCACCACCACGCGGGCGCCACGCGCCTCGGCGCGGGCGGTCACCACGGCAAACGTCTGCGGGTGGCAGTCGTCGGCCACCAAAAAGGTGTCGCGCGTGGCGCTCCCTTTGGCCGCCTGGCACAGCGCCATCGCCTCGGCCGCCGCGGTGGCCTCGTCCAGCAGCGACGCGTTGGCGATGGGCAGCCCGGCCAGCTCCGTCACCATCGTCTGGTAGTTGAGCAGCGCCTCCAGTCGCCCCTGGGCGATCTCCGCCTGGTACGGCGTGTACGCCGTGTACCACGCGGGGTTCTCCATCACGTTGCGCAGGATCACCGGCGGCACGTGGGTGCCGTAGTACCCCATCCCCAGGTACGAGGTGAAGCGCTCGTTCCGGTCGGCCATGCCCCGCAGCTCGGCCAGCACCTCGGGCTCGCTGATGGGGGCGCCGGTGGCCAGCGTGCCGCGGAAGCGGATCGCCTCGGGGACGACGGCGTCGATGAAGGCGTCGAGGGACTCGTACCCCAGCGCGGCTAGCATGGCCTGCCGGTCGTCAGCCGTGGGCCCGATGTGCCGGGGCGAGAAGGCGTCGGCCGCGAAGCGGTCGGCCGGTGAGGTGCGCGTGGCCATGTCCGGTGCTCGAAGGCGGGGGTGGTCCCGCGGAAAGGACGGGGTGATGGGCGGGCGCCCGCGCCGCGCGGGCCGCCGGAAGGGGATAAAGTTAACCGCGTGACCACCCCGCCACCCTCGCCCGCCGCCGCGGGAGCGCCCCCGCTCCCCACCCGATGGGCCGTGCGGCGCGACCCCCCCGATGACGGCGTGGCCAACATGGCGGCGGACGCGGCGCTGCTGGGGTGGGCGCGCGCCGCCGGGTGCGGGGTGGTGCGGGTGTACGCGTGGGCGCACCCCACCGTGTCCTTCGGCCGGCACGAGACGGCGGCCGGGCGCTTCACCCCCGCCTCGCTGGCGGCGGCCGGGGTGGCGGCGGTGCGGCGCCCCACGGGGGGACGGGCGCTGCTGCACCACCGCGAGGTGACCTACAGCGTCGCGCTGCCACTGGACGCCGCCTCGGGGTGGCGTCCCACCTATGCGGCGCTCAACGCGCGGCTGGTGGCCGCGCTGCGTGCCCTGGGGGTCCCCGCCACGCTGGCCCCCGCGGGAGAGCGCGCGTCCCCGGGGGGCGCCGCCCCGGCGGGCGTCTCCCAGGCGGGCGCATCCCCGCCCCTCTGCTTCGACGCCCCCGCCATGGGCGAGGTGATGGTGGCCGGTCGCAAGCTGGTCGGGAGCGCGGTCTGGCGCGAAGGCGACGGGTACCTCCAGCACGGCAGCATCCTGTGGCACGACGACCAGGCACGGCTCGCGGCGGCGGCCGCCGTGCCGCTCCCCCTGCCGCCGCCGGCCGCCACGCTGGCGGCGCACGCCCCGCAGCTGACCCCCGACCACGTGGCCGACGCGCTGGTGGCGGCCCTCACCGGCGCGTCGCCCGACATCGGGGTGGTGGACGTGCGCCCCTTCGTCCCCACGCCGGCGTACCGCGCCGAGGAGGCGACGTGGCGCGAGGCCTTCGCCGCGTCGTCGTGGCTCTGGCGCCGGTAAGGGCCGCAGGGCAAGCTACCCGCCATGCCACCGCGCCCCTGCCGTGTCGCCCCCCCGCCATCGGACACCCGCCCCGCCCTGCGCCGCCTCGCCCGCGCGGCCCTCCTGCCGCTGGCGCTGGCGGGCGCACTGGCCGGGTGCGGCCCCGAGGCGTCGCGTGACGGGGGGCGGGGCGGAAACGCGGTTGGCGGGACGCTGGTGGTGGCCGTGTCCACCGAGCCGCTCACGCTGCTCCCGCCGCTGGTGAACGGCACGCAGGAGCAGATGGTGACGGCGCTGGTGTTCAGCCGGCTGGCCGAGATCGGGGCGGAGCTGGAGACGTACGGCGACCAGGGGTTCACGCCGGCGCTGGCCAGCCGGTGGACGTGGGGCGCCGATTCGCTCTCCATCGCCTTCACGCTGGACAGCGCGGCCCGCTGGCACGACGGCACCCCGGTGACGGCGCGCGACGTGCGCTTCACCTTCGCCACCTACCGCAACGACACCGTGGGGGCCCCGCGGGCGAGCCAGCTGCGCAACATCGACTCCGTCACGGTGCGCGATGCGCGCACCGCGGTGTTCTGGTTCCGCGCGCGCGCGCCGCAGCAGTTCTTCGACGCCACCTATCCCATGCAGCTGCTGCCGGCGCACCTGCTGGACACCATCCCGGCGGCGCGGCTGGCACGGTCGGCGTTTGCGCGCGCGCCCGTGGGGAGTGGTCCCTTCCGCTTCGCGCGGTGGGATGCCGGGGCGCGCGTGGAGGTGGTGGCCGACACCGCGCACTGGCGCGGACGACCGGCGCTGGATCGCGTGGTGTGGAGCGTGACCCCCGACCCGGAGGCGGCGGTGGTGCGGCTGCTGGCCGGGGAGGTGGACGTGGTGGACGGGCTGTCCGCGGCGCAGCTGGCGCGGGTGGCGGCCGCCCCCGCCGCGCGCGTGGCGCTGGTGCCCGGGGTGCAGTACGGCTTCCTCCTGCTCAACTGGCGCGATCCCCGGCGCCCCGACGCGGCGCACCCGGTGCTCTCGGACGGGCGCGTGCGGCGCGCGCTGCTGCGGGCGGTGGACCGCGGCGCGCTGGTGCGCAACGTCTTCGACTCGCTGGCCGCCGTGGCGGTGGGCCCCGCCCCCGCCGCGCTCCTCCCCGCCGGGCTGGCCGACCCCGCCCCGCCACCCGACCTGGCCGCCGCCAACGCGCTGCTGGACAGCGCGGGCTGGACGCAGCGCGCCCCCGACGGCACGCGCGTCAAGGACGGGCGGCGGCTGGAGCTGGAGGTGCTGGTGCCCGCCCCCTCGCGCTCGCGGCAGCGCTACGCGGTGCTGCTGCAGGGACAGCTGGCGCGGGCAGGGGTGCGGCTGGTGCCGGTGGTGCTCGAGGTGAGCGCGCTGGTGGCGCGCCTCGAGGCCCGGCGCTTTGACACCTTCCTGGGCGCCAACGCCGCCGACCCCGGGCTGTTGGGGATGCGGGAGAGCTGGCGCAGCGACGGCAGCGCCAACGACGGGCGCTATGCGAGCCCCGCGTTCGACGCGCTGCTGGACAGCGCGCTGGCGGCCTTTGAACCCTCGCAGGGGCGGGCGCTGATGGCGCGCCTGATGACGCAAGCCGCCGCCGACATCCCCGCCCTGTGGCTGTACGAGCCGCGCACCGCGCTGGGGCTTCACCGGCGGCTGCGCACCCCGGCCCTTTCCGCCAACGGATGGTTCACCGGCGTGGCCCGCTGGTCGGTGGATCCCGCGGCGCGGCTGGCGCGCGACCGCATCGGCGTGGGGCAGCCGCCGGGATCCTCACGCTGAGCCGTCTCCCGGCCCAGGTGGCGCGGCGCCTGGTGGAGGCGCTCGGGGTGGTGCTGGTGGCCGCCACCCTGGCCTTCGTCCTGCTGCACGGCGCCCCGGGAGACGCGGGGAGCGCGCTGGGGGAAGGGGTGAACCCCGCCACCCGCGCCGCGTTTCGCGCGCGGGAGGAGGTGGAACGCCCGCTGCCGGCCCAGTACGCGACGTGGCTGGGGCGGCTGGCCCGCGGCGACCTGGGATGGTCCACCTGGCAGCAGCGCCCGGTGGCCGACATGCTGGCCGAGGCGCTCCCGCACACGCTGCGGCTGGTGGGGAGCGCGCTGGCGGTGAGCCTCCTGCTGGGGGTGGCCGTGGGGCGTTGGCAGGGTGCCCGCGCGGGCACGCGCAGCGAACGCGCCGTGGGGACGGTGCTGCTGGTGCTGTATGCGCTCCCCGAGTTCTGGGTGGCGCTGGTGCTCCTGACCGTGGTAGCGCAGCGGGGGCAATGGCTCCCCGCCGGCGGCGCGGAGTCGGAGCTGGCCCCCTACCTGTCGTCGGGCGCGCGCCTGCTGGACCGGGCGCGCCACCTGGTGCTCCCCGTCTGCTCGCTGGCCGTGGTGGCGGTGGCGGTGGTGGCGCGGGTGCAGCGCGGGGCCATGCGCGACGCGCTGGCGCACCCCTTCGCCGCCTGCGCGCGGGCGCAGGGGGTGCCCGAGCGGCGGGTGCGCGCGCTGGCCTGGCGGGCGGCGCTGCTGCCGGTGCTCACGCTGGGCGGGCTGTACCTCCCGGCGCTGGCCACGGGCGCGGTGTTCGTGGAGCGGATCTTCGCGTGGCCCGGCGTGGGACGGCTGCTGGTGGGCGGGGTGGACGCGCGTGACGCGGCGCTCGTGGCGGGGACGGTGGTGCTGGGGAGCGCCCTCACCGCGCTGGGGGCCGCGCTGGCCGACGTGGCGCGGCTGCTGGCTGATCCGCGCCTGCGGGAGCGCTAGCGCATGCCGTCCGCCGGGCACGGGTGGTCCCGCTGGCGCCCCGTCCTTCCGCTCGCGCTGCTGGCCCTGCTGGCGGCGCTCGCCCCCTGGGTGGCGCCCTACCCGCCGGACGCGCAGCTGGACATCCTCGCCCTTCGCACCCGGCCGCCGAGCTGGGCGCACCCCTTCGGCACCGACGCCTACGGGCGCGACGTCCTCAGCCGCGTGCTGCACGGCGCGCGCGTGTCGCTGGCCGTGTCGGGGATGGCGGTGCTGGTGGGGCTGGGGGTGGCCGCGGTGGTGGGGGTGCTCACGGCGGCCGCGGGAGGCACCGCGGAGCGGCTGCTGCGCCGCGCGCTGGAGGTGGCGCTGGCCATCCCGCGCCTGCTGCTGCTGGTGGTGGTGGCGGGGTTCCGGGGCCCGCTGTCGGCGGGGGCGCTGGTGCTGGTCATCGCCCTGACGGGGTGGTTTGACGTGGCGCGGCTGGTGGCCGACGAGACCCGCGCGCTGCTGGCGCGCGACTACGCCCTGGCCGCGCGCGCCGCCGGCAGCCCCACGGTCCGGCTCCTGCGCGTGCACCTGCTGCCGCACCTGTGGCCACTGCTGGCGGCCATGGCGCCGCTGTCGCTGGCGGGGACGATCGCGATGGAAGCCGGGCTGGGGTTCCTGGGGCTGGGGCTCCAACCGCCGCAGGCCAGCTGGGGGACCATCCTGCAGGATGGCGTGGCCGTCGGCCCCGAGGCCTGGTGGCTGATCGCCTGTCCCGGGGGGGCGATGGTGCTGGCCGTCCTCGCGGCGCACCACGCCGGCGCCCGGTTCGACCCGCACGCCGGAGCCACGGGCCCATGGGGTGCGCGGGTGGCGCATGCCTTGCGCGAGCCCGTCACCGCGCCGCAGGTTGCCCCGGCCCCCCCGGTGGCCGCCGCGCCGCCCCACGCCTCCCGCACCGATCTCCCCCTCTCGTGACCTCCCCCGCCGCCCCCACGGAGCCGCTGCTGGCGGTGGACGCGCTGCGCGTGGCGTTTCCCGGCGGGCGCCAGGCGCCGCCGGTGCGCGCCGTGGACGGCGTGGCGTTCACCGTGGGGCGCGGGGAGACCGTGTGCCTGGTGGGGGAATCGGGGTGCGGGAAGTCGCTCACCGCGCTGGCCTGCCTGGGGCTGGTTCCCGAGCCCGGGGTCATCGAACCGGGAAGCCGGGTGGTGTTCGAGGGGGCCGACCTGCTGGCGCTTCCCGAGGCGCGGCGGCGGGCGTTGCGCGGCAACCGGCTGTCGCTGGTGTTTCAGGAGCCCATGACCGCGCTCAACCCGGTGCTCACCGTGGGGGCGCAGGTGGCCGAGGTGGTGCGCGTGCACGCGCGGGCGTCGCGTCGCGAGGCCTGGGCGCGCGCCGTGGCAATGCTGGAGCGCGTGGGGGTGGGCGACGCGGCGACGCGCGCCCGGCAGTACCCGCACGAACTGTCGGGGGGGCTGCGCCAGCGCGTCCTCATCGCCATGGCGCTGGTGATGGGCCCTGCCCTGCTCATCGCCGACGAGCCCACCACGGCGCTCGACGTCACCATCCAGGCGCAGGTGCTCGACCTGCTCCGCACGCTGCGGCAGGACACGGGGATGGCGCTGCTGCTCATCACGCACGACCTCGGGGTGGTGGCCGAGATGGCCGACCGCGTGGTGGTGATGTACGCGGGGCGGGTGGTGGAGGAGGGACCGGTGGCCGCGCTGTTCGCCGCCCCCGCGCACCCGTACACGCGGGGGCTGCTGGCGGCGATGCCGCGCGTGGACACTCCTGACGCCCCGCTGGCCGCCATCCCCGGCTCGGTTCCCGCGCCCGGGCGTTGGCCGTCGGGGTGCCCCTTCCGCGACCGGTGCGCGCACGCCGTGGCGCGGTGCGCGGCCGAGGCTCCCGCGCTGCACACCGTGGGGGCCGCCCACCGCGCCCGCTGCCACCTCGTCGCGCCGGGGGGGGCGTGACGGCGCCGCTGCTGGAGGTGCGGCACCTGGCCAAGCACTTCCCCGTGCGCGGGGGGCTCCTGGGGCGTGTCACCGGACAGGTGCGGGCCGTGGACGACGTCTCCTTCCACGTGGATCCCGGCGAGACGCTGGCGCTGGTGGGGGAATCGGGCTCCGGCAAGACCACCACCGGGCGCGCCGTGCTGCGCCTGGTCGAGCCCACTGCCGGGACGATCCACTTCCGCGGAATCGACGTGCGCGCGCAGCGCGGGGCCGCGCTGCGCGCGCTGCGCCGCCACCTGCAGATCGTCTTCCAGGACCCGTGGGGGTCGCTCAACCCGCGGCTCACGGTGGGGACGGCCATCCGCGAGGGGCTGGAGGTGCACCGGCTGGCCGAGGGCGCCGACGCCGACCGGCGCGTGGCGGCGCTGCTGGAGGAGGTGGGGCTCCCCGCCGACGCGGTCGGCCGCTACCCGCACGAGTTCTCCGGGGGACAGCGGCAGCGCATCGGCATCGCGCGCGCGCTCGCGGTGGAGCCCGCGTTCGTGGTGTGCGACGAGCCGGTGTCGGCGCTGGACGTGAGCGTACAGGCGCAGGTGCTGGCGCTGCTGCGCACGCTGCAGCGCGATCGCGGGCTGGCGTACCTGTTCATCGCGCACGACCTCGCGGTGGTGGCGCACATGGCCGACCGCGTGGCGGTGATGTACTGCGGGCGGCTGGTGGAGGTGGCGCCGCGGCGCGCGCTCTTCGCCGCGCCGCTGATGCCCTACACCCAGGCGCTGCTGGCGGCGGTGCCCGTTCCCGACCCCGCCGCACGGCGCCCCCGTCTGGTCCTCCCGGGGGAGCCCCCCTCCCCCACCGCCCCGCCATCGGGGTGTCCGTTCCATCCGCGGTGCCTGCACCCCCGCAAGGATGACGCCTGCCGCCTCGAGCGCCCGCCGCTGGAGGAGAAGGCCCCTGGCCACTTCGTGGCGTGTCACCATGTGCCCGCGCAGGCGCCCGTCGTTTCCTCCCACCCTTCCCCGCCGTGACGCCACCCGCCGCCGCCCCCCGCCCCACCGACGACCGCGCCTTCTTCGGGCACCCGCGCGGCCTCGGGCTGCTGTTCGCCACCGAGATGTGGGAGCGCTTCTCCTACTACGGCCTGCGCCCGCTGCTGGTGCTGTTCATGAGCGCGGCGCTCGCCGACGGCGGCTTCGGCTTCGAGCGCACGCAGGCGTCGGCCATCGTGGGCATCTACGCGGCGTGCGTCTACCTCGCCTCCCTCCCCGGCGGCTGGATCGCCGACCGGTGGCTCGGGCTGCGCCGCGCCGTCCTCATCGGGGCGGTGCTCATCACCGGCGGCCACCTGGCCATCGGCCTGTCGGGCTTCGCCGGTGCGGGCGCCGGGACGCTGTGCTTCTTCCTGGGGCTGGTCCTCATCGTCCTCGGCACCGGGCTCCTCAAGCCCAACATCTCCGCCATGGTGGGCGACCTCTACCCCGAGGGGGGGGCGCGCAAGGACGCCGGCTTCTCGATCTTCTACATGGGGATCAACACGGGCGCCTTCGTGGGGCAGCTGGTCACCGGCTACCTCGGCGAGCGCGTGGGGTGGCACTGGGGCTTCGGCGCCGCCGGCGTGGGAATGGCCTTCGGTCTGCTCATGTTCTGGGGGCTGGACGGGAAGATGCTGGGGCCCATCGGCGCCGACGTCGTGCGCGACCCCGACCCGGCGGTGCAGGCGCGCCGCACCGCCACCGTGCGCAACGCCACCTGGGTCGGGCTGGCGGTGCTGGCGCTGGTGTTCGCGCTGGCCGCCTCCGGCGCCGTCACCCTGGACCCGCAGGCCATTGGCGGCGCCATGACCGCCGTGCTCGTGGGGCTCGCCGTCGCCTTCTTCGCCTGGCTGTTCGCCTTCGGCGGCCTCACCACCGACGAGAAGAAGCGCAGCGCCGTGATCTTCGTGCTGTTCGTGTTCGCGGCGGTCTTCTGGGCCGCCTTCGAGCAGGCCCCCACCTCGCTGCAGCTGTTCGCCAAGGACTTCACCGACCTCACCCTCTTGGGCTTCGAGGTCCCCGCCACCTGGCTCCAGTCGGTCAACTCGGCGTTCATCATCGCCTGCGCCCCCGCCGTGGGCGCCGTGTGGGTGTGGATGGCCAGCCGCGGGTGGGAGCTGTCCAGCCCCGCGAAGTTCACGCTGGGGCTCGCGCTCGCCGGGCTGGGGTTCCTTATCATGGTGTCCGCCGCCAACGCCGTGGTGGCCAGCGGCGGCGCGGTGAAGGTCTCGCCGTGGTGGCTCATCATCAGCTACCTGCTGCAGACGCTGGGCGAGCTGTCGCTGAGCCCGGTGGGGCTCTCCTCCATGACCACCCTGTCGCCGCGCCGCTACGTGGGGCAGATGATGGGAATCTGGTTCCTGGCCGCGTCGGTGGGGAACCTGGTGGCCGGGCTGGTGGGGGGGCACGTGGACCCCTCCAAGCTGGAGCAGACCCCGGCCGTGTTCATGGGCACGGCCGTGGCGCTGTTCGTGGCCACCGCCGTGCTGGGGGCGCTCATCATCCCCATCCGGCGGATGATGCAGCCGCGCTGACCCCCCGCCGGGACGGCGCCCGTCACGGCCACTGGAAGAGGCTGGCCGGCGCCGTCCGCTCGCGGGCCAGCCGAATGTCCAGCGGGTCCTGCCAGAACACGCGCGAGCGGTCGAGGTTGGTGAAGCGCAGCTGGACCCCCCGGCGCGGGTCGCCCCCCAGCGGCACCGCCACGTCCATGCGCCAGAGCCGGCGCGACCGCGGCGGGACCGCCGCCAGCAGCGACACCCCCGCCACGCCGCGCCACGGGGTGTCCATCGAGTACGGCACCGTCTCGTCGCGCCACAGCCGCCCGCCCTCGGCAAACACCGCCAGCCCCACGTCCGCCACGTTGAGCCGCGTGGGGATGACCAGCCGCTGCTCGCCGCGCAGCACCACGCGGCGCGCCCCCGGCTGGTTGGAGCGCTGGTGCCCCAGAATCCCCCCGTCGCGGTCGGCCAGCGACAGCTGGAAGGGGACGCGCATCTGCCACCCACCCCCCCACTCGGCCTGCAGCACCGTGGTCTGCTTCACCGCCGGGCGGAAATACCACGCCAGCCGTCCGCTCCCCACAAGGTTGTCCCACGCGCGCCCGGCCAGGTCGTAGCGCCCCTCGCCGTTGGCCTGCACCCCCAGGAACGACTTGGCGCCCCCCACCCCGGCATAGAGCGTGGCCGACAGGAAGCGGTCGCGGTCGGCCGACCCCGGCACCGCCAGTGCCTGGCCCGCCATCATCCCCGCCTGCACCCCCACCCGCACGTCCTGCGCGCCGGTGAGGGCGTCAAAACCCTGCACGGGCACGAAACGGATGGCGCGCACGCCCAGCAGCGCGTTCAGGCGCACCACGTCCTGGTTCCGGTACGCCGGAATCACCACGCCGAACGTGTCCGGAACCAGCCCGGCGCGGGTGATCAGCTGCGGGGTGCGGCCGAACACCTCGCGCTCGTGGCTGAGCGACGCGCCCAGCAGCCGCAGGCGCCCCACCGCGCCGATGCGCCCCAGCACCCCCACGTTGCCGTGGCCGCGCCGCGCCGGCAGCGTGGTGAGCGGCAACCCGGGGCGGAAGAACTGCGCCAGCTCGTGCGTCCCCCCGGCGTTGGCCACCCACGCCAGCCGCTGCAGGTCGGTGTAGAAGGGGCGGATCACCTCGCCGCGCACCACCTGCCCCCGCTCCATCTGCCGCGCCATCAGCCGCAGTTCATTGCGGCTCCCCCCGAACTGGTAGTCGGTGAAGTCCACCCCCACCACGTCGCGGTAAGCCCCCCCGTCGCGCCACAGCACCGACCCGCGCATCCCCTCCCCGAGGAGG
The DNA here is from genome assembly GCA_018969225.1 of Gemmatimonadota bacterium. Classification (GTDB taxonomy): domain Bacteria; phylum Gemmatimonadota; class Gemmatimonadetes; order Gemmatimonadales; family Gemmatimonadaceae; genus Gemmatimonas. The sequence goes on along the minus strand of JAGWYS010000020.1, from coordinate 1,503 downwards.
TTGCCGTCCCCCACGCGAATCGCACGCATCACGGGGGCGGTCTCGCGCACCGCCAGCGCGGTGATCAGGCTGTAGTCGTCGCGCGTCTCCACCTCCAGGCGCACCCCGCCATGCTCGTCGTCATACACGCGGATGCGCGCGTCCACCAGATACGGCTGCGCGCGCAGCAGGCGCTCCGACTCGGCGCGGCGGATCTGGTTGCACGGCTCCCCCTCCTTGAGCAGGAGGAAGCGGCGGATGACCTTCGGGTCGGTGGTGCGGTGCGCCGCCCGCACGGCAGCCCGGGCCCACTCGAGGGCGCGCGGCACCTTGTCGATGAAGGGGGGCGCCGTGAACACGACGATGGCGCTGATGGGCTGGCCGGCGCAGCCGGTGACGGCCAGCCGCCCTCGGCTGGACTGGGGCGCCGGGGGCTGCGCGCGCCCCTGGGCCAGCGCCCCGCCCGGCAGCAGCAGCACGCCCCCTGCGGTCGCGACCGCGGCCAAGGCGGCCCGTGCCATCCGGATGGGGGCGCGGCGAGGGGCGGGCATGGGGGCACATTACCCGCCGCCCCCGGAGAGGCGCCAGTCAGCCGCGCGGTTTAGCTTGCAGGGATGCGGCGCCCCGCCCGGACCTCCCGGGACCCCGGGCGCGCCGGGACCCCCGCCGCTGCCGTGCTCTACCTCGCCATCCCCGCCCACAACGAGGTCGCCACCATAGGCGTCCTCCTCTGGCGCATCCGCACCGTCCTCGCCGAGTTCCCCCGGGAATACGAGGTGGTGGTGTTCGACGACGCCAGCACCGACGAGACGGCGGAGGTCGCCGAGCAGTACCGGCAGGCCATGCCGCTGACCGTGCTGCGCGGCCGGCGGCGGGTGGGATATGCGGGCGCCCTGGACGCGCTGGTGCGCCACGTGGCGCGGCAGACGCGCTACCCGCGGCGGGACGCCCTGCTGCTGCTGCAGGCGGACTTCACCGACCCGCCGGCCATCATCCCCGAGTTCGCGCGCCGGTTCGAGGGGGGGGCCGACCTGGTGGTGGGGGAGCGCCACGGCGTGAGCGACGCGCCGGTGGCGGTGCGCCGGCTGTTCGTGGCCGCCCGGTGGGCGCTCCGTCCCTTCGTGCGGGTGCGCCCGGTGCAGGACCTCACGGGGAGCATGCGCCTGGTGCGCATCTCCGTGCTGCGCGACCTGCTGCGTGCCGTGGGGGACACCCCCGTGTGCGAGGGGGACTCGCTCACCGCCAACGCGTCGCTGGCCAAGGCGCTGGTGCCGCACGCGCGGCGGGTGGAGGCGGTGCCGGTGGAACCCACCTACGCGGTGCGCATGCGGGAGACGCGCCGGTCGGCGTGGCGCGACGCGGCGGCGGTGCTGCGGTGGGGGTGGCGGTCCCGGGGCGCCTCGGTGGTGCCCAATGCCTCGCCGGAGGTGCCCGAGGCGGCGGACCGCGAACGGCCGCGGCGGGAGCGCCTCGATCGTGCGGAGCGCCTCGATCGTGCGGAGCGCCTCGATCGTGCGGAGCGCC
>JAGWYS010000240.1 GCA_018969225.1 Gemmatimonadota bacterium | reverse complement strand
GGACACTCCCGACCGCCAGGAGCAGCCCCCCCCCCATGACGAACCGACCCCTGTGGCCCCACATTAGCGGTAGCCGCATGCGTCCCCCTCCCTGAGTGGCCGTCCCGGCGCAGCAGTCCGCCGGCACCTCTCCGCAACCTAACCCCCCGGTCCCTTCCCCCCCATCCCCCGTGGCTCCGCTCCGGTACCAGCGCCTGTACGTCAACATCGACCATGTGGCCACCGTGCGGCAGGCCCGGCGCGGCGCGTCCCCCGACCCGGTGGAGGCCGCGTTGCGGTGCGAGGCGGCCGGGGCGGACGGGATCACGGCCCACCTGCGGGAAGACCGCCGGCATGTGCAGGATGCGGACATTCACCGGCTGGCGACCGCGCTCCGCACCGCGCTCAACTTCGAGTGCGCCGCCACCGAGGAGATGCTCGCACTGGCGGAGCGGATCCGTCCGGCGGCCGTGACGCTCGTGCCGGAGCGCCGCGAGGAGGTGACCACGGAGGGCGGACTGGAGCTGGTGCGCGCCGGGGGCGCGCTGCGTGAGGCGCTGGCGCGCCTGGCCGCGGCGGGGATCAAGGGGAGCCTGTTCATCGACCCGGATCCGGCCGCAGTGGCGCGCGCCGCGGCGCTGGGCGCCCCAGCGGTGGAGCTGCACACCGGCCCGTATGCCCACCACCCAGAGCATCCGGCCACCCTCGCGGCGCTGGCCGCCGCCGCGCGCGAGGGGGAGGCCCTGGGGGTGGCGGTGCACGCGGGGCACGGCCTGTCGGTGGACAACGTCGCCCCGGTGGCGGCAATCCCCGCCATCGAGGAACTCAACATCGGGCACGCCATCGTGGGACGCGCGATCTTCGTGGGGCTTGAGGCGGCGGTGCGGGAAGTCCGCGCCCAGATGGACCGTGCCCGCACCGCCACCGGCCTGGTGCCATGACCGCCCCCACCCTGCTGCTGGAGTACTTCGGCAAGGAAGCCGTGGAGTACCTGGGGCGTCTGGAGCACCTGGCCCGGTCGGCCACGGGCGCCCCCCCGGAAGCGGCCACGATGCTGGCGCAGGCGCGGGCCCTGCACGGCAGCGCGACGCTGACGTCGCTGGAGGGGCTCCCGGAGGCGACCGCCGCGCTGGAGCGGCTGCTGCGGGGCGTGCAGGAGGGGGGGGTGCAGTGGGATGACGCCCTGCGGGCACAGCTGCTGGACGGCCTGCAGGGGCTGCGCGGGCTGGTGGCCGAGGTGGGTGGCTGGGGTGCCGCGGCGCGGCGCGCCGCGCACGACGTGGTGGTGCGCCTGTCGCAGGCCACGGTGCAGGCGCTGGCCGCGCCGGTGACGGGGGGGGGCGAGGGCGTCCGGATCCTCCCGATTGCCCGCCTGTATCCGGACGATGGCGCGCCGGGGATCCTGCACCGCGCGGCCACGCCCCCCACCACGGTGGCCCGCCGGTTCCGCGACGAGGTGGCGGCGGCGGCGGCGGCGGTGGGGGCCGAGTCGGCGCGGCTGCAGCACGACGGCGAGGGGACCCGCTTTGCCCTCCGCCTGCTGGCGGAGGTGGCCGACAGTTACGGGGCGGCCAGCATCGCGCAGCTGGCCGCCCGCATGGCGCGGGCGCCGCTGGCCACGCCGGACGAGCGTGAGGCGGTGCTGCGGCTGGCCGCGCTGCTGCAACAGCGCGCCCTCAGCGAGCCGCAGCTGGCCCAGGCGGTGCGAGAGGCGGTGGCACGCTTCGCCGAAGGCGCGCAGGCGGAACCGGCCGCGGGGATCGTCCCCATCGAGACGCTGCTGTACCGCGGCCACGCGGCGCTGTCCCGGGCGCGCGAGGTGCGCGACGCGCTCCGGGGCCACTGGCATCGCGGCACGCTGGCCGAGCCCGCGGCCCACGCGCTGTTCGAGGAGCTGTCGGAGCTGCTCGACCTCGCGGGCACCGCCTGAGCGGCACACCGCCCGCCGCGCCGCATCCGTTCATGCGCCTCGACGCAAAGGGGGCCCTCGGATTCCTGGTCAGCGCCCTCGTCCTCTGGTGGACCCTGCGCGGCGTGGCGCTGGGGGAGGTGTGGCAGGTGCTGCGCGGGGCCAGCGCGCCCCTGCTGGCCGCGTGCACCGTGGTGGCCACCGCCATCTTTCCGCTCCGCGCCCGCCGCTGGCGCACCATCCTGGAGCCGGCCGCCGGGGCGCTCCCGTTCCCGGTGCTCTGGCGCGGCACGGCGATCGGCATGATGGTGAACAACGTGTTTCCGCTGCGCGCGGGAGAGTTCGCCCGCGCCCTGGCCCTGACGCGCCAGGTGCCCTCGGTGGGTGCGGCCACCGCGCTGGGTTCGCTGGCCGTGGACCGCCTGTTCGACGCGCTGGTGCTGCTGGCATTCCTGTGCGTTGCCGTGCTCGACCCTCGCTTCCCCGACGGCGTCACCATTGGCGGCCAGGGGATGGGGCGGCTGGCGGCGGGGGGGCTCGCCGTGATCGGCGGGGTGGCGCTGGGGGCCTACCTGGCGGCCCGCTGGCCTGCCAGGCTGGTGGGGCTCGTGCGGCGGGGCACCCGGGTGCTCGCCCCGCGTTTCGAGGGACGCGCGGTGCTGCTGGCCACCGAGGGGGCGGCCAGCCTGGCCGTGCTGGCGGATCTCCGCCGCTTCGCGGCCGTGCTGGGGTGGACGGTGCTCCACTGGCTCGTGCAAGCCGCGTCGATGCAGCTGGGATTCCTTGCGCTGGCCATCGACGTGCCCGTGTCGGCGGCGCTGTTCCTGCTGGGGGTGATCTCGTTCGGCGTGGCGCTGCCCAGCTCCCCCGGCTTCTTCGGCGTGTTCGAAGGGGCGGCCACGGTGGGGCTTGGCGTGTACGGCGTGCCGCGCGAGCTGGCCGTCAGCTGGGCGCTGGCGTACCACCTGCTCAGCTTCATCCCCATCACGGTGCTGGGGGCGCAGGCGCTGGCGGTGGTGGGGTTGAGCACGCGCGAACTGCGCGGCACCCCCGCGCCCCCGGTGAACGACACCCTGCATCCCCCTTCGGCGCCATGACCCCGTGTCATCCGGCCTCCGCGCCTCCCCGTCCCCCGCGATGAGCGCCACCGTTCCCCCGCGCACCGTCGTGGTGCCCGCCCACGCCAAGGTCAACGTGCTCCTCCGCATCCTGGCGCGCGAGGCCTCCGGCTACCACGGCGTGGAGACGCTCTACCAGCGGCTGGTCCTGCACGACCGGGTCGCGGTGACCGTGGACGTTGCGACGCGCACGCTGGCATGCGCCGGGGCGGCGATGCCGGCGGGCGGGCTGGGGCCCCCCGAGGAGAACCTGGCGTGGCGGGCGGCCGCGGCGTATGCGGCAGCCGCGGGGTGGGACACCGGGTGGCACCTCGAGATCGACAAGGCCATCCCCGTGGGAGGGGGGCTGGGAGGCGGGAGCGCCGATGCGGCCGCGGTGCTGCGCGCGTTCGAGGCCCTGTCCCCGCGCCCGCTTGGTGAGGCGCAGCTGCTGGCGCTGGCAGGGGCGCTGGGGGCCGACGTTCCCTTCCTGACGCTGGGCACGTCGCGCGCCTGGGGCTGGGGACGCGGGGACCGCCTGCTGCCGTTGCCCCCGTTGCCCCCCATGGGGGTGACGCTGGTGGCCTTCCGCACGGGGGTGGAGACGGCGGCCGCGTATCGCGCGGTGGCCGCCGCCCGCGCGGCCACCGCGCACGCGGTGCAGGCGACCGCCTACCCCGTGGGTGCGCTGGATCGGTGGGAGACGACGTGTGACCTGGCCGCCAACGACTTCGAGGCCGTGGTCCCGTCGCTGCACACCGGGGTGGCGGCGGTGCTGCCGCTGCTGCGTGCCGAGGCGGCGCGCTTGCGCGCCACGGGGCACGCGGCCACGGCGCACATCAGCGGCAGCGGCGCAACCTGCTTCCTGCTGCATCCGCCCTCGGTGGAGCCGGCGCTGCGCGCCGACGCGCTCCCGGAGGGCGCGCGACTGGTGGCGACCCACACGGCATGACGTGCGCGGGCGGGACGGGGGCCCCGCCCCGCCCGGCCGCCTCAGCGCGACTCGATGCGGATCATCCGCCCCTTGGCCTGCGGCAGCTTGGGGAGCGTGACGGTGAGCACCCCCCGGTCAAAGTCGGCGGTGACCTTGTCCACGTCCACCGTGCGGGGCAGCGCGAAGGAGCGCTGGAAGGCGCCGTAGTAGCGCTCGCACTGGTAGTAGTTGCGCCCGGTCTCGGATTCCTTCTCCTCGCCCTTCTCCCCCGAGATGGTGAGGACGTTGTTCTCGATGTTCAGCGTGACCTGCTTCTCGTCCAGCCCCGGCAGCTCGGCCGAGAGTTGCAGGGCGTCGGGGGTCTCCGACACCTCCACGGCCGGGGCCCATCCGGAGGCCGGCAGGAGCGTGCCCGCCGAGAACAGCGGGTCGTTGAACATCCGGCGCATGAGGGTGGAGAAGCCGTCCTCGGCCAGCGAGGGGGAGGAGGAGCGTCGAACGAGGGTCGCCATGTGCACTCCAGCGCGTCGGGCGCGCAGTCGGGAAGTCCGGCCCGGCCGCCCGAGTGGCGGCAGGGACCGGGATGGTGGCGACGGCGGGGGCGGCGCACATCCGGCGCCTGCCGGACGTGGCGTCGGGCGCGGGGCCGACGGCGGCGGATCAGCCGCGGAAAAAGTACACGTACTTGGCCACCACCCCGCCGCGCGCCGGCTGCAGCCAGGGGATGGGGCGCTCCAGCCCGGTGGGCCACGCGCTGTTCCACACCACGTACAGGTCGCTGCCGGGCTTCACCGTCCACCGCAGGCGGGCGTTCACCGACGCGCGATCGGACTGGTTGTCCCACTGCGCAAACAGCGTGGTGTTGAGGCGCGGCGAGAAAGCCCAGTCGCCGCGCAGGCGCACCGTGTTGGCGGTGAACGCCGCCGCAGGGAGCACCACCGCCGTGCGCACCAGGTCCAGCGTGGTGAGGAGGTGCGGGGAGCGCCGCACCCGCACCCCGGTGCTCACCTCGGTGGAACGCCCGTTGTAGAACCCGCCGGCGGACACGGTGGCGTTCCAGCGGACGGCGCGCGCCTCCGCGCCGCTG
>JAGWYS010000019.1 GCA_018969225.1 Gemmatimonadota bacterium | reverse complement strand
CGGCGTGGTCGTGATCACGACCAAGAAGGGCGTCGCCGGCCGCCCCCAGTGGACGTACTACACCGAACAGTCGGCGGTGCAGGACCGCAACAACTATCCCACCGCGTACACCGGGTGGCGCACCGGCCCCACCACCGGCACGACGACGACGCGGAGCAACGCGCTGGCGGCGTTCTGCACCATCACCCAGGTGGCCGGGGGGGCCTGCGCGCAGGACTCGGTCACGTCGTACGACCTGACCCGCGACCGGCAGGCGACCCCCTTCGGGACGGGGTACCGGTACCAGCACGGCCTGCAGGTTCGCGGCGGCTCCGAGGCGGTCCGGTACTTCCTGCACACCGAGTACGAGGACGAGGACGGCGTCACCATGGTGCCGCAGTTCGACCGGGCCTTCATGGCGGCGCGGAACCAGTCGCTCTCGCCGGCCCAGCGCAACCCGGGGGGCGTGACCAAGTTCACCACCCGCGCGAACCTCAACGTGACGCTGTCCCCGAAGGCCGAGGTGGCCGTCAGCTCGGGGTACATCTCCCAGGACATCTCGTTCCCGCGCTCGGACGACTCGGGCACGCCGGGGATCGCCGCCAACATCTACGGCGGCCCGGGGTTCCGCCTCAACACCACCGCGACGGGGGACACGCTGTACGGCTGGCGCGAGTTCACGCCGCGCGACATCTACCAAGCCGAGACCACGCAGCAGATCGAGCGCTTCATCACCTCCATGTCGGGCAACTGGCGCCCGGCCTCCTGGCTCAGCGGCCGGGCCAACCTCGGCGTGGACTACATCAGCCGCGCCGACCAGCAGCTCTGCCGCTTCCAGGCCTGCCCCAACATCGGCCAGGACCGGCTCGGCTTCAAGATCGACAACCGCACCAACTTCTTCACCTACACGGTGGACGTCGGCGCGACCGCGACGCGGACCCTGGGCGCGACCCTCGAGTCGAAGACCACCGCCGGCGTCCAGTACATCCGGAACACGTTCGACCGGAACGGGGTGACCGGGCGCCAGCTCCCCCCCGGGGGCGTGCAGATCTCCGCCGCCGCCGTCGTCACGGGCGACGAGTCCACCTCCGAAAGCCGGACGCTGGGCGCGTTCGTCGAGCAGAACATGGCCTGGCGCGACCGGGTGTTCCTCACCGGCGCCATCCGCTCGGACCGCAACAGCGCGTTCGGCGCGGACTTCAAGACGGTGTTCTATCCCAAGCTGTCCGCGTCGTGGGTGCTCTCCGACGAGGACTTCTTCCCCAAGGCCGACTGGGTGAACCAGCTGCGGCTGCGCAGCGCCTACGGCGCGTCCGGCGTGCAGCCGGGCACCACCGACGCCGTGCAGTTCTTCTCGGCCACGACGTTCCGCGGCGAGGGCGGGGACGTCCCCGCCGTGGTCTACACCACCCTGGGCAACCGGAACCTGCGCCCCGAGCTGTCGGCCGAGAGCGAAGTCGGCCTTGACGGCACCTTCTGGGACAGCCGCGTCACCGCCGAGTTCACCTACTACAGCAAGATCTCGCGCGACGCGCTGATCAGCCGCGTGCTCCCGCCCTCGATCGGCACCGGGGCCACCGCGCGCCTGGAGAACGTGGGGCGCGTCAAGAACGCGGGCGTCGAGGCGCTGCTGACCATCCAGGCCGTCAAGGGGGAGAACTTCGGGTGGGACATGTCCTTCAACGGGACCACCACCGCCAACAAGCTGCTGACCCTGAGCGACCTCCCCAACATCGTCACCTCGTCCACGCTGCAGCAGCGCGCCGGGTACCCGCTCAACGGCTGGTGGTCGCGCGGCCTCCTCGGCTACCAGGACCGGGACGGCAACGGCATCATCACCTACAACGCCGACCCGAACCTCAGCGAGATCACGGTCTCCGACACCAACGTGTTCCTCGGCAACCCCCTCCCGCGCCGCGAGCTGGTCATGACGCAGGGGTTCGAGTTCTGGAAGCGGCGGCTGCGCGTCAGCGCCCAGCTGGACTACAAGGGCGGCTTCCAGGTCTACAACAACACCGAGCGGATCCGCTGCGCCAGCCGCAACAACTGCCAGGCGATGTTCGACCGCAACGCCCCGCTGTTCGACCAGGCGCGCAACGTCCTGGTCCGCGAGCACCCCAGCCGCTCCGTCGGCGGATACATCGAGGACGGCGACTTCCTCCGCTTCCGCGAGCTGTCGCTCAACGCCACGCTCCCGGCCGGGTGGGCCCGCGCGCTGCGTTCCCGCTCGGTGGGCATGACCGCCGCCGTCAGGAACGTCGGCATCCTGTGGACGAAGTTCTCGGGGGTGGACCCCGAGGCGTTCGGCACCACGGGGGACGCGCCGTCGTCGTTCCAGGCCTTCGGCCCGCCGACGTACTTCACGTTCCGCTTCACCTTTGGCTTCTAATCGGAGAGCGCCCCGAATGCCCGTCCAGACCCTGCTTCGCGCGCTCCGGTCCCGCCTCCCGCGGATTGCGGGACGGACCCTCGCGCCCGCCGCGGCCGCGCTGCTGCTCGCCGCGTGCGATCCCGGCGAGTTCCTCGTCGTCACCGACCCGGACCTCGTCAATCCCGCGGACGTCCAGTCCGCGGCCGGGGCCGATGCCGTCCGCCTCGGCGCCCTGCGCCGCTTCAACGCCGCCACGTCGGGGGGCGAGAGCTTCCTCGTGCTCGGCGGCCTCTTCGCCGACGAGTGGATCAACGGCGACTCGTTCATCGCCCGTCAGGAAATCGACCAGCGCGTCGTGACGATCGAGAACTCCTTCGTCCTCGGCGCCGCGCGCGACCTGCACCGGGCCACCGTGGCCGCACAGCAGGCCATCCCGCTCATCCAGCAGTACGTGCCGGGGGCGCCGGGGTGGCAGGTGGCGGAGATGTACCTGGTCCAGGCCTACCTCGAGAACCTCGCCGCCGAGGTGTTCTGCAGCGGGATCGTGTTCAGCACCGTCGAGAACGGGACCGAGCGCTACGGCGGTCCGCTCACCACCGCACAGGTGTACGCCCGCGCGCTCGCGCATGCCGACTCGGGATTGGCGCTGGTCTCCGGCGCCACCGCGAACGACGTCCGCGTCCGCTCGGCGCTGCAGCTCGTGCGCGGCCGGATCCTGCTGAACCAGAACCAGCCCGCGGCGGCGGCGCAGGCGGTGGCTGCGGTGCCCACCACCTACCAGTACCTCCAGTACCACGCCCTCACCGCCAGCAGCAACAACTTCTGGAACTGGAGCAACAACACGGCCCGCTACAGCGTGGGCAACACGGAGGGGCAGAACGGGTTGAACTTCGCCACGGCCGGCGATCCCCGCCTGCCGACCTGCCAGGGGGGCGACGTGACCTGCCGGGCCATCAGCGTGACCCGCACCAACCGGGACGACCTGGGCACCCCCTTCTGGGCGCAGCGGCTCTGGACCGGTCCCGAGACGTCGTTTGCGGTCCTCATCGGCGCCGAGGCCCGGCTCATCGAGGCGGAGGCGCAGTTGCGGGCGGGGAACGCATCGGGGGCGCTGACCACCCTCAACGCCTACCGGGCCACCGTGGCGGGTCTCACCCCCCTGACGGACGCGGGCTCCGATGCGGCGCGCGTGAGCCAGCTGTTCCGCGAGCGGGCCTTCGCGCTGTTCGGGCGGGGCACCCGCATGGGGGACATGCGCCGGCTGGTCCGTCAGTACAGCCGTCCGGCCAACACCGTCTTCCCCACGGGCACCTGGCACAAGCCCGGCGGGTCGTACGGGGCGGACGTGAACTTCCCGGTCCCCTTCGCCGAGCAGAACAACCCCACGGCGGGCGCCGGGGTGTGTCTCGACCGGAACCCCTGAGTCTTGGGTGATGCGGCGGGCCAACGGGCCCCGCGCCGTTTGGCGCGGGGCCCGTTGTGCCGTTCCGGGGGGCGGTGATGCCGGTACCGCGGTGGCACGGCGGCAGGTCCGTTCGGGGGTCGCGCCCACGTGGTGTCGATATAAGCTTCTGTGAATATCTTATTTGCATCATAAGCCGCTTATATTATGAGCATGTCCAAGATTTCCCGGTATCTGGCGGACATCGGGGCTCGCGGCGGGCGGCGGAGCCGTCGCACGCTGGACGCCGAGACGGCGCGCGCCATGGTGCGGGTCCGCGAGGCCCGTCGCGCGTATCGGAAGTTCCGGACGTTGTGCTTCTGGTCGTATCGACCGGACCTGGTCATCGGCCCGGACGACGTGCCGTGGGTGGCCGACCAGTTGATGAAGCACGGCAACCGCGAGGCGTGGGGGGCAGGGGTCAGGTTGTGCCGCTGACGCCGTTTCAGCAGCGGCTGCTGGCGGTGCTGGCGCAGGTGCCGGTGGATGACCGGTACCTGGCGGGGGGCGCCGCGCTGCACTTTGCGCCGCAGTCCACGCGCTACAGCGACGACCTCGACTTCTTTCATGACACCGAGGCGCGCGTCGCGACCGCCTTTGCGCGCGATCGCGCCCTGCTTGCGGAGGCGGGCTACGCCGTGGCGGTGGAACTCACCCTGCCGGGGTTCGTGCGTGCCATCGTGTCGCAGCGCGGCGGGTCCACGCGCGTGGACTGGGCGCACGATTCCTCGTGGCGCTTCATGCCATTGGTGCGCGACCCGCTGGGCGGGTGGCTCCTCCATCCAGTGGATCTCGCGCTCAACAAGCTGCTTGCGTTGGCGGGGCGGGACGAGGCCCGTGACTTCGTGGACACGCTCTATGTCCATCAGCACACCCTGGCGCTGGCTGGGCTGGCGTGGGCGGCGGCGGGGAAGGACCCCGGCCTCACGCCGCTCTCCCTGCTGGAGCTGCTCAATCGCCGAGGACGGCCGCGCCCCGAGGCCGTTGCGCGCCTGCAGATGGCCGCGGCGTTCGACCTGCCGGGCGCGCGCGCGGCGTGGCAGGAGGCCCTCGCGGACGCGGAGCGGTTCTGCCGGGAGCGTCCCCCGCAGGAGCTGGGGTGCCTGTACTACCATGGGGACACGCAGCGGTTCGTGGTGCCGGCGGCCGGGGCGTCCCTCGCGGACCAGGGGATCGTGCCGCATTTCGGGGCGCCGGGCGGGGTGCTTCCGCGGGTGGCGGAGGCGGGCCCGGACGGGGGGTAGGGCGACGGCCGTCCGGGTAGGGAGCGCGAGGCGGACCCATTGGACACGGCTGCATCCGCGCTGCGCATTGCCGCGCCGCTCCCCACGGCGCACTTTCTCCGGCGGCGGCACAGATCGCCCGTTCCGCGCGAGACGCCCTCCCCCACCCCCGACCGGCTCTCCCATGCGCCTACGGCAGATGCTGTGCGCCGCGGCCCTGTTCGCCCCCGTGCTGGCAGGGGCCCAATCGGCCGCGGCCACGCCGTTTCGTGAACAGCGCTTTCTTTCCGCGGGTGTCCCCATCACTTACGTGGACACCGGCACGGGTCCGGTGGAATCCGTCGCTGGTGCTGGTCACGGTGCAGGACGGCACGCACTACACGGTGATGTACGACGGCGCGCCCATGAGCGCGGCGATCCGCACGTGGCTGGGGATGCACCGTGATGATCGCTGAACCGTTGCCGCCGGTGCCCCTTCAACACATGTGCACCTTGCGCCGGCCGTGAGCGACCGCCGCCAGACGCTGCGCGACTACCTGCTGGAGGGGGCCATGATCTTCGTGGCCGTCACCCTGGGCTTCGCGGCCGACAACCTGCGCGAGTACCTCGGCGAGCGGGACGCCGAGCGGGCCTACATGCACGCCATCGCCGAGGACCTGCGGTCGGACTCGGTGCGACTGGCGGAGAACGTGCGCCGTCTGGAGACGAACATCGCCAACGCCGACACCCTCGTCCACGAGTACATCCTCGGGCGCGCCTCCGGGCGCTTCCCGCCGTCGCTGGCGACCCACGCCCGCACCGCCGGGAACAGCGTGGACCTCGCCTTCAACGACCGGACGTCGTCACAGCTCAAGGGGACTGGGGGCATGCGGCTGGTGCGCGACACCGCCGTGGCCAGCGCCCTGCTGCAGTACTGGAACAACCAGGAACGGCTGCATGAGATCCGCGACCGCTTCGAGAGCCTCCGCCTGGAGCACCGCAAGGTGGGATGGCGTGCCTTCAACTGGTACCTGCCCATCTTCCAGCGCTACCTGCCCGCCGACACCCTGCTCGCGCGGGATCCCGCGCCCGCCATCGTCAATCCCGCCCTCATCGGGGAGTTCGTGAACACGACGTCATCGATGTTCAACGTGTCGCAGGTCATGTTCCTGCCGGAGATCCAGGCCGAGATCGCCCTGGGCACCCGCATTCGCGCGATGATCGCGGCGTCGTACCCGTGACGCCCCCCGATTCCGTCGTCCGCGTGGGGCTCCTCGGCGCCGGCGCCTGGGCCGAGTTTGCCCACCTCCCCGGCTACGCCCGCGACCCGCGCTGCAAGGTGGTGGCCATCGCCGACCCCGTGGTGGAGCGCGCCCACGCGCTGGCACAGCGCTTCGGCATCCCGCACGTGTACGACTCGCACGAGGCGCTGCTGGCGCGCCCCGACCTGGACGCGGTGGACGTGTGCACCCCCAGCGCCACGCACTTCGCCCTGAGCTGGGCGGCGCTGGAGAGCGGGCGCCACGTGCTGTGCGAGAAGCCGGTGGCCTACGACTACCAGGACACCCGGCGCGCCGCCGCGCTGGCCGCCAGCAAGGGGCTCAAGACCAAGCTGGGGTTCACCTTCCGGTACAGCCCCGCCATGCGGTACATGAAGGCGCTCATCGACGAGGGGTTCATCGGCGAGCCGTACATCTTCAACGGCTTCGAGCAGAACTCGCAGTGGCTGGACCCGCGCACCCCCCTGCGGCAGGTGGACCACACCGCCGACCCGTCGGTGCTGCAGGTGTCGTCGCTGGAGGGGTACGGGGCGCCCATCATGGACATCGGCCACCTGTGCATGGGGAGCCGCTTCGCGCAGGTGGTGGGCACCATGAAGAACTTCGTCCCCGAGCGGATGGTGCGCGCCACGGGGACGATGATGCGCATGAACATCGACGACGGCGACATCTTCATCGGCGAGTTCGCCAACGGCGGCATCGGTTCCATCCAGACCAGCTTCGTGACCGTGGGGAACTACCCCGGCATCGAGGCGCGCGTGTACGGCAGCAAGGGCGCGCTCATCTGCCGCATGGTGGAGGAGGAGGGGGTGGCCGAGGTGCTGCGCGGCGCCACCGCCGACGCGGTGGAGTTCAAGCCGCTGGAGGTGCCAGCCCGCTTCTACCCACCCGGGGGGAGCCCGCGCGAATCGTGGCGGTCGCTCTTCTACGCCAACCTCACCCACTCGTTCATCTCGGAGATCCGCGGCGATGTGGCGGGCAACGAGGGGAACTTCGAGGACGGCGCGCACGTGCAGGAGCTGATCAACGCCGTGGAACGATCCTACCGGCAGCGCCGCTGGGTGCGCCTTCCCCTGCACGAGGACACCCCCGCATGAACTCGGCCGTGGACCAGTTCCTGGACCACTACTTCTTCCGCTACCCCGTGAACGCCACCTTCACCGGGGTGCGGCTGCACGACCATGAACTCCCCGACTGGTCTCCCGAAGGGCTGGAGGACGCGCAGGATGAGCGCGACGCCCTGCTGATGGCGCTGGAGGAGGAGCACCCGCCCACTGAGGACTGGGGGCTCCTGGCGCGGGTGCCGTCGGCGCTGGACGCCGAGCTGGCGCGCGGCGCGCTGGACGTGCAGACGATGGAGTTCGAGAGCCGGCACTTTCACCAGCGCAACCCCGCCCTCTGGACGGGGGAGGCGGTGTTCGGCGTGGTAGGGCTGATGCTCCGCCCCCCGGCCAACCTGCGTGACGCCTTCGCCTCGGTGGCCATGCGGCTGCACGAGCTCCCCCGATTCCTGGGGGACCTGCGCATCACGCTCACCGAGCCCACGCCCGCCCCGTGGACGGCGCGTGCGCTGCGCGAGTGCGCCGCCGGCGCGGCGCTGTTCCGCACGGGGCTTCCGCGTTGGCTGGACGAGCATGGCGCCGACGTGGAGACCCGCGCCTGGGTGATGGAAGCGGGAGAAACCGGTGCCCGGGCGCTGGAGGAGGCGGCCGACTGGCTGCGGGCCCGACCGCCGGCGGAGGAGGGCGCCGCCGCGCTGGGGAGCGAGGGGTACGCGGTGCTGCTCAAGCGCGGGCACTTCTGTGGCGAGGAGCCGGGCGCGCTGCTGCAGCAGGCCCTGCAGGCCTTCGCGCCTGCGCGCGCCCGGCTGGAGGCACTGGCGGGCGAGGTGGCCGGGGGACTGGACGGATTGGCCGAGGCACTGGCCGATGATCGTCCTGCGGCGCATGAGCTGCTCCCGGCGCTGGCGGAGAAGTGGGAGGCGTGCCGGGCGATGGCGGCGGAGGAGGGATTGGTGGAGTGGGGCGACTGGCCGCTGCGCTATGTGCCCATCCCGGCGTGGGCTGCCGAGGTGGCGCCGCAGCTGTATTTCCTGTTCTACCGGTCACCGTCGCCGTTGGAGGCGCGTGCGGAGCACGTGTACCTGGTGACGCCGGTGGACGCGGGGGTGCCGGCCGAGGAGCGGGTGCGGCGGCTGCGGCAGTGGAACCATAGCGCGCTCACGCTGAACCACGTGGTGCACCATGGCGGGCTGGGGCACCACGTGCAGAACTGGCACGCCACTCAGCGGTCCACGTCGCGCATCGGGACCATCGCCGCGGTGGACTGCGCCAGCCGCATCGGGCTCTTCCTGGGGGGATCGATGGCCGAGGGATGGGCGTGCTACGCCACCGACCTGGCGGAGGCGTGCGGCTTCCTGACGCCGCTGGAGCAGGCGTCGGAGCAACAGTCGCGCGTGCGGCAGCTGGGGCGCGCCATCGTGGACCTGTCGCTGCACACCGGCGTGATGAGCTACGCGCAGGGGGTGGCGTTCTTTGAGGAGGCGGTGGGGATGCCGCGCGCGGCGGCGGAGGGGGAGGTGGCCAAGGCGTCGATGTTCCCCGGGACTGCGGTGATGTACTGGCTGGGGACCGAGGGAATCCTGGCGGTGCGGGAACGGCTGCGCGCCCGGCAAGGGGCGCGCTTCTCCCTCAAGGGGTTCCATGACGCGTTGCTGCGGCGGGGGTCGATCCCCGTGCCGCTGGCAGCGCGGCTGCTGGAGGCGGAGGCGTGAGGCGGGGTCGGTGGTTGGCGGCGTGCGCGCTGCTTCTGGCCGGGTGCGGCGGCGGGGCGGGGCGCCCCCCCGCCCCGTCCAACGAGCTGCTCATCATCGGGTACGACCGCGAGCCGGACACGATGAACCGCTTCGCCACGCACATCCTGGAGGACATCGAGAGCTGCGTGGTGGAGGGGCTGGTCACCAACGACGAGCGGATGCGGGTGGTGCCGCTGCTGGCGGCGGAGCTGCCCACCGTGGAGAATGGCGGGGTGGTGCTGCGCCCGGACGGCGGGATGGACGTGACGTGGAAGTTGCGCCCCGGCGTCCGGTGGCATGACGGCACGCCGCACACGTCGGCCGACGTGCAGTTCACCGTGGCCGCCATCAACAAGGGGGACTGGAAGCCGGAGAGCGTGGACGGCTTCGACCGGATCAGCGGGGTGGACACCCCCGATTCCCTCACGGCGGTGGTGCACTACCGGGAGGTGTACGCGCCGTACCTGCTGCAGTTCGTGCGGGGGACCCTGCCCAGGCATGTGCTGGCCGGACGCGACCTGAACACCGCAGCGGACTACAACCGGGCCCCGCTGGGGACCGGACCGTACCGCGTGAAGGAGTGGAAGACCGGGGAGCACATCCTGCTGGAGCGGGTGCCCGGGTACTGGCAGGGGGAGGCGAAGATCCGGCAGCTGCTGTTCCGCTTCGTGGCCAACACCACCACGCGCATCAACCTGCTCAAGGCGGGGGAGGTGCACCTGGTGGCCCTGCTCCCGTGGGACAAGGTCCGCGAGGTGGCGCAGGTGCCGGGGGTGCGCCTCAATCGCGTGCTGGGGAACGGCTACGAGCACGTGACGCTCAACCAGCGGCGGGTGCCCGCATTCCGCGACGTGCGGGTGCGGCGCGCGCTGGCGCACGCGGTGGATCGCGACCTGCTGGTGCGCACCATCCTGGACGGGCAGGTGTCGGTGGTGGATGGCGCGGTGCAGCCGCTCTCCCCCGCGTACGAGCCCGGGGTGCGCCGCTACGCCTTTGACACCACGCAGGCGAACCGGCTGCTGGACGAGGCGGGGTGGCGCCGCGGGGCGGACGGCGTGCGCAGCCGGGAGGGGGTGCCGCTGGCGTTCACGCTCATCACGCAGGCGGGGTTCGCCATCCGCGAGAACGTGGCGCAGGCGTTGCAGCAGGCGTTCCGCGCGGTGGGGGTGTCCATGCAGGTGCGCCTGGTGGACGGCACGGCGATCAGCAGCACGTGGTTCGCGGGGGACTTCGACGCCATGCTGCACTGGTGGCAGATGCCCGCCGACCCCGAGCTGACGCTGTTCTTCGCCGGGGACCGCACCCCGCCCGCGGGGCGGAACATCAACTTCGTGGACGACCGCGCACTGACCGCACTGCTGTACGCCAGCGACCGCACCGTGGACGGGGCGCGGCGGGTGGCGCTGCTGCGGGAGGCGCAGCAGCGCATCGCCGAGCTGGCGCCGGAGATCGTGCTGTACAACACCGCCAAGGTGGACGCCGTGCCGGCGGCGCTGCGCGGCTTCACCGGGAACCCCACCAACGCGGGGCCCTTCTGGAACGTGCACGCGTGGGAGGTGGCGGGGGAGGCGAAGGCGCCGTGACGGCGCGCGAGCTCCCCCGCCGGCTGGCGCAGGGGGCGCTGCTGCTGGCGGTGGTCTCGCTGGTGACCTTCGCGCTGTTGCACGCCGTTCCGGGGGGGCCGCTGGCGGCGTACCTGGAGAACCCCAACGTGCGCCCCGAGGACATCGCGCGGTTGCGGGTGGCCCTGGGGCTGGATGCGCCGCTCCCGGTGCAGTACGGGCGGTGGGTGGCGGGGTTCGTGCGGGGCGACTGGGGATACAGCTACGCCGACGGGCGCCCCGTGCTGGTGCGGGTGCTGGAGCGGGTGCCCGCCACGCTGGAGCTGGTGGGCGCCTCCACGCTGCTGGCGCTGCTGGTGGCGCTTCCGGCGGGGATCCTGTCGGCGGTGCACCGCGGCACCGACCGGGTGGCCACCGTGGCGGCCACGGCGGGGATGTCGCTGCCGGTGTTCTGGCTGGGGCTCGTGGCGCAGCTGCTGTTCGCGCTGCAGCTGGGGTGGTTCCCCAGCTCGGGGCGGCAGTCGTTCGGCAGCACCGGGGTGACCGATCGGCTGGCGCACCTGGTGCTCCCCGCGGCGGTGCTGGCGCTCGTGCAGGGGGCCGCGTGGTCGCGCTACTTGCGGGGCGCGATGCGGGACACGCTGGCGCTGCCGTTCATGGCGGCGGCGCGAGTGCGGGGGCTGTCGCCGGCGCGGCTGCTGCTGCGCCACGCGCTCCCCAACGCACTGGGGCCGTTCGTGACGGTGGTGCTGCTGGACGCGGCGATGCTGGCGTCGGGGGCGGTGGTCACGGAAAGCGTGTTCGCGTGGCCGGGGGCGGGGAGCCTGTTCACCGAGTCGCTGGCCAAGCGCGACTATCCGGTGCTGATGGCGTTCGTGATGGCCGGCGCCGCGGCGGTGGTGGTGTGCAACCTGCTGGCCGACCTGCTGGTGGGCGCGCTGGACCCGCGCGCGCGGGAGCGGAGGTGAGGGAGCCGAGGCGCGCGGACGGTGTGACGGTGGCGCGGGGGTTCCTGCTGGCGCTCGGCACGGTCGCGCTGCTGGCGCCGCTGGCGGTGGCGTGGGTGGCCCCAGGCGGTGCGGATGCCGTGGACCTGTCCAACCGGCGGCTGGCGCCCGGGTCGGGGCACTGGTTTGGCACGGATGAGCTGGGGCGTGACGTGCTGGCGCGGGTGCTGCTGGGGGCGCGGGTGTCGCTCGCCATCGGGGTGCTGTCGGCGGCCGCCAGCGTGGGGGTGGGGGTGGCGCTGGGGAGCGCGGCGGCGCTGGGTCGGCGGTGGGCCGACGACCTGCTGATGCGTTTCACCGATGCGATGCTGTCCATCCCGCGCCTCCCGCTGCTGATGCTGGCGGCGGCGGTGCTGCGCCCCGGGGTGCCGCTGCTGGTGGCGCTGGTGGCGGCCACCGGGTGGATGGAGACGGCCCGGGTGGCGCGCGCGGCGGTGCGTGCGCTGGTGGCGCGGGAGTTCGTGGAGGCGGCGCGCGCCACGGGGAGCCCGCCGTGGCGTGTGTGGACGCGTCATCTCCTCCCCGGCGTGGTCCCCGTGGCCACGGTGGCCACCACGCTGGCCATTGGCCGCGGGATCCTGCTGGAGAGCACGATGAGCTTCTTCGGCGTGGGGGTGCAGCCGCCCACCGCCAGCTGGGGGAGCATGCTGTACCAGGCGCAGGCCACCATGGCCAGCGAGCCGTGGCTGGCGGTGTTCCCCGGGGCGTGCATCTTCGCCACGGTGCTGGCCTGCAACGTGGCGGGGGACGCGGCGACGGGGCCGGCTAGCCGATCACCTGGCTGAGCACGCGCGCCATGTTCTCGCCGGCCATCTGCGCCACCTCGCGCGCGGTGAAGCCGTGCGCCGCCAGGGCGGCTGTCCACTCGGGGAACTGCGTGTAGCGGGCCAGCACGGGGCGGAGGTTGCCGTCCATGTCCGTTCCCAGCCCCACATGCTCCACGCCAACCACATCGGCGAGCCGCTTGGTGTTCTCCACGAACTCCGCGAAGCTGGCGTTGGTGGCGCTGGGCCACGCGCCGATCACGCCGCCGCTCCCCGCCACGATCCGCGCGTGCTCCGGGGTGATGGCGCGGGCGTTGAGGCGACGGCTGTCGTCGATCTTGAGGATGGAGTGGCTCAGGATGATCGGGGCGTCGGTGGCGCGCACCACGTCGACCACCGTCTCCATCGAGGCGTGCGCCACGTCCGCCAGCATGCGGCGGGCGCCCATGCGCCGCACCACCTCGCGCCCGAACGCCGACAGCCCGTGGTGCTGCGCCGGCTCGGTTTGCAGGTCGCCGGCGATGTTGGGGGCGTAGTGCACCAGCTGGATGGAGCGGACCCCCTGCTCCCAGAGCAGGTCCACCCGCCCCGGGTCACCGTCCAGGAATTCGCTCCCCTCGCAGGACAGGAAGGCGCCCACCTGGCCGTCGCGGATGGCGGCGCGGCACTCGGCCATGGTGGTCACCACGCGCGCACCGCCCGTCGGGAGCAGCTCGCGCACGGCGGCCAGCTGCCGCGCGAACTCCGCCTGTGCCTCGCCGGCCTTGTACGCCCCGGTCACGCTCACCGCATTGGCGCCCAGCTGGATGAGGGGACCGTCCCCCACCAGGCTCACGAAGCCGGCGTGGACGCCGCCGGCGCGCATCTCGCGCAGGGTGCGGCGGACGGCGTCATCCCCCGGGTACTGGGGGGTGCCGCGCCAGAAGAAGAGGCCGGGGTGGAGGTGGAGGTCGAAGGTGAAGGGGGCGGCGGGCTGCGCCCCTCCGCCAAGGAGGCGGGACCAGGGGAGCGCGGCGGTGGCCACCACGGAGGCGGCCGCGCTGGCGGCCGAGGCGCGGAGAAAGGTGCGGCGGGTGGGCATTTATCGGGAGCCTTCGGTGTCCTGCACGCGCTTGATGGCCTCGCGGACCTTGGCGACCATGGGCTGCAGCTCCGGGTCGGCCTTCTTCCAGAGCTCGGTAAACGCGAGGTACTGCGAGAGCGCCTTCGACTTCTCCCCCTTGGACTCGTACAGCTCGCCCAGCCGCTTGTGGATCCCGGCCAGGTAGAACTGGTCGTAGTAGACACGGACCAAGTCGGGATCGGCGAGGTACCGCTCCATGGCGGCGATGGCCGAGTCCGGGCGCCCCAGCAGGTCCTGGGCAAGGGCGATCCCGGGGAGGGCGCAGAACGAGCAGCGCCCGACGTCGCCGGCCTGCCACTCCGCCAAGGCAACCGCGGGCTTGCCCTCGGCGAGCGCAATCTGCCCCAGCATCCAGTGGCGGGACATGTCGTCGGGGTTGGCAAACTGTTCGCGCGCCTTGTCCCACAGCGCCAGCATCGCGCGGGCGCGGTCGGCTCGCCCCGCCGACGCGTAGGCGATCGCCAGCGAACGGAGGGTTTCGTGCTGGGTGGCGGGGAGCGCCGCCGGGGGGTGGGCCTTCACCGCGTCATCCAGCAGCTTGGCAGCGCCAGCCCGGTCCTCCAAAACCGTGGCCCGAAGGGAGGCCTCCCCGGCGGCGGCGGTCAGCACGCTGCCCACCTGACCGCGCCGCTCCAGCGTCTCACACGGGCCGGCAACCAGTGGGCGGGCCTCGCGCAGCCGCCCGCGCGCGGCCAGGATCATGGGGCTCCACATGCGGACGGGCTGGCACCGGAGCGGGACGGGGCGGCGCGACGGGTTGCTGACAATCGCCACGGCCGAATCCCGCCGCCCCGCCCGCCAGGCAATTCCCGCCGCCCACCCTGGGAGCTCCGGATCGTCTGGCACGGCGCGCCGGTACTCGGTCAGCACCGAATCCGCCACGCGGGGGCCGCGGTTGTGCGCCACGGCCGCGACCAGGTTGATGAAGGTCACCGCGCTCCACCCGTCAATCTCGCGGATGCGGCGCAACAGCGATTCCGCCGGCACGAACTGCCGATGCCCGAAATGGTCCAGCACCAGGTGGTTCATCGCTACCCGGTTCTTCGGCTGGATGTCCAGCAGCTGCTCCGCGGCACGGCGGGCCGCAGCCGAGTCGGCCTGCAGCCCGTTGCGGTAGTAGGAAATCTCCACGGTGAGCCGCTCGGGGTCGCTGAGGCGCGAGCGATGCCGGAAGGCGCGCGCCGCATACTCCGCGGCCTTGGTGGCGAATCCGTGGTTGCCGTACTCGACCCCCATTTTACGATACGCCATGGCAAAGGCCGTGTCGACGGCCACCGCCTGCTCGAAGAGGGCGATCCCCCCCTCGAAGTCCCCGCGGTCCGCCCGGCGCAGCCCCTCTGCGTATTTCTTGAGCGCGTCCAGCGACGGCGTGGTCACCTGCTCGATGGGCGGCGCCCCCTGCACCGATCGTAGCGACTCCCCCAGCTTCCCGCGCAGGTCCTTGGTGATGCGGTCCACCATCGGGAGCATGTCCCGCTCGTCATCCGCCGTTTCCCGGAAGCGAGCCAGCTCCTCGCCAGTGCGGGAGGAGACCAGCCGCAGCGTCAGGATGAACTGACCGCCCAGCTTCACCAGCTTGCCGTCCACCAGCACCTTCACTCCCTCTCGGGTGGCGATCTCGCGCGCCACCGCAAAGTCCACCGGCGTGCTGTCGGGCTTCTCCATGCGGCGCAGCACATCGGTGAGCGTGGCCTGCTGGAGCACCGTGATGGCGTCCGACTGGGCCAGTCCGGTGCGCAGCGCCTCCGTCACCGCCGTGCCCAGCGTCGCGTCGCCGGTGGGCGAGGCGATGTCCGCCACCAGCACCCGCTCGTTCTCCGCGATGGCGCCGCTGGCCAGCAGCGACCCGGCGGGACCGATCCCCAGCGCCCGCAGCGCCATGTAGCCGGCCACCACCAGCAGGAACGTGCCCCCGGCGGCCATCCCCAGCCGCAGGTTGCGCTGCAGGCTCACGTGCGGACTGGCCTTGAGCGCGATGGTGGCCAGAGTGCCATGCACGCTGGTGGGCGTGCCCCCTGGCGTGAGCACGGGGGTGGTGGTGAGCACCCTGTGCGTGGTGCGCTGCACCCACGCCGTGAACAGGATGGCCGGCAGCCCCAGCGCGGCCACTCCCACAGCCCCGGGGAACACCCAGTCGGGGAGGCCGATCCCCACGATGGCCGCCTTTGCCAGGATGGCCGTAGCCCCGAAGGCCGCGGTCCAGACCCCCAGCGCCCGCCACACCGACCCGCGCCCACCCAGCAGGACCGCCGGCATCGCCGCGCGCCCTTCCCCGCCGGAGGTCACGGTCTCCAGGGCCCGCACGATCTCCATGGCGCTGCGGGGGCGCGCATCGGCGTCCTTGGCCAGGCAGCGCATCACCACTTCGGCCAGCGCCGCGGGGGTGTCGGGGCGCAGGTCGGCGATGCGCTGTGGGGCCTCCCCCATGTGCGCGGCCAGCAGCTTCTGCGGGGTGGACGCCACGAAGGGGGGGCGGCCGCTCAGCAGTTCGTAGGTGACGCACCCCAGCGCGTACAAGTCGGCCCGGTGGTCGGTGTTGGGGTCGGCGGCCGCCTGCTCGGGCGCCATGTAGGTGGGGGTGCCGATGGACGTCCCCACCTGGGTCAGGGTGCGCCCCGGCGCGTCGCCGCCGCGCGCCGCCGAGATGGCCTTGGCGATCCCGAAGTCGGCCACCGCCGCCGCCCCGCCGCTCACCAGGATGTTGTCGGGCTTGATGTCGCGGTGCACCACGCCGCGCTCGTGCGCGTACGCCAGCGCTCGCGCCACGTCGCGCACGTGTGACAGCACGTCCCCGATGGGGAGGGGGCCGCGGGCCAGCGCCGCGCGCAGCGATTCCCCCTCCACGTACGGCATGGTGTAGAATGGGACGCCGTCCGCCTCCGCCGCCTGCAGCACGGGCACGATGTTGGCGTGCTGCAGCGCGGCGGCCACCGCAATCTCCCGGCGGAACCGCTCGGCGCCCACGCCGGCCGCCACGTCATCCGGCAGCACCTTGATGACGATGCGGCGGTTGAGGGCGCGGTCGAGCGCCAGGAACACGCGCGACATGCCGCCCCCGCCCAATTCGCGCTCGATGGTGACGCCAATTCCCAACGCCTGCTGCAGTTGCTCGGCACTGGCCATGCGGGGGGTCTCCCGGGAGGTCACTGCGCCATCCCGGGGCGTTCCCCGGGAGCCGTTCGTTCCTGCGGTCTACCGATCCCGGAAAATACCGCCGGGATCCCCATCCCGCCGTTGCGTCCGGTGGAAAACGTCTATCGGTCCGCGCAGCGCCGCCCGCACCGAATCCAGCGACCCGTCGGTGCGCGCCGGCCGGATCCCCAGGAGGTGCGCCAGCAGCGGGTACACGTGCACGCTACCGAAGGGGGGGAGCACCCGCCCACGGGCCACCCCGGGCCCCGCCGCCACGAACAGCGCCCCCATGGAGGGGAGCTGGTTGTCGTAGCCGTGCGTGCCCCCGCGCGGCGGTCCCATGAGCTTCACCCGGTCGTGGCTGCTGATGGTCCACCCTTCGTCGGCAATGAGCACCACCGGCGGGATGCGCGGATGGGCGCGGTAGTGGAAGCGGGCCGGGACGGCATCCCGACGGTACACCGCCAGGTGCGGGTGCGCCCCACGCAGCCGGGCGACCACGGCATCCTCCTCGCCGGCGCGCGGGGCGAGGCCGGTGACCGGCATCCAGTCGATCACCCGCATGGTGGAGAGGTCCAGGTAGTCGTCCAGGTAGATCACCCGGTCGGCGCTGATGGCGGTCATTCCGTGGTCGGCCACCACCACCAGCACCACCCGCTCCGTCGCTCCCAGCGCGGCGATCCCGTCCTCCAGCATCCCCACCAGCGAGTCCACCTGCGCGATGGCCGTGTCCACCTGGGGCGCTTCGGGGCCGTGCGCGTGCCCGGCATCGTCGGTGGTGCTGAAGTACAGCATGACGAACCGCGGCGCGGTGGCGGCGGGGCGTGCCAGCCATTCCAGCACCTGCCGCACGCGCGCGGCGTTGGGGACGCGCCCGTCGTAGGGGCGATAGTCCGTGGGGCGCCCCCCGGCCACCTCGTAGTCGCTCCCGGGCCAGTAGAACGACGCCGTGCGCACCCCCTGTCGCTCGGCGGTGATCCACAGCGGCTCCCCCTGCCACCAGCGCGGATCGCGCGCCACCAGCGTGTCGCCGATGGTGAAGGTGGTCCCGATGGCCGGGTCCACCATGGTGTTGGCCACGAGGCCGTGGTGCTCCGGATGCAGCCCGGTGATCACCGTAAAGTGCGCCGGAAAGGTCTTGCTGGGGAAGGCGGGGATCATCCGCTGGGCGCGCACCCCGCGCGCGGCCAGCGCGCGCAGGCGCACCGCCCCCGGACGGTCCAGGTAGTCGGCGCGAAAGCCGTCCAGCGACACGAGCACCACCGTGCGCGGGACGGCCGGGGCCACCGAGGCGGGCGCGGGCCCCGGCCGGCAGGCGGCGGCCAGCAGGAGCGCCATCGTGCCGAGATGGCGCCACCCACCATCGGTTCGCGATGGAACACCCCGGCGCACCGCCGCGATCAGCATGGCGCGACGCTCCCGGTCACTTGAGCACCGGCGTGCCGGGACCCGGGCGCACCCACCGGTCCAGCCACCCCCGCTCGCTCAGCATGCGGTGCACCTGGTTCCAGCTGCCGGTGATGCCGTGGTACATCCCCGCGTACTGGATCATCTGCGCGGGGACGCCGTTCTTCTTCAGCGCCACGAACATCTGCTCCGCCTCCGAGTACGGCACGCGCTCGTCCAGCTCCCCGTGCACGAACAGCGTGGGGGCGCGCACCCGACCCGCGTGCGTCAGCGGCGACTGCCGCACCATGCGCGCCCGTGCCTCCTCCTCCCACGGCGTGCCGAAGAACTCGGTCTCCTTGGTGCGCGCGATGTCGGCGGTGCCGTAGTCGCTCACCCAGTTCACGATGCCCGCCCCGGGGATGGCGGCCGCGAAGCGGTCGGGGTACTGCGTGATGAGCCAGTTGGACATGAAGCCCCCGTAGGAGTGCCCCATGGTGGCCACCCGCGCCGGGTCGATCCGCGCCCGCGTGAGCGCGTGGTCGATCCCGGCCATCACGTCCTCGCCGTCGCGGTCCCCCCACGCCCCCCACGTGCCCCAGAGAAACCGCTCCCCGTAGCCGGTGGAGCTCCGGAAGTTCACGCGCAGCACGAAGTACCCCTGCGCCGCGAGGTACTGCGCCTTGAAGTCGAAGGCGTACCCGTCGGCCGAATGCGGACCGCCATGGTTGAGCACCACCAGCGGGTACGCCCCCCGCTGCGCGTCGTACGTCGGGGGGGGCAGCAGCCACCCCTCCACCGGGGTGCCGTCCCGGCTGGGGAACTGCAGCCGTTCGGCGCGCGCCAGCGCCACCTCGCGCACGAAGGCGTCATGCACGCGCGTGAGCTGGCGCTCCTCGCCGCCGTCAATGCGCGCCACGTGCACCTCGGCGGGGGCCTCGATCTTCCCCACGGTGTAGGCGATGCGGGTGAACGCCGAGTCGAAGGCAATCCCCAGCAGCCGCCGCTCCCCCGTCGTGACCTGCTCCACCGCCCCGCCGGCCGCCGCCACGCGGAAGAGGTGCACCGTGCCGCCGACGCCGCCGGTGAAGTACACGTGCCGTCCGTCAGGGCTCCACCGCGGGTCGGCGGGGAGGTAGTCCCAGTCGGCGGTGAGCACCCGCTCCCCGCTGCCGTCGGTGGCCAGCAGCACCAGGTCGCGCGGGCCGCCGTGCGCCAGCCGCTGCGCGATCACCGCGTCGGTGGAGTGCCCCCGCGTGGTGAGGAGCCATCGGCCGTCGGGGGAGGGGAGCACGCCGGTGTGGTCGTAGGTGCGGTCGGTGGTGAGCAGCCGCACCGTGCCGTCCCGACCCACGAGGTACACGCCGTCGCTGCCGTAGAGGCGCTCGTTGCGGTAGGCCGAGTCGGCGGTGAAGGCCAGACGGTCGTTCCCCACCCAGGTGAGGGAGGCGGGGCGCAGCCCCAGCCGGGTGAGCAGGCGCCCCTCGACGCCTACGGGCCCCACCACCAGCTCCTGGACCGGGTAGCGCCACGGATCGGTGCGGTTGGGGACCGGATAGGGTTGGCCGTCGGCCTGGAAGTTGAGCCAGTCGAATTGCCGCCCCTTGAACCGCTCAGCATGGCGTCGTTCGAAGTCGGTGGCGCCCAGCAGCGGCGCGGGGGGCGACGCCTCGGGGGGCAGGTCGCGCAGCCGCGCCTGCCAGCGCCCGTCGGGGCTGACCAGCGGCGCGGCGCCGCCCGTGCGTCCGGCGGCGCGCGGCTCGGGGGGGAGCAGCTCCGGCGGGGTGCGCCCGTCGGCGGCCACCCGCCACCGCGCCACCGAGTCGGCGTTGGTGGCCTCGTGGCGGTGGGTGACGGTGTAGTGCACCCACCGACCGTCGGCGGAGAGGGAAACGCCCCCCACGGTGGGGAGGCGATAGAAGTCCTCGATCGCCAGCGGTCGGAGGGCGGGCTGCGCCGCCAGCGGCGGCACGGCCGGGGTGGCGAGGAGGGCGGCCAGTACGGAGAGCACGGCGACGCGGGAGGCGGGGTGAGGCATCGGACGAATCCCGGGGGGGAGGGAAGGGGTGCCCGACATTACCGCGCCGCCCCGGGGGACGTTAGCCCCGGGCTACCGGCCCAGCCGTTCCACGAACCACTCGGCCCACTCCCTATCGACGTCACGCGCGCGCCAGGGGTCGGCCGGGAAGTGGCCGGGGACGGGCCAGAGCTTCAGGCGCACTTCGCGGCCGCGCTCCTTCAGGGCGTTGTACAGCTTGTAGGACTGCACCACCGGGACACGGGCGTCACCGGTGGTGGAAAGCAGCAGAAGCGGGGTGGTCATGCGGTCCACGTAGGTCAGCGGCGATTGCTCCCGCAGAAAGGCGAGGTCCTTGGGAAAGGTCAGCGTTTCGCCCGAGGCCCGAAGATGCAGGCTCAGATCGTTGAGGTTGTACTGGTCGGCGAGGTCGATGACCGCGGCGCCGGCCATTGCCGCCCGCCAGCCGGAGTAGTGGCCGATGAGCCACGTGGTCATGTAGCCGCCATACGACCACCCCGAGACGCCGATGCGCGCGGTGTCCACATAGGCGCGCCGCTTCAGGATGGCGAGCCCGGCCATCACGTCCCGCCCGGGTCCGGCACCATGGTCGCGATACACGGCGGCGTACAGCGCGTTGCCGTGGTTGTCGCTTCCGCGGTAGTTGGGCTCGAAGACGATGAACCCCTTGCCCGCCAGCAGCTGCGAACGGGCGGAAAACACCGCGCGTGACGACCCCCACGGCCCTCCGTGTATGCTGAGCAGCAACGGATAGCGGCGCGCGGGATCGAAGTCCGGGGGGAAGGTGAGGACGCCGTCCAGCGGGAGGCCGTCATCGCTGGTCCACGACAGCGACTCCACCCGGCCCAACCGCAGGGCCGCCGTGCTGGCGTGCAGGTTGGTGAGGCGCTCGGGGGCGGAGGCGCCCCGGGGAAGGCGGTACAGCTCCGGGGGGCGCCGGGCCTCAGCCCCGATGAACACCAAGGCGCCGTCGGGCGCCAGCTCCGCGTCGGTCACCCCCACGCGCCCCACATCGAGCCGGCGCGGCGCGCCGTCGAGCGGAATCTCCCAGACCCCGCTCCCCGTCCCGTCCGGGGCCGAGGCGACGACCGCGCGCGAATCCCCACGCCATGCACCACGCAGGAAGTTTCGGTCGAGCGCCGTGGTCAGCCGCGTCACGGGTCCACCGTCCATCGGCATGACGGCAAGCTCGCTCTGGTTCCTCATCTGTCCGTCGAGCGGGCAGGACACGAGCAGGTGGCGACCATCGGGAGAGGGCCACCCCCCGCCGCACCGTCTTCCCTCAAGGGCGGGGAGGATCGACACGCGCCCCGTCGCGACCTCGGCGACGGCGAGGTCGCGCTGCTCGAGGGACCGCGTCCCCGCGGTGGGCTGCTGCGTGAAGACCAGCCGCGAGCCGTCGGCCGACCACGCCAGCGTGGGGCTTAGCCACTCGACGGACCACGCCCCGCCGGCGACGCGGGTCATGTTCGCCCCGTCCGCGCCAACGGTCCAGAGGTGCGCGGCTTGCGGGGCGGCCCGGGTCAGGAAGTCGTTGCCGTTCACCTCGAACGCGTCGTCGAACCGCCCGCGAGGGGCGGACGGCGCCGCCGCCGCGAAGGCGAAGGCCTTGCCGTCCGGGCGCCACGCATAGGTCCCAACGCCGGTGGGCACGCGGGTGACCTGCACGGCCTCCCCGCCGCGCGATGGCAGCACGAACAGCTGTGCCCTGCCGTCCACCACCGCCAGGAACGCCAGGCGGTCCCCGTCCGGCGACCACTGGGGCGCCGTGGCCGTCTTGCGCTGGGTGAGCGTGCGCTGGGCGCGCGTGCGGAGGTCCACCTCCACGATCTCCGACTCCCAGGCGTTCACGTCGTAGTTCGGCCAGGCGACCACCAGCACCGCCCGGTCACCCGTCGGCGACACCCGCAGGTTGGTGACCCGCGCCAGGTGGGCATAGTGATCCAGCGTGAACGTCTGTGCGGCGATGCCGCGGGAGAGCATCACCACGGCGGCGAGGTACCCGAAGACAAGGCGCATGGATTGGCTCCAAAGGGGAAAGGGGTGCCCGACAATACCGCGTCGCCCCGGGGGACGTTAGCCCCGGGCTACATCCCCCGGTGCGGATAGACCGCCACCGGCGACCCCACGGCAAAGGTGGCACTCACCGGCCGCGTGTCGCGAAGGAACGCCCAGGGGGGTCCGTACAGCGCGGCGAAGTCCACGTCGAGCGTGTACGAGTCCACCGCCCAGTTGGCCCAGGCCGGGTGGATCACTTCGTACACGTGCGTTCCCCCCAAATGTCCGCGGCCGAACCCCCACCGGTGCTCCTGGAAGTAGTGGGCCACGCTGTCCACCGGGGGCACGGACCGCGGCTCCCGGGCGCGCACGGCGATGCGGTGGGTGCGCCCCGCCCGGTCGATCTCCAGTGACCACGCCAGGGCGTCGCCGTCACGCACCTGCACGGAGCGCATGGGGGCGGCCACGTACGGCTCGTTGTAGGTGAGGCGCGCCATGGCCGCCACCAGCCGCTGCGGCACGAACTCGCGGAGGAACACCACCCCGCGCTCCTCACCGTGCTCCTTCCCGCGCTTCACGTAGAAGCGCAGGTTGAGCTCGGGGAAATTGCGGAACCCGGGCCAGGGGATGCCCAGCACGCGGGTGTCCAGGAAGTCGAACGCCACCAGCGACGCGAAGGCGCGGCCGTCCTGCACGTCCAGCGAGACGCCGCGGGGAACATGGGGCGCCAGCAGTTCCGGGGGGACGGGCCAGGTGACGTTGAGGAGGCGTTCCCAGCGGGCGGTCAGGAATGGGCGTGGCATGCCGGGGAGCAAAGGGTTGGGACTGGCGCCGGGCGCACCGTAAATTACCAGCCATGCCCATCCAGTTCGGCCTCCACACTTTCGGCGACGTCACCGCCAACGCCGACGGCACGCTGCGCACCCATGCGCAGGTGCTGCGCGACGTGGTGGCCGAGGGGGAGGCGGCGGAGGCGGCGGGGTTCGACTTCTTCGGGGTGGGGGAGCACCACCGCGAGGACTTCGCCGTGTCGGCGCCGGAGGTGGTGCTGGCGGCCATCGCCGCGCGCACGCACCGCATCCGGCTGGGGTCGTCGGTCACGGTGCTCAGCAGCGACGATCCCGTGCGCGTGTACCAGCGCTTCGCCACGCTGGACGGCCTGTCCAACGGGCGCGCCGAGGTGATCCTGGGGCGCGGATCCTTCACGGAGTCGTTTCCGCTGTTCGGCTACGACCTGAGCGCGTACCACGTCCTCTTCGAGGAGAAGCTGGCGCTGTTCGCGCAGCTGCGGCGGGAGGGGGCGGTGACCTGGCAGGGGCGCACCCGGGCGCCGCTGGTGGAGCAGCGGGTGTACCCCACGGCGGAGTCGGCGCCCATCCCCACCTGGGTGGGGGTAGGGGGGAGCCCCGAGTCGGTGGGGCGCGCGGCGCGCCATGGACTGCCGCTGATGCTGGCCATCATCGGCGGGCCGGCCAAGCGCTTCCGCGCCTACGTGGACCTGTACCATCGCCTGTGCGGGGAGCTGGGGTGGGCGGTGCCTCCCATTGGCGTGCACTCCCCCGGCTACGTGGCGGAGACCGATGCCGCGGCGCGCGAGGAGTTCTGGCACGCCTATCGCGGCATGCACGACCGCATCGGGGCGGAACGCGGGTGGCCGCCCATCACCCGCGAGGCCTTCGAGCACGAGTGCGACCACGGGTCGCAGTACGTGGGCTCCCCCGAGACGGTGGCGCGCAAGGTGGCCGCCACCGTGGAGGCGCTGGGGCTGTCGCGCTTCGACCTCAAGTACAGCGCCGGCACGCTGGCGCACGACCGGCTGGTGCGCGGGATCACCCTGTTCGGCACCGAGGTGATCCCGCGGGTGCGCGCGCTGATGGCGGCGCGCGTCCCCGCGGGGACGGCCGCGTAGCCGTCGTCAGGGCGTCAGCGCCTCCACGATCGCCTCGATGGCGTCGGGGAGCGCGCTCAGCAGGTCGAAGCCGCTCACCTGCTCCACGCGGTCCACGCTCACCCGATACTGCTGCCAGCCGTTGTTGCGGATGCCGGGGTCGTTGGGCATGAGCACCGCGATCACCTCGAGGCTGGCGGGGCTGGCGACCTGCGCCAGCCCGGCGTCCTTGTTCATGATCACCGCCACCTTCCACGTCCATGCGGGGATGGTGATGCGCCCCTCGTTCTTGACGGTGCCCTTGGAGCCCGCGGCGCCGGTGATGATGTACACCTCCTTGCCGCCGGTGCGCGCCAGGTCCCCCAGGTAGGTCTCGAACAGCGCCCACGGCCCCTGGTTGTTGTCGGCGGCCTGCGGGATGATGTTGGAGAAGTAGAAGGTGCGCGCGTTGTCCAGCGCCCCCGCCGTGCGGTCGGCCGAGCGCACGAGGTGGCCGCGGTCGATGAGGTAGCCGGCGGCCGTTCCGGCGCCGGTGTAGTCGGCGGTGGTGTAGCGCCCCGCCGCCGGCAGCTCCGGGTCGTACGTGAAGCAGTCGCACCGGTCCTCAGGGCCGAAGTGCGACACCTCCAGATTGTAGCTCACCCAGTTGGGGATCCCGCGGGCGGCGCTGAACGACGTGGTGTACTGCGGACGGCGCAGGATGATCTCGTCCGACGGGTTGCCGTCGGCGGGGTCCCCGAACTCGGTGTTCCCCAGGTAGCTGGCGGTGGTGGAGGCGATTCCGGCCACGGTGGCCACCGCGTACACGCCGGTGGTGCCGTCGGCGGCGGTGGCGCGGATGGCGGCGGTGCCGGGGCCCACGGCGCGCACCACGCCGCGGCTGTCCACCGTGGCGATGGCCGGGGAGTCGGAGCTCCAGGTGAAGGTCGTGCTGACCGTAGTCCCCGCCGGCGAGAGCAGCGAAGCGAACAGCTGGTCCTCGAACCCCACCGGCAGGCGGGGATCGCTGCTGGTGCGCCCCGTGAACGCGATGGTGTTGGTGGCGGGGGGCGTGACGCCGAAGCAGAAACCGAAGTTGGCGGGGGCGGCGCTCCAGCGCCCCGTCGCATCGCGGTGGAGCGAGGAGCCCACGGCGGGCGGTGGCTCCTGCGCGGCGCCGATGTCGCGCGAGGTGAGGCCGTTGGCGGGCCCTCCCACGGCGGTGAAGGTCCCCTCGTACGAGAGGAACTCCACCACGGCGCCGGCGGCGTTCACCAGCGCGAGCCCGTCGGGGGCCCCGTTCTGCATCCCGGGGGCGGCCACCCAGCGGGTGCCGCGGCCGTTGCACTGGTTGGGGATGACGCCCGTGAGCGTGAGCGAATCGTACGCCGCGCCGCCGTTGCCGTTGTACAGCATCACGCGCCAGCCGGTGAGGTCGGCGCCGGCGGGCCCCTCCACTTCCACCGCCTCATTGACGTCGTTCCCCACGTTGTCATAGTGCAACTCGGAGAGGCGCACGAAGGGGAGCGGGGGCGGTGGCGCTTCCACCAGGATGCTGGCCGTGTCCTCGGCGCCGCCGCTCACGGCGGCAATGACCAGGGCCGAGCCGGGGGCCACGCCCGTCACCACGCCGGCGGCGGAGACGGTGGCGGTGGCCCCCGCGCTGCTGCGCCACGTCACCGCCACGCCCGTAACGGGTCGCCCCGAGTCGGTCACCGCGGCGGTCAGCGCGACCGTTTCCCCGACGGTGAGGGTATCCCGCTTGGGGAGCAGGCTCACCGCGTAGCGGGGGACGCGGGGGGTCGGGGTGGTGGGGGTGGTGGGCGGGGGAGCGGCGTCTCCCCCGGTCGAGGCGCCGCCGCACGCGGCGGCGGCCAGGAGGGCGGCAAGGAGGGCCGCCGGACGGCGGCCTGGCATGGGCAGTGCGCGCATGCGGGGAATATCGCCGTCCCGTGGATCCCCGAGCACCCCCCGGGGCGCTACGCCTCCGTGATGTGCCGCCGCGTGATGGCCGCCAGCGTGGGGGTGCCGCACTGCTTCATCACGATCTCCAGCTCCTTGCGCAGGAGCCCCAGCACCGCCTCCACCCCCTCCTGCCCGAACGCGCCCAATCCCCAGATGTAGGGGCGACCGACCCCGATGGCGGTGGCCCCGAGCGCCAGCGCCTTGAAGGCGTCGGTGCCGCGGCGGAAGCCGCCGTCGCAGATGACGGGGATGCGCCCTGCCGCCCCCTCCAGCACCTCGGGGAGCGAGGTCACCGTGGCGCGCAGCGAGTTCTCGGCGCGCCCGCCGTGGTTGGAGACGAACAGCCCGTCGATGCCGTGCGCCACCGCCAGCTCCGCGTCCTCGCGCGTCACGATCCCCTTGAGGAGGACCTTCATGGTGGTGCTCTGCCGCAGGCGATCCACGAACTCCCAGGTGGGGGTCCCCTTCTCCATGATGGGGGGGAGCGCCTGGTAGCCGTTGAGGTTGGGCTTCCGGCGATTGTCGCGCTGGCTGACCTGCGTCATCCCGGGCTTGGGCTCGCCCCCCAGATGGCACTTCGTGCAGGTGCGGGTGTCCCTGCGCGCTTCGCGCTGCTGCGTCTCGCGATTGCTCCCCCCCAGCAGGTCCACGGTGAAGACGATGGCGGGGACGCCGGCGCGCTCCATGCGCTGCATCACCTGCCGGGTGAGCGCCCAGTCATCCTGATGGTACAGCTGGAACCACGCCGGGGCGCCGCGCGCCGCGATGACGTCCTCGATGGCGGTGGTGCCCACGGTGGAGAGCACGAACAGGTGGTTGCGGGCGCGTGCGGCGCGCGCCGTGGCCAGCTCGCCGTCGGGGTGGAACGCCTTCTGGCTCCCCACGGGATTGAGGATGATGGGGGTGGGGTAGCGGGTCCCGTAGTGGGTGACCCCCATGTCGATGGTGCTCACGTCCACCAGGCGACGCGGACGGAGCGCCCAGCGGTCGAAGCCGGCGCGGTTGGCGGCGATGGTGCGGTCGTCGTCCGACCCGGTCATGAGGTAGCCCCAGTGCGCCACCGGGACGCGCGCCTTGGCCACCGGCTCGAAGTCAAAGACGTTGAGCGCCTCCGCGGCGGAACGGATGGCGCCGGGGGGAAGGGTGTCCTGCGCGGCCGCGAGGCGGTGCGCCACCTCGAGGAGGGGATCCTCGCGGCGCGGGGCGCGCGCGCCCAGTGCGGCCAGCCAGTCGGGATCGATCCCCTCGGCGGCGGCCAGCGGGCTGGCGGCCAGAAAGGCGAGGAACTGGCGGCGGGAGGGATCGGGGTGGGGCATCGGTCGCAGGGTGGGGGAATGACGGCGGGTCAGGGGGCGGCGGCGGCCCACGCGCGCAGGGCCTCGGCCACTGCGGGCGCGGCCATGGACTCGGGGGATTCGTTCCAGCGATTGAAGGAGGGCGCGCGCGACGCGCCGGCGGCGGCCAACAGGCGAATCACGGCCACATAGTCCGCGTCCGCAGCGGCGCGACCGAAGGCCGACCCGTGCGCCCCCCACGCGATGGGCGAACTGCCGTACTGGCTGTCGCGCTGGTCCACCGGGGCGCCCAGCGCCAGGAGCGCGCCAACGATGCGCGGGCGACCGTGCCACGCGGCCCAGTGCAGGGCGGTGCCGCCCCATGGCCCTTCCTGTCGCAGCGACCACCCCAGCGCCACCAGCAGGCGCACCCCCGCCTCGCGGTCCAGCTGGCAGGCGCGCAGCAGGGCATGATGGTCGGCCGTGGCGCGCGGCGCCGCCAGGAACGGCTCCACCTCCGGATGCGCTGTGCGCAGCTGCGCCACCGCATCGGCATCGCCGGTCATGGCGGCCCCGATCAGGCGGTCCACCGCGCTCACGCGCGCGACGTCGGCCCCCAGCGCGCGGAGGGTGTCGGCCATCGCCACATTTCCGTCGCGCACCGCCAGCGCCAGTGCCGTCCTGCCGTCGCCACGCGGCGCGTCCACCGGCGCCCCGTGGGCCACCAGCTCCCGCGCCCGATCGCCGTCCCACCCGTTGGCGGCCAGGCGATGCAACGGCTGCTCGGCCACGCCGGGCGTGCCGTCGTCGGCGGTGCGCACGTGGCTGGCCACCGCCGGGTCGGCGCCGTGCGCCAACAGCCACGCCATCCCGCGTGCCACCGTGTCCGCGCGCGGGTGGTCGGGGGGGTAGCCGGCGAGGAAGTACAGCGGCGTGTTGTCCCAGTGGGGATGGCGCGCCGAGAGGTCGGCGCCGTGGGCCGCCAGCAGCGCCAGGCACGCGCGGTGATCGTGCTCGGCCGCGTGGTACACGCTTTCCCCGTCATTGGGGTTGGCGCCAGCCTCCAGCAGCACGGCGGCCACCTCGGCGTGTCCCAGCACGCACGCCAGGTACAGCACGGGCACGGGCAGGAGCGCCGGGTCGTCTCCCACCGGGAGCGTGGCATTGGGGGAGGCGCCCGCCGCCAGCAGGGCGCGCACGGCGTCCACGTCCCCGGCCAGCGCCGCCGCGTGGATGTTGGCCCG
>JAGWYS010000018.1 GCA_018969225.1 Gemmatimonadota bacterium | reverse complement strand
GTTCCCGGGGGGCTCGACGCCCTGCGGGCGCGACTCCTGGAGACGATGCAGGCCGCCCGGCCGCTCCTGCAGGTGCGGCTGCCACTCGGCGATGGGCGCCTGCTGGCCGAGCTGCACCGCACGGCCGAAGTGGTCGCCCAGCGTCATGAGGATGACGCGCTGATCCTCGAGGTGCGCTGCGACGAGCGGGCCATCGGCCGGTTGCGACGCGCCGGTGCGGGGATCACGGTGCTCCAGGGCACGCTCCCGGCGGAGCCCCGGAAAACGGAGCGGCCGGTGATCGTGTGATCACCGGCCGCTGGACCGCTCATGACAGAACCAACGCTGACATGGGCGCGCAGGGACTCGAACCCCGGACCTCTGCTGTGTGAAAGCAGCGCTCTAACCAGCTGAGCTACGCGCCCGTTGCCACTGTGCCGGCGGACCGAGAATGTAACGGACCCGCGGGGGTGGGGGAAGCCCCCGCCCCCAAGGCGAACGCCCCGACCGGGAAGGGGCGGGGCGTCCGGAGTGGTCCGGGTGGGACTTGAACCCACGATCGATCGATTATGAGTCGACTGCTTTAACCGCCTAAGCTACCGGACCGGATCCGAAAGATAACATCACGCCGGCGCGTGGTGGATGTCGTACGCCTCCAGCACCTCGTCGGGGGTGACGGTGGCGGCGCCAAGCTTCCCCACCTCCACGCCGGCCGCGAAGTTGGCGACGATGGCCGCCTCCAGCACGGACGCCCCGGCGGCCAGCATGGTGGCCAGGTACGCGGTCACGGTGTCCCCGGCGCCCACCACGTCGTAGACCTCCCGGGCGGTGGTGGGAACCCGGTGCACGGCGCCATCGGGGGAGACCAGCGCCATCCCCTGCTCACCCAGCGTCAGCAGCAGGTGCGCCACCCCCAGCGAGGCCAAGGTGGCGGGGAGCGCCTCCGGACGGTCCAGCTCTACCGCCGCCCCAAGCGCGTTCTCCAGCTCCCGGCGATTGGGCTTGAACACCGTGGCGCCCCGGTAGGCGAAGAAGTTCCGGAACTTGGGGTCCACCACCACCGGGATCCCTCGCGCCTGCGCCATCGCCATGGCCTGCTCGATCACGGCGGGGACCAGGACCCCCTTGTTGTAGTCTTCGAACACCAGTGCGGTCGCCTGCGGCATGGCCGCCTCGATCACCGCCAGCACCCGCGCGACGTCGCCAGCGGGGAGGTCGCCGTCATCCTCCTCGTCGAAGCGCACCAGCTGCTGCGCCCGCGCCATGACGCGGGTCTTTGTGGTCGTGGGGCGCTCCACCACTACCAGTGAGTCGGGAGGCATCCCGCCCGCGCGCAGCTGTGCCCGGAGCGTCTCCCCCGCCCGGTCATCCCCCACCACCCCCACCAGCTGGCACTGCGCGCCCAGCGCCGCCACGTTTTGCGCCACGTTGGCGGCGCCTCCCAGCGCCAGTCGGCGCTCCCGCACCCGCACCACGGGTACCGGCGCCTCGGGGCTGATGCGCTCCACGTCGCCCCGGAGGTAGACGTCCAACATGGCGTCCCCCACGACGATGACATTTTGCTGGGCGGCGCGCGCGAGCAGCGCCTGCAGGCGGTCACGGGGGATGGACGGGGACATGCGGGGAAGCTAACGCGGCGTGGGTTCCCACCGACAGCAGCGGGTCGCGGAACTGCGGGTTAGCTTCGCGCCATGGCTCGCTCCCCGTCCCCCGCCGTCGCCGCAACGGACACCCCCGTGTCGGCGCGGGCGGCCGGGGTGCTGTTCCTGTCGCTCCTGGGGATTTCCTGTGCGGCCCCGCTGATTCGGCTGTCCACCGCCCCCGCGTTGGCCGTGGCCACGTGGCGGTTGGGGTGCTCGCTGCTGGTGGTGGGCGCGGCGCTGCTGGTCACCGGGCAGTGGCGGCAGTGGCGCGCCCTGCCGCGCCGCGACCTGGGGCTGGCGCTGGGGGCGGGGGCCTTGCTGGCCCTGCACTTCTGGAGCTGGAACGCCTCGTTGCGCTACACCACCGTGGCGGCCTCCGTGTCGCTGGTCAACCTGCAGCCCGTGGTGATCGCCCTGGTGTCGGCGCGCTGGCTCGGGGAGGCGCCGTCGCGGCGGCAGTGGCGCGGCATCCTGCTGGCGGTGGTGGGGGCGCTGGTGGTGGCACTGGCTGACATCCCTGGGGGGTGGCGTGGCGTGGCGACGGCGCTGGCCGGTGGTGCCGCGGAGGGCGGCGCCGGCGGGAGCCAGCCGTTACTGGGCGATGGGCTGGCCGTGGTGGGGGCCGTGACGGCGGCGCTGTACTACCTGATCGGCCGACGCCTGCGCCAGCAGCTGGCGTTGTGGCCGTACGTGGGACTCGTGTACGGGGCGGCCTTTGCCAGCGCCGTCGCCCTGTCACTGCTGACGGGCACGGCGCTGGGGCCATACGCCTCGCGGGAGTGGACCATCTTCGCGGCGCTGGCGGCCGGCCCCATGCTGCTGGGGCACACGGGCATGAACTGGGCGTTGGGGCACCTCCCCGCCTATGTGGTCAACCTGACCACGCTGGGGGAGCCCATTGGCGCCACCCTCCTGGCGGCCATGCTTCCTGGGATCGCTGAGGTCCCCGGCGTGGGCACGGTGCTGGGGGGCGCCTTGGTGCTGGCCGGGGTGCTCGTCGCGGCCCGACGGTAGCGATTCCGTTATGTTCCGGGGTCATGCCCCAGGAACACCCCTCGCCGTCGGCCCTCGCCGTGCCCGCCGCCGGGCCGTACGACGTGATTGTCACGCGCGACGGTCTCGTCGAGGCGCGGCACCGGGTGCACGCCGTGGTCGTGGAAGGGAACGGCACGGTGCGCCAGGCGGTGGGTGATCCGGCGCGTCGCACGTGGTGGCGCTCCTGCGCCAAGCCGTTTCAGGTCATGCCGCTGGTGCGGGAGGGCGGTTTCGAGGCGCTGGGGTGGGGCGACGAGGAACTCGCCTTGGCGTGCGCCTCGCACGGCGGCGAGCCCGAGCATGTGGCCCTGGCGGCGCGCATGCTGGGGACGGTGGGGTTGGACGAGCGGGCCTTGGCGTGCGGGGCGCACGAACCCCTTGCCGAGCGCGGCGCCCGGCTGTTGCGCGAGGCGGGAGCGATGCCCACGCGGTTGCACAACAACTGCTCCGGGAAGCACGCAGCCATGCTTGCCCGGGCCGGGCGTCTGGGGGCGCCTCTCGCGGGGTATCACGAGGCCGGGCACCCCGTGCAGCGCGACGCCCTGGCGGAGGTGGCGCACTGGTGCGACCTCCCCGAGGCGGAGGTGCAGGTGGGCACGGATGGGTGCGGCGTGCGGGTGTTCGGCCTCCCGTTGCAGGCGATGGCGGTGGGCTACGCGCGGCTCGCCGAGGCGAGCCTCTGTGCCGATCCGGTGGCGGCTCGGATTCTCCGGGCCATGACCACGCACCCGTTCCTGGTCGGGGGGACCGACCGGTTCGACACGCTGGTCATGCAGGCCACCGGCGGCCGGGTGGTGTGCAAGGTCGGCGCGGAAGGCGTGCACTCGGCCGCCATCATCGATGTCGGCATCGGCCTCGCGCTCAAGGTCGAGGATGGCCATCCGCGGGCGCAGTACCCGGCCATGTTGGCCCTGCTGTCGGCGCATGGCGCGTTTCCCGACGGCCTGCCCCCGGCGCTGCAGGAGGTGGCCGCGCAGGCGGTCCGCAATACGCGCGGCGAGCGGGTGGGCACGGTGCGGGTGGCGTCGTTGGGGCTCGGTGACGCGGTGGCCGATCCGTGACGGCCTCCCCCCCGGGGGCGCGTTCGCAGGATCCCGCGGGCAGCGCGGGGATCACGTCGAAAACGGATGGCGGTGCCACCTTGTCGGCGTTGGACGCTGAGACCACCGCGCTGGCGCGGTTGGCTGCGCTGCTCGCCGTTGGCAACGACGGCGAGGTGAGTGCCGCCCTTCGGTCCGTGGTGTCGGGGCCCTCGGAGATGCGGGTGCGGTCGGGGTGGGTGGAGGAGCTTCTGCTGCAGACCTCCCTGTTCGCCGGCTTTCCGCGGGCCCTCAACGGCATGCGGGCGTGGCGGGAGCTGTCGGGGTATCCCGCGCCAGCGTCCGACGAGGGGGCTCGCCCCCGCGCGGAGTGGGCGGCGGCGGGCGCGCGCACCTGCGCCGAGGTGTACGGGGCGCGCTATGCACGCCTGCGGGAGCATGTGCGGTCGCTCCACCCGGCGCTCGATGCCTGGATGCTGGAGGACGGGTACGGGAAGGTGCTGAGTCGACCGGGGCTGGACCTGCCGCGCCGCGAGCTGTGCATCGTGGCGGCCTGCGCGGCCACGGGGCAGCATCGCCAGTTGCGGGCGCACCTGCGCGGCGCGCTCAATGTCGGGGTTCACCCCGACGTGGTGGACGCGGTGCTGGAGGTGGTGGCGCCGCTGGTGCCGTCGGAGGCGACGGCAGTGCGGGAGGCGTGGCAGAAAGTCCACGGCAGGTAGGCGCGTTTTTTCCTTGGCGACGGGGCGGCGGGCATGTTCGTAGATCGCGTGTTGGTAAAGGTGGAAGCGGGAACCGGCGGGTCGGGGCAGGTGTCCTTCCGCCGGGAGAAGTACGTGCCCATGGGCGGGCCGGACGGCGGCGATGGCGGCCGCGGGGGGGACGTCGTCGTGCGCGGCGACCGCAACCTGACCACCCTGCTGGACTACACCTACCGCGACGCCTGGAAGGCGGAGCGGGGCCAGCATGGCGAGGGGTCCAATCGCACCGGTCGTTCGGGAGCGGACGTGGTGCTGCCGGTGCCGCGCGGCACGGTGGTGCGGGACGCGGACACGCGCGAACTCCTAGGGGAGGTCCTCGAGGACGGCGAGACCATTGTAGTTGCCCAGGGCGGCCGCGGCGGCAAGGGGAACACCTTCTTCGTCACCCCCACGCATCAGGCGCCGCGCGAGTGGCAGCCGGGGGAGGAAGGGGAGCTGCGCACCCTCGAGCTGGAGCTCAAGCTCATCGCCGATGTCGGGCTGGTGGGCAAGCCCAATGCGGGCAAGAGCACGCTGCTGTCGATCATTTCAGCGGCACGCCCCAAGATTGCCGACTACCCCTTCACCACGCTGTCCCCCAACCTCGGGGTGGTCCCCCTCAGCGATCACCGCTCCTTCGTGGTGGCGGACATCCCCGGCATCATCGAGGGGGCGCATCAGGGCAAGGGGCTCGGGCTGCAGTTCCTGCGGCACATCGAGCGCACGCGCCTGCTGGCCTTCCTGGTGCCCATTGACGCCGAGGACTGGCAGCAGGAGCTGGACCAGTTGCGGGCCGAGGTGGCGGCGCATTCCGCGGAGCTGGCGGCCAAGCCCTATTGCGTGGTGTTCTCGAAGCTGGATCTGCTGGGGGAACTGTACGTTCCGGAGATCCATGCCCCGGGGGCCTTCGGGAGCTTTGCGATCAGCGCCCCGGGGCGCCTGGGGCTCGACGTCCTTCTGGATGCGTGGTGGCGGCGGCTGCTGGCCATGCGCACCGAGGCCCACCGGCGCGAGGATGGCGACGCCCCTCTCCCCTGACGCCCTCGCCCGGTGCGACGCCCTCGCGCTCCGCGCGGTGCGCGGGGTGGGGGACGTGGCGGCCCGGCAGCTGCTGGACAGCCACGGCGGGCTGGCGGCGGCGTTGCATGCCGCGGCTCCCGGTGAGGTCGCAGTCCTGCGCCAGCAGGCCCGGCGGCAGCTCGAGGCGGCGGAGGCGGCGGGGATGCGGGTGCGCTGGCTGCAGGAGGCGGAGTATCCCCCGCGGTTGCGGGACCTCCCCGACCCGCCGCTGGTGTGTTTTCTCCGTGGCGCCCTGCCGGCGGCCGATCCGCCCGCCGTGGCCATCGTGGGCACGCGGCATCCGTCCGCCGCGGGGGTGCGTGCGGCGAAGGCCATCGCCCGGTGCTGTGCGGCGGCGGGTGTGTCGGTGGTGAGCGGGCTGGCGCAGGGGATCGACGGGGCCGCGCATGCCGGGGCCCTGGAGGCCGAGGGGCGGACGGTGGCGGTGTTGGGTACGGGGCTGGACGTGTGCTAT
The DNA here is from genome assembly GCA_018969225.1 of Gemmatimonadota bacterium. Taxonomy (GTDB): domain Bacteria; phylum Gemmatimonadota; class Gemmatimonadetes; order Gemmatimonadales; family Gemmatimonadaceae; genus Gemmatimonas. The sequence continues at coordinate 22,573 of JAGWYS010000018.1, read as the reverse complement.
CCGCGTGGGCATCAGCCGCTGCAGGACCGCATCGGTCGTGAAGGGCTTCTCGTGTCAGAGCTGCCATCGGGGGACACCGGTCACCCGGGCACTTTTCCTCGGCGCAACCGCCTCATCGCCGCGCTCGCCGACCTGACCGTCGTCGTGGAGGCTGGGGAGCGGAGCGGGGCCCTCATCACGGCGGACCGCGCCCTCGAACTCGGGCGCGGCGTGGCCTGCGTCCCCAATGCCATCGACCTTGCATCGGCGCGCGGCAGCAACGCGCTGCTCAAGGCCGGCGCCGAACCCATCCTGGACCCCACCGACGTGGTGGCCTTGTTGGTCGCCCCCGGCCCCCCGTCGCCCGGGCCCTCACTGGATGGCGACGCCGCGCGCTGCTGGGATGCGCTGCGGGCGGGCAGCGGCACCGTGGCCGACGTGGCCCAGCGCACCGGGCTCGCCGTGCGGGAGGCGGCGGCCGTCCTGTCGCGCCTTGAGGTGGACGGCCTCGTGGCGTTCGATCTGCTGGGCGTGGCGCATCCGCAGGTGCCGGTGCGATGACCCGGGAGGTGGGGGAGTCGCCAGCCGAGGGGGACACACCATCCCCGGAGTACCGCCACCTGTACGTGCACGTCCCCTACTGCGCCCGTCGCTGCAGCTACTGCGACTTCGCCATCGCGGTGCGCCGCGTGGTGCCCTGGGAGGCCTTCGCACGCCGGGTGGCCGGCGAATTGGCGCGGCGGGTGGGCGCGCCCCTCGCGGCCCCTCTCGCCACCGTGTATCTGGGGGGAGGGACCCCCTCGCGGCTCGGCCCCGATGGGGTGGCCGCGCTGTGTGCGGTCCTGCGCCAGGCCGGAGCGTGGGCCCCTGGGGCCGAGGTGACGCTGGAGGCCAACCCCGAGGACGTGACCCCCGAAGCGGTGGCGGCCTGGGCGCGCGCTGGGGTCAACCGGGTCAGCCTGGGCGTGCAGAGCTTTTCCCCCGTCCTGCTGCAGTGGATGCATCGGGTGCATGACGTCGAGGCGTCGGTGCGGGCCGCGCGACTGGTGCGCGCCGGAGGGATCGCGTCGCTGTCCGTGGACCTCATCTTTGCCACCCCCGCGCCGCTGGCACGCGACTGGGAGGCGGAGGTGGGCGGCCTTCTTGGTCTCGAGCCCGACCATGTGTCGCTGTACGGGCTGACCATTGAGGAGCGGACCCCCGTGGCCCGCTGGCAGGCGCGTGGCGCGGTGGATCCGGCCTCGGAGGAACGGTACGCTGACGAGTTCCTGTGGCTGCACGAGCGGCTGGAGGGGGGCGGTTTCGTTCACTACGAGGTGTCCAATTACGGGCGCCCCGGGCACCGCGCCCGCCACAATTCCGCGTATTGGCAGGGGGTCCCCTATCTGGGGGTCGGGCCGTCGGCCCACGGGTTTGACGGGAGCAGCCGTCGGTGGAACCTCTCCGCCGTGACCGCGTGGGAGCGTGCCGTGGATGAGGGGCAGGACCCGGTGGCGGGAAGCGAGCGGCTCACCGCCGGCAACCGGGAGGCCGAAGCGGTGTATCTGGGCTTGCGCACGGTGGACGGGCTGCCGGTGCGTCCTGACGAGGAGGGGCTGGTGGGTCGCTGGATTGCGGCGGGGTGGATGGTGCCGATCCCGTCTGTCGGGGGCGGAGCGGGGCGGGTGCGCTGCACGCCGGAGGGGTGGCTGCGCCTCGACGCCCTCGCCGCCGACTTGACAGCCGTTCGAAGTCGTTGGTAGCGTGCCGCCTATGGCAGGTCCAACGGAACTCTCGGACCGGGAGCGGCAGGTCCTCGAGGCGGTCATCCACAGCTACGTCGCGACGGCGGAGCCGGCGGGTTCGCGCACGCTGTCGCGACGGTTCGGGCTGGGGATCTCCCCCGCGACCATCCGCAACACCATGAGCGACCTGGAGGAGAAGGGCTATCTCTTCCATCCCCACACCTCGGCCGGCCGGGTGCCCACCGACAAGGCGTACCGCACCTACGTCGATTCGCTGATGCGGATCGATCCGGTCAGCCGGGACGCCCAGCGGCTGCTGGCCGAGGAGATCGGCCGCGGGGGCTCCGCCATTGAGACCATCCTGCGCCGGGCGGCGCAGTCGTTGGGGATCCTCACGCAGGAATTGGGGGTGGCGCTGGGACCGCGGCTCGACCGGTCCACCCTGCGGCGCGTGGAACTGGTGCGCGTGGCCGCGGAGCGCCTGCTGATGGTGCTCTCGCTGGAGGGCGGGGCGGTGCGCACCATCTTTGTCGAAGTGCCCGGGGCCATCGCTGACGGGGCGCTGGTGGAGGTCACGCTGGTGCTCAACGAGCGGCTGGCGGGGCTCACGCTGGACCAGGTCCGGCAGTCGCTCGGGGAACGCCTCCGGGATGTCAGCGCGTCGCCGGAAACCGTGGACCTGCTCAACATCTTCATTGAGGGCGGGGAGCAGGTGTTCGGGCAGGCCGCGCAGCCGTCGGAGGGGGTGGTGCTGGGACAGGCCTCCCTTCTCGCGGAGCAGCCGGAGTTTTCCAGCGGTGACCGGTTGCGCCAGTTGATCGCCCTCACCGAGACGCGGCAGCAGCTGGCCACGCTGCTGCAGGCGCGTCCCGGGGCCGGCGGCCTGTCCATCACCATCGGCCACGAGCACGGTGATCCCCGGCTGGAGGGGTTCACGGTGGTCACCGCCGGCTTCAACGCGGGGGCGCTGAGCGGGGTCATCGGTGTCATCGGGCCCACGCGCATGCCGTACGAGAAGGTCATTGCGCTGGTCGCGCACACGTCGCGCCTGGTCTCCGACCTGCTGTGCTGACGGGCGGGGGGGTCCCCGTCCTTTCCATTTCCCTTCCTGAGACGCATGGCTGATTTCTACGCGGTCCTAGGCGTGCCGCGCGACGCGACCGACGACGACATCAAGAAGGCCTACCGCAAGCTGGCCACGCAGTGGCACCCTGACCGCAACGGCGGGTCCCGGGAGGCGGAGGAGAAGTTCAAGGAGATCATCGAGGCGTACGACGTGCTCCGCGACCCGCAGAAGCGCGCGGCATTCGACCGGTACGGTGAGGCCGGGCTGCGCGGTGGCGGGGGCGGGGGCGCCCAGTACCAGCACGTGGACATCTCGGAGGCGCTCAACATCTTCATGCGCGACTTCGGCGGGCTGGGGGACCTGTTCGGGGCCGCGGCTGGCGGTGGGCGCCGGGCGGGCCCCCGCTCGGGGCCGGACATCAAGCTGCCCCTGTCGCTGATGCTGGCGGAGGTGGCCACCGGAGTGGAGAAGACGGTCGTCCTCAAGGTGCTGGACGCGTGCGACGGCTGCGAGGGCTCGGGCGCGGAGCCGGGGACCAAGCCGCAGAAGTGCGGCACCTGTGGCGGCGCGGGCGAGGTGCGGCGGGCGCAGCGCAGCTTCTTTGGCCAGTTCGTGTCGGTGGCGCCCTGCTCCAATTGCGCGGGCGAGGGAACGGTCACGGCGACGCCGTGCCGCAAGTGCCGGGGCGAGGGGCGGGTGCGGGCGGAACGCACCCTCAAGATCTCCGTGCCGGCCGGTGTGGCCACCGGGCAATACATGACGCTGCGGGGCGCCGGCAACGTGGGCGCGCGCGGCGGGCCGCGCGGGGACGTGCTGGTGGTGTTCGAGGTGGAGGATGACGAGCGCTTCGAGCGCGACGGGGAGGACCTCTTCTGCGAGGCGCTGGTGACCTACCCGCAGCTGGTGCTGGGGGCGGACATCCAGGTTCCCGGCGTCAACGGGCCGCTGCCCTTGCGGGTGCCCCCGGGGACGCAAAGCGGCACCCTGTTTCACCTGCGCGGGCGCGGGCTCCCCCGCGTGAACGCCTCGGGAGTTGGCGACCTGCACGTGCGGGTCCAGCTGTGGACCCCCCAACAGGTGTCCGGGGAGGAGGCGGGGCTCATCGAGCGCCTGGCCGAGCTTCAGCGGCAGGCCCCGGGACAGCGGGCAAAGGGCTTCTGGTCAAAGATGAAGGAAGCGCTGGGTGGCTGATCCGGCTGCGGGTTGGATGAGCCTGCGAGTGGAGCCGGGCGGGGGCCGTGAGGCACGCGAGGCGGCGCTGGCGGCGCTGTTCGGGGCCGGATCCCAGGGGGTGCACGAGGATGGCGCGGCGCTGGTCACGCACTTCCCCCCGACCGCGGCGCTGGACGCGGTCGTGGAGGCGGTGCGCGCCGCGGTGCCGACGGCCGTGGTGGCGGTGGAGCCGCTCCCTGCGGTGGACTGGGGGGAAGCGTGGAAGGCGCGCATTGGCGCCCATGTCGTGGGGTCGCTCACGATCGCCCCGCCATGGCTTGCCGACGGGCTCGACCCGGACCGGGCAGTCATCATCGAGCCGGGGATGGCGTTTGGCACCGGGGAGCATGCCACGACGCGCGGTGTGGCCCGGCTGCTCGAGGGGGTCCTCCGCCCGGGCATGACGGTGGCGGATCTCGGCGCGGGAAGCGCCGTGCTCTCCATCGCGGCGGCCAAGCTGGGGGCGTCGCGGGTGTACGCGGTTGAGGTGGACCCGGACGCCATTGCCGACGCCGAGTCCAACGTGCGCCGCAACGAGGTCGGGGACCGGGTGCACGTGTTCGAGGCCGATGCCGGGGCGCTGCTGCCGCTGCTGGCACCGGTGGACCTGGTGGTCGCCAACATCATTTCGTCCGTGCTGGTGGGGGCGCTCCCGGCCATGGCGGCGGCCCTTCCCTCCGGGGGGACCGCCATCCTGAGCGGCATCCTGCTGGAGGAGCGGGGGGGGATGATGGCCACGCTGGCCGCGGCCGGATGGCGGGTCGTGGCCGAGGATGCGGAGGACCAATGGTGGTCGGTGGCCGCCGTCCGCCCCTGACGGCGGAGCGACCGGGCTTTCTGGCCCCCGGCCCGTTCCTCGTAGGCGGCACCGTGACCCTCGACGAGGGAGCTGCACGGCACATGCGGGTGCTCCGTCTGGACGCGGGGGCGGCCATCGCCTTGCGCGATGGGGCGGGCGGGGTGGCGGCGGCGCAGGTGGTCCGGTTGGCCAAGTCGCAGGTGCAGGCGGAGGTGGAGGCGGTCTTCACGGTCCCTGCGCTGCCGGAGGTGCACCTGCTGGTCCCGGTGGCGGACCGGGAGCGGATGCTCTGGCTGGCAGAGAAGGCGGCAGAGCTGGGAGTGACCAGTTGGCGCCCCGTGCTGTGGCGGCGGTCACGGAGCGTGTCGCCGCGTGGGGAGGGGATGGCCTTTCACGCCAAGGTGCGCGCTCGTATGGAGGGTGCCCTGGTGCAGAGCGAGGGGGCGTGGCTGCCGCAGCTGTTCCCGGAAGCCACGGTGGAGCGCGCCATCCAGGCGGCCCCGGTGGGGCGGCGTCATGTGCTGGACGCCACTGGGACGCCCATGCTGGGGGAGGAGGGCAGGCTGGTGGGCGCCGGTCCGGTGGTGCTGGCGGTGGGGCCCGAGGGGGGGATCGAGGAGGACGAGCTTCGGCAGGTCGAGGGGGTCGGGTTCCGTCGGGTCCGCCTGGGCCCCGGCATCCTGCGGTTCGAGACGGCTGCGGTGAGTGCCGTGGCGATGGCGCGCATGGCGCTGGACATCGACGGAGGGACGAATGGCTGAGGGATGCATCTTCTGCCGCATTGTTGCCGGGGAGATCCCGGCGGTGCGGGTTGCCGAGAGTGAGCGGGCCCTGGCGTTCCGCGACCTGCATCCGCAGGCCCCGGTGCACGTGCTGGTCATCCCTCGGCGCCACGTGGCGTCGCTGGCCGAGGCGACGGATGGGGAGGAGTTGGGGGCCGTGCTGCTGCTGGCGCAGGAGGTGGCCCGGCGGGAAGGGATTGCCGAGAGCGGTTATCGGGTGGTGACCAACACCGGGGCGGACGGCGGTCAGACGGTACACCACCTGCACCTGCACGTGCTGGGGGGACGCGCCCTGCAGTGGCCTCCCGGGTAGGGGGCGCGACACGGGCGGTGGCCATGCCACTGGCCTTCCCTCATGCTTGACCAGCGGCCATGTGGCGGGATAGCTTGAAAGGCTACGGCATCCCGGACCTGGGCGAGCAACCTGGGTTCCCCCGCATCTCCACGCCCCTCCGGGCCACCCCCACGGAGCCTTCGTTTTGTCGGAAGTCATCATTCACGAGGACGAGAACTTCGAGCGTGCGCTCAAGCGCTTCAAGAAGAAGTGCGAGAAGGCCGGCATCCTGTCCGACCTGCGCAAGCACCGGCATTACGAGAAGCCGTCCGAGCGTCGCAAGCGCAAGATGAACGCGGCGGTCCGGAAGAACCGGCGCACGCGCCACGGGTGAGCGACGCCGCGGCGGCGGGCGGCGCTCCGCTGCTCGCCCGCCTGCAGGCTGAGCAGGTGGCGGCGCGGAAGGCGCAGGATCGGGGGCGGGTGCTGTTGCTGGGCACCGTCGTGTCCGAGGCGCGCAACCGCGAGATCGAGTTGCGCCGGGCCCTGACGGACGACGACGTCGTCGAGGTGCTCCGCAAGGCGGTCAAGAAGCGCCGCGAGGCGTCCGGCGTGTATGCGCAGGCAGGGCGCGCAGACATGGCCGATCGGGAGGCGGCTGAGGCGGTCGCCCTTGAGGCGTTCCTCCCGGCTGCCGTCGATCCCGAAGAGATCCGGGCGGCCATCCGCGAGGCCGTGGCCAACGGGGCCACCGCGGTGGGTGCGGTCATGGGCGCGGTCCTCCCCCGGTTCAAGGGGCGAGTAGACGGTGCCGTGGTCAGCGCCCTGGTGCGCGAGGCGCTCGCCGCGCGCTGAGCGCCTTGGAGGGCCCTTGAACGCCCACGCCCTCGCCATCCTGGAGTTCCCCCGCTTGCTGGGGGTGGTTGCCGGTCGCGCGCACTCGGCACCGGGAGCGGCGGCCGTTCGTGCCCTCCTGCCGGTCACCGATCGCGGGGCTGTGGAGGCCGAGCACCGGCGCGTGGAGGCCATGCGCGCGCTCGTGGCCTCCGAACTCGGATGGCCTGCGGAGACCATCCCCGATCTCGGGACCCCGCTGCAGCGCCTGCGCATCGAGGGACATGGCTGGTCGGCGCTCGAGTTGCTCCAGGGCGCCGTGCTCCTCCGCACCTCCCGACGCGTGCGCGACGCCCTGCGCGATCCCCGCCGGCCGGTCGTCGTGGTGGCCGTGCTGCGGTCGCTCCTCGACGCCCTCGTGGACATCCGCGCGCTCGAGGAGGCGATCACCCGTTCCATCGCCGACGACGGCACCGTCAAGGACGAGGCGTCCCCGGCCCTGCGCCGCGTGCGCCGCGAGCTGCGCCAGGCCGAGGGGGAGCTGGTGCGGCTGCTGGAGCGCGAGATGGCCCGGCTCGAGCCGCATCACCAGGTGGCCGACCTCTCGGTGACCATGCGCAACGGCCGGTGGGTCATCCCCGTGCGGCGCGAGGCGCGCGGTTATGTGGGCGGCATCGTGCACGACGCCTCGGGCACCGGGGCCACCATCTTCGTCGAGCCACCGGCAGCGGTGGAGTTCGGGAATCGCGTGCGCGAACTGGAGGCCGAGGAGCAGCGTGAGGAGGAGCGCGTGCTGCGCGAACTCACCGAGGCCCTTCGCCCCTACGCCGCGGAGTTGCGCGCCGCGTGGGACGCCCTGGTGGCCCTCGATGCCCTGCAGGCGCGTGCCCGGTACGCGCTGGAGAGTCATTGTGCGCCCATCGAGGTGGGCGCACCGGTTGAGGGGATCCGCATCATCGACGGCCGCCATCCGCTCCTGCTCGCGCGCGGCACCCCCGTGGTCCCCTTCGACCTCACCCTTGATCCCGGTGAGCGCACCCTGCTGGTGTCCGGCCCCAACACCGGCGGCAAGACCGTCCTGCTCAAGGCGGTCGGGCTCATGGCGGCCATGGTGCAGGCGGGCATACCCGCCCCCGTCGGCGCCACCAGCCGCCTCCCCGTGTTCGACGACTGTTTCGCCGATGTGGGAGACGAACAGAGCATTGAGGCTTCGCTCTCCACCTTCAGCGCGCACGTGAAGAACCTGGCCGAGATTCTGGCGGGGGCCACCGCGGACTCGCTGGTGCTGGTGGACGAACTGGGGTCCGGGACCGACCCCGCCGAGGGAGCGGCGCTGGGCGGGGCCATCCTGGAGGCGCTCACCCGGCGTGGCACCCTGACGCTGGCGTCCACCCACCTGGGACAGCTCAAGCTGCTGGCCACGGAGGTGCCCGGCGTGGTCAATGCGTCGCTCCAGTTTGATGCCGTGGCGCTCGCCCCCACGTACCGGCTGCTCAAGGGGGTGCCCGGGCGCAGCTACGGGCTCAGCATCGCGCGGCGCCTGCGCCTCCCCGAGGAGGTGCTCGCGTCGGCTGAGGGCCGGCTTCCGAAGGGGGAGCGTGACCTGGCCGTGCTGCTGGCCGACGTCGAGGCGCGCGAGGCGCAGTTGCAGGAGCGCGAGCAGCTGGCCGCCCGCGAGCAGGACAAGTTGCGGGCGCGGACGGCCACGGTGGCGGACCGCGAGGCGAAGGTGCGCGAGAAGGAGCGCGAAGCCGAGCGGCAGGCACGGCAGGGCGCGCGGACGTATCTGTTGGAGGCGCGCGCGCAGGTGGAGGCGGCGGTGGCCGAGTTGCGCGCCCAGGCGGCGGCGGCGGATGAAGCCCGGAAGGCCACCGCGTTGGACGAGGCAGCCCGCCGGGCGCGGCGCGCGGTGGAGGAGGCGGCGGCGGCGCAATCGGCGGCGCTGCAGGACGCCGAGCGGCGCGCCCGCCAGGCGGCGGAGCGGCGCCTGGAGCGCGGACGTCCGCCCCAGGGCGCGACGCCACCGGCGGCGACCGGCGCGCGCACCCCCGGCGAGGCGCCGGGAGCGGCGCCGCCGGCGCGCCCTCGACGGAACGCCCCGGTGGGGCCGCTCGCCCCGGGAGACGCCGTGCTGGTGGGCACGCTCGACGGCAAGCCCGGGCGCATCGTCGCGTGCAAGGGGGATGAGGCGCGCGTCCTCGTGGGCTCCCTCACCGTGACGGTGCCGCTGCATACCCTGACCCGCACCGCCGCCCCCCCGCCACCCGCGGTGAAGGTGACCCTGCACGGGGCGCTCCCCGAGGAACTCCCGCTGCGCGAGGTGGACCTGCGCGGGCTGCGGGTGGACGAGCTCGACGATCGCCTCTATGCCGCCGTGGACGCCGCGGTGCGGGCCGACGTGCGCGAGCTCCGCATCATCCACGGCAAGGGCACCGGCGCGCTGCGGGCGCGCGTGGCGGAGCTGCTGCGCAAGGATGCGCGCGTCACCGGCCTGCGGCTTGGCGCGTGGAACGAGGGTGGCGACGGGGTCACCATGGCGCAGTTGGCATGAGCGCGCCCCGCCGATGATCTCCGACGAGGTCGTCGAGCGCGTCCGCGCCGCCACCGACATCGTGCAGGTCATCGGCGAATCGGTGCCGCTGCGGCGGGCGGGCGGCGACTTCCGCGGGCCGTGTCCCTTTCACCAGGGGACCAAGCCCAACTTTGCCGTGTCGCCGCGGCGCGGCACCTATCACTGCTTCGTGTGCCACGAGAGCGGTGACGCCTTCACCTACGTGCGCAAACGGCTGGGGATGGACTGGCCCGCCGCGGTCAAGTACCTGGGTGAGCGGGCCGGGATCGAGGTGGTGGACACGCCGGCGCGTCTCCAGCCCCCGGACCCCAACACCCCCCATTGGGAAGTGCTCGGCGCTGCGGCGGAGTGGTTCCAGCGCCAGCTGCAGGACGAGGCCATGGGACGCGACGCCCGGGGCTACCTGGCGGGGCGCGCCCTGGACGCCGAGGCGTGCGCAAAGTTCGGGATCGGCTTTGCCCCGCGCGACGGCGCCCTCCTGCGCCGCTACCTGAATTCGCTGGGCTTCGGCGACGACCGCCAGCGCGACGCCGGGCTGCTGCTCCAGCGCGAGGGGGAGGAGGGGCTCCGTCCGCGGTTTCGCGGACGGATCATGTTCCCCATCCACGATGAACTGGGGCACCCCGTGGGCTTCGGGGGGCGCGCCATGGGGGACGAAGAGCCGAAGTACCTCAACAGCGCCGAATCGCCGGTCTTCCAGAAGCGCCGGCTGCTGTACGGGCTGCATCACGCGCGCGGGGCCATGCGGCGGCAGCAGCGGGCCATCGTGGTGGAAGGGTACCTCGACGTGATCCGCCTGGTGCTGGCTGGCGTGGAGGAGGTGGTGGCGCCACTGGGAACCGCCCTCACGGAGGACCAGGCGGCGCTGCTGCTGCGCTACGCACCCGAGGTGTTCCTGCTGCTGGACGCCGACGAGGCGGGGCAGGCCGCCACCTTCAAGTCCGGGAAGGAGCTGTTGCGCCACCGTGCGGCGGTGCGGGTGGTCACGCTCCCCGACGGGGAGGACCCGGACAGCTTCGTGCGTGCGCATGGCCGTCCGGCCATCGACCAGGCGCTTTCGGCGGCAATGGACCTGTTTGACCGCCAGCTGCAGTTGGTGGAGCGGCGGGGCTGGTTTGCCGACTTGCGCCTGCGGCGTCGGGCGATCGACCGGCTGCTCCCCACCATCCGGGCCACGCGCGATCCCCTGACGCGTGACATGTACCTGGCGCGTCTGGCCACCGTGACGGGGCTGGACAAGGCCACGCTGCTGGCGGAGGCCGACGAGCCCGATGCCGGATCGACGCTGCGCCGCACCCCGCCGGCCGAGGACGACGCGCCCCCGCCACTGGAGTCCCCCGCAGCGGAGCCGCCGCCCTCCGCGGCCCCCGCGGGCCCCCGCCCCCCGTGGCGGGGGAAGGGGCGGCGGGGAGAAGGGCCGCAATGGCTGGTCACTTCGGTGCCGCCGCGCCCCGCGCAGGACGAGCCGGTGGAGCGGTTGCTGGTGCGGGCGATGCTCCTGGATCGGTCGGTGGCGGAATGGGTGGCCGAGCGGCATCCCCCGCAGGATTTCCGGCATGGCGGCTACGCGCAGGTGTACGCGGCATTGCTGGCGGCGGCTCCGGACGAGGACCTCGCGCAGGTCGCGGAACGACTGGACGGGGTCGCTTTGCAGGCGCTCCGCGCCGTGTCAGAGGGCCCCATGCCCACCGATCCCGCGGCCGCAGACCTGACGCTGCTGATCCGTCGTCTCGACGTCCGCGCCCTTGAAGCCCGGATCGACGCGATTCGGGAGGCCATGCGCGACGCCGACCCTTCTGCCCAGGCGACGCTGATGCGCGAGCGGCTGGCGCTGGAGGCCGACCTGCGACATCTGGCCCCCGTCCGCACCCCGCGCCGCCGCCCGTCGCGCTGATCGCGTCGTCCCGGGGCATGAGGGCCGCGGGGCGGGTGACGCCCGGATGACGCGTGCCGCTAGATTGCGCCCGTGCCCGCTGCCTCTCGCTCCGATGCGCCCGTCCGGCAACGCCCTCCCGCGCGGTGGGTGCCGGCGGCCGCTCCCGATCCCGCTCGCGTGGGCGCGCTCGCCGAGGCGTTGGCTGCCGAGTCGGTGATGCTACCCCCGGTGGCCTATCAGCTGCTGTTGGCGCGGGGGATCGCGTCGCCGGAGTCGGTGCGACGGTATCTCCGGCCAAGCCTCACCCAGCTGGAGCCGGCCACCGTCATGGCCGACGCCGCCCGGGCGGTGGAGCGGCTGGCCGCTGCCGTCACCCGCGGTGAGGTCATCCTGGTGCACGGCGATTACGACGTGGACGGGATGACGTCCACGGCGCTGCTGACCCGGGTGCTGCGCGCGCTGGGCGCCCGCGAGGTGGTGCCGTGGGTGCCGGCGCGCGAAGACGGCTACGACCTGGGGCACGCCGGGGCGGCCGCGGCGCGCCGCAGCGGCGCCACCCTGGTGGTGACATGCGACTGCGGCACCAGCGCCCACGCCACGGTTCGCGACCTGGTGGACGCGGGGATCGACGTCATCATCACCGATCACCACCTGCCGAGCGGGCCGCTTCCGTCGGCGTTGGCCGTGTGCAATCCGCGGCGCCCCGACTGCCCGTCGGCCGACAAGGACCTCGCGGCCGTGGGGATCGCCTACAAGCTGGCCGTGGCGCTGTGCGAGGCGATGGGCGCGGATCCCAACTTGGCGCACCAGCACCTGGACCTGGTGGCGCTGGGCACCATCGCCGACGTGGCGCCACTGCGGGGCGAGAACCGCGTGCTCGCGCACATCGGACTCAAGGTGATGCGGGACCAGGCGGCGGCCAAGGCGGGCATTCGCGCGCTCATACGCTCCTCGGCCATTGAAGGGAAGGCGCTGACGGCCGGGCGGGTGGGGTTCACGCTGGCGCCGCGCCTCAACGCGGCGGGGCGGGTCGGCGACGCCAAGCAGGGGGTGGCGCTGCTGCTCGCCGACCGGGATGACGTGGCGCACGCCATGGCGCGCGACCTGGAGGAGCTCAATCGGGAACGACAGGGGCTTGATCGCGCCGTGCTGGACGACGCGTTGCGGCAGCTCGATGCGCCACAGCAGCGCGACCGGCACGCCCACGTGCTGGCCGGGGCGGGGTGGCATGCGGGGGTGATCGGCATTGCGGCGGCGCGCATCGTCGAGCAGACGGCCCGCCCGGCGGTGCTGGTGGCGGTGGACGGCGCCGGGATCGGGAAGGGCTCGGGGCGCTCGATCCCGCGCTTCGACCTGCACGCGGCGCTCTCCGAATGCGCCGGGCACTTCATGCGCTTTGGCGGCCACCGCGCGGCGGCTGGCCTCACCATGGACGCGACCCGCCTGCCCGCCTTTGCCGAGCAGTTCGACGACGTGGCGCGGGCGTGGCTGCGCCCGGAGGATCTCGTCCCCGAGTTGCGCATCGACGCCGAAGTGCCGCTGGAGGCGGTGGACGAATCGCTCGAGCGGGTGCTGCACCGCTTTGAACCCTTCGGAGTCGGCAACCCGGCGCCGCTGCTGTGCGCCACCGGGGTGTCGCTGGCGGCGCCGCCGCGGCGCATTGGCGCCGACGGCATCCGGTTCGCCGTCGAGGCAGGGGCCGGGTCGCTGGAGGCCGTCGGATGGGGGCTGGCGGGAAGGGCCCGCGACCTGGACCCGAGCCACCCCGTGGACCTGCTGTTTCGCCTCGAGCGCGACGACTATCGCGGGCTGTCCCGGCTGCAGCTCAAGGTCGCCGACCTGCGGCGCTGATCGATGCGCATCATTGCCGGGCAGTGGCGCGGGCGACGGATCGATGCGCCGCCGGGGGAGCTGGTGCGCCCCACCCGTGACCGGATCCGCGAGGCGTGGATGAGCATCGTGCACGGCGACCTTCCCGAGGCGCGCGTGGCCGACCTGTGCGCCGGCAGCGGGGCGTTGGGGCTGGAGGCCCTTTCGCGCGGTGCCGCCGCCGTGGACTTCGTGGAGCAGTCGCCCCGCGCGCTGGCCGTCCTGCGCACCAACCTGGAACGGTTGGGGGGGCATCCCGGGGCGGTCATCCACCGCGAGGACGCCGTGCACTGGGTGGAGGGGTGCGAGGCCGGGCGCTACGACGTGGCCTTCGCCGACCCGCCCTATGACAGTGTGGTGGCGGAGGCCCTGGTCCGCCGCTGGCTAGCGGTGCCGTTTGCGCACATTTTCGGCGTCGAGCACGCGGCCGGACGCCCGCTCCCCCCAGGCGGCGACACCCGGCGGTACGGCAGCACGGCCCTCACCTTCTATCGGACCTCCACGACGTGACTGCCCCCGACGCTCCGCGCCCCGTCGCGCCCGTCGCGCTGTACGCCGGGTCCTTCGACCCGGTCACGCACGGCCACGAGGACCTCATCACCCGCTCGCTGGGGTTTGCCGACCGCCTCGTGGTGGCGGTGGCCCACAACCCCAACAAGACCCCCCTGTTCACCGTCGAGGAACGGGTCGGGTTCATCCGCGCGGTGTGCGGTCACCAGCCGCGCGTCGAAGTGCGCGCGTTCTCCGGGCTGTTGGTGGATCTGGCCCGCCAGGTGGGGGCGCACATCAACGTGCGCGGGCTGCGCGCCGTGAGCGACTTCGAGTACGAGTACCAGATGGCCCTCATGAACCGCCACCTGTACCCCGCGCTGGAGACGGTGTTCATGCCGCCGTCGCTGGAGACCACGCACATCAGTTCAAGCATGGTGCGGGAGGTGGCCCGCTTCGGGGGGGACGTGTCGGGGCTGGTGCACCCGGTCGTGGCGCGGGCGCTGGCCATCCGCTTCGGGACGACGGGAGGGGCCGAGGGCGGATGAGGCGGGCGGCGGAGCTGTTCCTGGAGGCGGTGCACCAGCGGGCGGCGACGCAGGGGCGCACCATTCTCTTCCCGGAGGCTGACGATCCCCGGGTGCTGGCTGCCGTGGCCGCGCTCGCGGGGCGGGGATCGGTGAGGCCGGTGCTGGTGGGCCCACGGGATGCCACCCCAGGGGACACGCTGCCGCCCGGTGTGCCCGTCATCGACCCCCGCACCGATCCGCGCCTCCCGCAGGCGGTGGAGCAGCTGCTGGCGCGTCGCGGCAACCGCGGGCTCGGTCGCGACGACGCCGAGGAGCTGGCCCGGCATCCGCTGTACTTCGCGGACGCCCTCGTGGCGATGGGGGAGGCGGACGGCTGCGTGGCGGGCGCGGTCCACACCACGGCCGACGTGTTGCGGGCCGCCCTCTGGACCATCGGCAACGCCGCCGGCGTGCGGTCGGTGTCCTCGGCGTTCTACCTCATCGTCCCCCCGTTTCGCGGGGCCGCCGGCGAGGTGCTCACCTTTACCGACTGCGCCGTCATCCCCGACCCCTCCGCGCGCCAGCTGGCGGACATCGCGCGCGCCGCCGCCACCGACCGGCGTCGCATCGTTGGCGACGAGCCGCGCGTGGCGTTCCTGTCGTACAGCACGCAGGGGAGCGCCGACGGCCCCTCCGTCAGCAAGGTCCGGCAGGCCGTGGCCCTGTTCCGGCGTGAGGCGCCGGAGGTGCCGTGCACGGGCGAGGTGCAGGCCGATGCCGCGCTCCTGCCGGAGATTGCCGCCCGGAAGGCGCCGGGCGATGGGGCCGCGGGCGCCGCCAACATCCTCGTGTTCCCCTCGCTTGATGCCGGCAACATCGCCTACAAGCTGGTGCAGCGGCTGGCGGGGGCCATCGCCATCGGCCCCATCCTGCAGGGGCTGGCCCGCCCCTGCAGCGACTTGTCGCGCGGGGCCTCGGCTGACGACATTGTGCATGTGGCCGCCATCACCGCGCTGCAGGCGGCCGATCCCCTCGCCGTTTCCGCCTCCCCGTCATTGCCATGAGCTTCTCGCTCGATCGTGCCGGCTCCACCCTCGTCGTCGACTTCACGGGGCAGCTGGTGGTGACCAACCGCCAGGAGTTCAAGCAGGCCGTCCTCGACGCCATGGAGGAGGGTGTGCGCCTGGTGGTGGTGGACTTCACCCGCACTGGCTACATCGACAGCTCCGGGTTGGGGGCGCTGGTATCGCTGGCCAAGCGGCTTCGCGAACTCGGGGGGGACGTGCGGCTTGCCGGGCTCAACCCCGACCTGCGCGCGCTCTTCGAGCTCACGCGACTCGATGCCCTCTTTCCGCCGCATGCCACCCGTGGTGACGCCCTCGCCGCGTCCTGAGGGCGGACGCGACGCGGGGGCGGTGCCGCCGGCGGCGCTGGCCTCGCGCCAGTGGTGCATGGGGTCCGACCTCCACGACATCGAGCCGGTGGTGGAGGCGATCGTGGCGCTGTGCGAGCGGGCGGGCTTTGCGCCACGCCAGTGCCGTCTCAACGTCCCGGTGGCCGTGACGGAGGCGCTCTCCAACGCCATCCTGCGCGGCAATGCCAACGACGGGGCGAGGCTCGTCCGGGTGCTGGCCACGGTGCGCCCCGACCGCCTGGAGGTAGAGGTGGGGGACGACGGTCCCGGTTTCGACCTGGACGGTGCGCACGGATCGCCCGCCGATGCCGATTGGCTGGAGCGCGAGGATGGACGCGGGGTCTTCCTGATGCGCCAGCTCATGGACGTGGTGAACTGCGCCCCCCCGTCACCCGGCTGTCCTCACCGGGTGCGCCTGCTGCTGTACCGGCAATGAACGAGATTGCCGCCCTGCTGGAGGCCGTGCGGGATGCCACCGGGGCGGAGGCGGCGGTGTGGGAGCGCCAGGCGGGGGGGCACCCCCCCCGCCTGCTCGGGGCGTCGTCGCCGTGGATGGCCGAGCGCACGGTGCTGGGCCCCGTGGCCTGGGACGTGGGGTCTTGGGCCCGGGCCAACGGCCTGCGCGCTCGGCTGGTGACCATTGGCGAGCGCGTCGGATGGCTCTTTCTCCCCGCGGATGCCGCCGGGGAGGTGGATCTCCTGCTGCCCCGCCTGCTCCCCTTGGTGCGGCGCCTGGTGGACGAGCGCGAGCGGCAGGGACGGGAGGTGGCCCGGGTGCAGGCCGAGGCCGCGCGCCAGCAGCTCGCGCGGGAGATGAAGCTGGCGCACGACCTGCAGCTCAAGTTGCTCCCCTCGCCTGGCGTAGTGGCGCCCGAGGCGCGCGCGGCCACGCGCATGGTCCCGGCGGAGAGTGTCGGGGGCGACTTCTTCCTGCTGGCCCGGCTGGATGCGGATCGCACGGGCGTGCTCATCGGGGACGTGGCCGGTCACGGCTATCCGGCCGCGCTGGTCATGGCGCTGGCGCTGAGTGCCGCGGCGATCCACATGCAGGCGGCCTTCGACCCGGCGCTCGCGCTGGAGTCGGTGCGCGCGTCGCTCGCCGACGAGCTGACCTCCACGGAGATGGCGTTGACGCTCTGCTACGCGGTGATTGACGGTCGCGCGCGCGAACTGCGCTTTGCGAACGCGGGGCACCCGCACGCCTTCCGGCTGGGCGCCGACGGTCGCCTGGTGCGGCTGACCGCGGTGGTGCCGCCGCTGGGGTTCAGCGACCTCCCCATTGAGGAGTCGGTGACGCCATGGCGGCGCGGCGACCGGCTGGTGCTCTTCACCGACGGGCTGCCGGACCTGCGCAACGCCGCGGGGGGCGCCTTGGGCGAGCGGGCGGTGCGGGAACGGCTGGCGGGCATGGTGCACGGGGAGTCCCCCGAGCAGATCCTGGAGGCGCTGGCTGAGCAGGCGCGGGCGCATCGCGGGGAGACACCGCTGCGCGATGACGTGGCGGTGGTCATCGTCGACCGCCCGGAAGGGTGACCGGTCGCATGCGGCCACCCCGTCCGCCGTCCTCTCCGCGTCCGGGGCGCGGCACTCCCGGGCTCCCGCCCCCGCGCAAGCGGTTTGGCCAGCACTTCCTGCGCGATCCCCGGGCGTTGGAGGGGATCGTCGCGGCACTGGGACCGCTGGATGGGGTGACCGTGGTGGAGATCGGTCCGGGGCGGGGTGCGCTTACCGACCTGCTGGTGTCGAGGGCGGCGCGGGTCGTGGCCATCGAAGTGGACCGGGACCTGGCTCGTCACCTGACGGAACGCTACGCGGGGCACCCGTCGGTGACCATCGTGAACGCCGACGTCCTCACCGTGTCGTTCGGGGCCCTCGCCGGCGGGGCGTACCGTCTTGTGGGGAATGTGCCGTACAACATCACCACGCCGATCCTCTTCCAGTCGCTGGAGGCGCCCCGCCCGGAGGTGGGCGTGTTCCTGGTGCAGCAGGAAGTCGCCGACCGCCTGGCGGCGTCGCCGGGGAGCAAGGCCTACGGGGCGCTCGGGGTGAACGTGCAGGCGGTGGCGCGCGTGGAGCAGTTGCTTCGGGTGCCGGCGAGGGCCTTTCAGCCACCGCCGCAGGTGGAGTCGGCCGTGGTGCGGCTGGTCCCCCGGCCGGATCCCGTGGTGAGCCACGCCGAGGAGGGCCCGTACCGGCGCTTCGTGCAAGCGGCGTTCGGGATGCGACGCAAACAGCTGGGGCGCGTGCTCCGCAGCATCGCGGGGGTGTCCGCCGAGATGGCGGAGGCGGTGGCACAGGGGTGCGGGCTGGACCCGCAGCTGCGCCCGGAGGTGCTTTCGCCGGAGGTGTTCGCCCGGCTGCTGCGCGCGCTGCGGTCGGGGTCGGTCAGCCCGGATCCGCGTTCGTGAGGGCGAAGGCGAGCCCCTCCATCTCCATCGCCATGTTCACGGTCTTGAGGCTGACGGTGGGGGGGACGCTGAGTTGGGTGGGCGCGAAGTTGAGGATGGCCTTGATGCCGGCGCGGACGGCGCGATCGACGACCTGCTGGGCATGGTCGGCAGGGACGGCGAGCACGGCCATCAGGGCGCCCTCGGCGCGGACGTCGGCATCGAGGGTGTCGGTGCTGCGAATGGTGCTCGTCCCCCACGGTCGGCCAATCTTGGCCGGGTCGTTGTCGTAGACGCCCACGACCCGGAAGCCGCGCTGGCGGAAGCCGCGGTACTCGGCGAGGGCGGCGCCGATCTTGCCGGCGCCGATGATGACCACGGGCCAGTCATGGCCGAGCCCCAGGATCTGGCGCAGGTGGTCGATGAGTTCCTGGACGGGGTACCCGAGCCCGCGCTTGCCGAAGGAGCCGAAGAAGGAGAGGTCCTTGCGGACCTGGGCTGGGGTGGTGCCGCAGAGGTTGGCCAGCGCGTCGCTGGAGGCGGTGGCATGGCCGCGCGCGGCGAGATCCTCGAGGTACCGGAGGTACATCGAGAGTCGTCGGACGGTGGAGTCGGCGATTCGCTTCACGGGGAGGCTTGTGAAATTCTTCACAAGTGTAGCCACCTGCCGGCGCGGCCACCAGACGGGGGGCGGCCCCTTAGCTTCCCCCCATGGTCTCCGCTGACCGTCCGCTCCGCCACCTCCCCTTCGCCGTCGTCGACGTCGAAACCACCGGTACCGCCCCTGAGGGGGGGGACCGCGTCACCGAGATCGCCATCGTCCCCGTGGAGGATGGCCGGGTCGGGGCGCCCTTCACGCGCCTCGTGGACCCCGAGCGCCCCATCCCCCCGTTCATCACCGCGCTCACCGGGATCACCCCGGCGATGGTCCGCGGACAGCCGCCGTTCCGGGCCATCGCCGCCGACGTGGCCGCGCAGTTGGCTGGGCGCGTCTTCGTGGCCCACAACGTCAGCTTCGACTGGCGGTTCGTGCACGGGGAACTGGCCCGGGCGGGCCACGGCCCGCCACCGCCCCCCGACACGGCGCGCTTGTGCACGGTGCGGTTGGCGCGGGCCTTTCTTCCCCGCCTCCCGCGCCGGTCGCTGGATCACGTCGTGGCCCACCTGGGCATTGCGCTCACGGGGCGGCACCGGGCCGGCGGCGACGCCGAGGCCACCGCGCATGCGTTGGTGCGCCTGCTGGCCTTGGCGCAGGACGCTGGGGTGGAGCAATGGGGGGCGTTGCAGCGATATCTCGCCACCCCGGCCAGTCGCCGCCGCGCGCTCGCGCGAGTCCTCCCCGATCCCCCCTCATCCTTTGCCCCCACACTGACCCCATGACGCCTCCCCGTCCCCTTGTGGAATCGCGCACCCTGGGCGGGTGGCGCCTCCATGCCATCCAGGCCGGCGGCCAACGCCTCGACGGCGGGGCCATGTTCGGCGTCGTGCCCCGACCGCTCTGGGAGCGCCGTATCGCCCCGGATGAGCGACACCGCATCCCGCTGGGCATGCGCTGCCTGGTGGTGGAGCACGATGCCGGCCCGGTGCTCATCGACACCGGCCTCGGCAACAAGGAGGACGCCAAGTTCCAGGGGATCTACGGCATCGAGAACGACGGGGCCGATGGGCGCACCGCGTTGGAGGACGGCCTCCGGGCCATCGGGATGACGCCGGAGGACATCGTGCTGGTGATCAACACGCACCTGCACTTCGACCACGCCGGCGGCAACACCTGGCGCACGCCAGGGGGCGACATCCGCCCGGCGTTCCCGAACGCGCGGTATGTGGTGCAACGGGGGGAGGTGGCCTACGCCGAGCACCCCAACGAACGCACGGCGGCGAGCTACTTCCCGGCCAACTGGGCACCAGTGGCGGCGGCCGGCCAGCTGACGGTGGTGGAGGGGGGCGTGGAGATTCTCCCGGGGATCACCCTGCGCCCCACCCCCGGCCACACGCCTCACCACCAGAGCGTGCTGGTCACCCGCGGCGGGGAAACCGCCTGCTTCCTGGGGGATGTGGTGCCGACCAGCCATCACCTCCCCCTGCCGTGGATCATGGGATATGACGTGGAGCCGCTGGTCACCCTGGAATCGAAGCGGCGGCTGCTGGCCGAAGCGGAGGCAGGGGGCTGGCTGCTGGTGTTCGAACACGATGCCGACGTCGGCTTCGGTCGGGTGGTGCGCGATGCCAAGGGATACCAGCTGGCCCCTTGACCCGGCGCCGTGACCCGGTAGTTTTAGGGGTTCGGGGAGCAATCCGTCCGGTTGGCGCATGGCGTTGGTGCGCCGCTGGTGGTCTGATGTTCACCGATAATCGAGAAGTGAGGGGGCAGCGACGCTCCCTCCACCCTTCGGCCCGCGCCGGTTCGGCGTGGCGTGCTGCTGGAGTCCATCGATCCCCCCGGGCGGGCGCGGTTGCGCCGCGGCCGGTGGGTCGCGCGGGCTTCGCCGGCAGGCGGGGTCCGCGTTTCTGTTTCCTCCCTCAGGAGCACGGCCTATTCAGGACACCACGAAGCGTCCGCCCCGGGTGAACCGGCAGATCCGCATCAGCCCGGTCCGCGTGATTGGCGCCGACGGCAGTCAGCTCGGCATCATGGAAGTCGACCAGGCCCTGTCGCTCGCCGTGGAGCAGGGGCTGGATCTGGTCGAGGTGGCGGCCGCAGCGCGGCCCCCCGTGGTCCGCGTCATGGACTTCGGGAAGTTCAAGTTCGAGCAGGCCAAGCAGGCCCGGTTGGCCAAGAAGAAGCAGCACGTGATCCATCTCAAGGAGGTCAAGTACCGCCCGGGGATCGATGATCACGACTTCGAGACGAAGACGCGGCACGCGCGGCGCTTCCTCGAGGAAGGGAACAAGGTGAAGGTGACGCTGATGTTCCGCGGCCGGCAGATCGCGCACCCCGAACTGGGGCGGCAGGTCGTCGATCGGGTGGCCACGGAACTGGCCGACCTGTCCAAGGTCGAAAGCTCCCCCACCATGGAAGGCAAGTCCATGACGATGATCCTGGCGCCCAAGTAGGCGCCCCGGACATCCTGACCACCGCCCCGGCTCGGGGCGGACGACCGCAGCCGTGAGCGACTGATGCCCAAGATGAAGACCCACAGCGGCGCCAAGAAGCGCTTCTCCGTGACGGGATCGGGGAAGGTGCGCCGCCTGAAGGCGTACAAGAGCCACATCCTGACCAAGAAGGATGCCAAGCGGAAGCGTGGCCTCCGCCGCCCGGCCATCGTCGAGACCAACGGCGAGGTCAAGCGGATCAAGCGGCTCATCCTGGCCTGAGGGAGGACCACCATGCCACGCGTCAAGTCCAACGTCGTCCGCCTCAAGCGGAAGAAGCAGGTTCTGCAGCACGCCAAGGGCGCCTTCGGCGGGCGCTCCAAGCTCTGGAAGGCCGCCAAGGAGACCGTCGAGCGCGGCTGGCGCTACGCCTACCGCGACCGCAAGAACAAGAAGCGCGATTTCCGCCGGCTGTGGATCATCCGCATCAACGCGGCGGCCCGCCTGCACGACATGTCCTACAGCGTCTTCATCAACGGCCTCGCCGCCGCCGGCATCGAGATCGATCGCAAGGTCCTCGCCGACCTCGCCGTCCGGGAGCCCGAGGCGTTTGCGGCCATCGCCGCCCAAGTCCGCCAGGCCCTCGACGCCGCCAAGAGCGCGGCCTGACCCGCCGCTCGCTCGCTCCAAGGTCGCAGGGCCGGCTGCCTTCAGGCACGCCGGCCCTGCGCGCATCCCGGCACCCTTTGTCCCGTCGCCTCCCGTGGAACTGTCCGAATTCACCGCGCTGGCCGATGCCCTCGAGCAGGAGTGCTGCGCGCTCCTCGACGCCGCCGATCCCGCCCGGCGGCTGGACGCGGTCAAGGGCGAGCTGAACGCCCTCAAGGACGAGCGGCTCGCGCGCCTCCAGCGCGAAGTCCCCGCCATGGCCACGCCCCTCGACAAGCGGGCCGCCGGCCGGCGCTTCAACGAGCTCAAGGGGCGGCTCGACGCCGCCCTCGCCGCCTTCGCCGAACGGCAGGCCGCCGGCGCCGGTGACGCCCCCTGGGATGGCACCCTCCCCGCGCGTCACCGCTGGGCCGGCTCCCTTCACCCCGTCACCCTCGTCGTCGACGAGATCTGCGCCATCTTCCGCGAGCTCGGCTTTTCCATCGCCCTCGGCCCGGAGGCCGAGACGGAGTGGTACAACTTCGGGGCGCTCAACTTTCCCCCCGATCACCCGGCGATGGAGCTCCACGACACGCTCTACCTCGGGGACGGGACCCTCCTGCGCACCCACACCTCCCCGGTGCAGGTGCGCACGCTGCAGCGGTGCGCCCCCCCGGTGCGCGTGCTCGCCCCCGGACAGGTCTACCGCCGCGACTTCTTCGACGCCACGCACGCCCCGGCGTTCCTGCAGCTCGAGGGGTTGGCCGTGGACGAGGACATCGGCTTCGTGGACCTCAAGGCCACGCTCGCCGAGTTTGCCCGCCGCTTCTACGGCGCGTCGCGGCGCGTCCGCTTCGGCCCCTCCTACTTTCCCTTCGTCGAGCCCGGCGCCCAGATGGACGTCGAGGTGGACCTGCAGGACGGCAAGGGGCTCCGCTGGGTCGAGATCCTCGGCTGCGGCATGGTGCATCCCAACGTCCTCGAGGCCGCCGGGATCGACAGCGAGCGGTACACCGGATGGGCCTTCGGCATGGGCCCCGCCCGCATCGCCATGTCGCGCTACGGCATCACGGACATCCGTGTGCTGTACGATTCGGACGTCCGCT
>JAGWYS010000239.1 GCA_018969225.1 Gemmatimonadota bacterium | reverse complement strand
TGTGGCGGTGGGGGGCGACATGCAGCACACCCGCACCGACAGCAGCGCCGCCGCCGTGGCGGTCACCACCGACGGCGGCCTCACCTGGACGCTCCGCCCCCGCCCGCCGCGCCCCGGCGCCTTGACCGGCGCCGTGTACCTCCCTGCCGTGGGCGAGGGCGTGCTGCTAGCCGCCGGCTTTGGCGGCGTGTTCCTGTCCATGGATGACGGCCGCACGTGGCGCGTGCTCAGCGAGCGCCCGCACACCGGCATCGGCGCCGCCGGGCGCACCGCCTGGGTGGGGGGGACCAACGGCACCGTGCTGCGCGTCCGCTTCTGACCGGGGAAGCGGGTGCGCCGCGGCGCCCCCGCCGGTAGCTTCGCCGCATGTCCCCCACCCTCCGCCTCCTCGTCGCCCTTGTGGGCGGCCTCGCCCTGGGCACCGTCATTGAGGGGAGCGGCAGCGCCCCCCTCCGCGCCCTGGTCCCGTGGATCGAGCCGCTGGGGACGCTGTTCGTGAACGGCATCCGCATGACCATCATCCCGCTGGTGATCACCAGCCTGGTGGTGGGGATCACCTCGGCCCCCGACACGCGCACCATCGGGCGGCTGGGCGGGCGCGCGCTGCTGTTTATGCTGGTCACCATCGGCATCGCGGCCACCATGGGGATCCTCGCCGCGGGGCCGCTCTTCGCGCTGCTCCCCATCGACCCCGCGGCCGCCGAGTCGCTGCGCGCCAGCGCGGCCGGCGCGGGAGGGGCCGCCGTGGAGAGCGCGAAGAAGCTCCCCAGCATGGGACAGTGGCTCGCCGACCTGGTGCCGGCCAACCCCGTCAAGTCGGCGGCCGACGGCGCCATGCTCCCGCTCATCATCTTCGCCATCGCCTTCGGCGTGGCGCTCACGCGCGTGGACGCGGCGCGGCGCGAGGCGGTGGTGCGCACCTTCCACGGCATCCAGGATGCGTGCATCCAGGTGGTGCGGTGGGTGCTGGCGCTGGCGCCGCTGGGGGTCTTTGGCCTGGCCGTGCCGCTGGCCGCCAAGCTGGGGCTGGGGGCCGCCGGCGCGCTGGCCGCCTACATCGGCGTGGTGGTGCTCCTCTCCACCGTGCTCATGGCGCTCACCTACCCCGCAGTGGCGCTGCTGGGCGGCGGCGTCTCGCTGGCCGCCTACGCGCGGGCCGCGCTCCCCCCGCAGGCCATGGCCTTCAGCGGGCGCTCGTCGCTGGCCGCGCTGCCGGCCATGATCACCGCCACACGCGACGTGCTGCAGCTGCCGCCGCAGATCCCGGGGTTCCTGGTGCCGCTCCTCACCGCCACCTACCGGCTGGGCGCCGGCGTGGGGCAGACGGTCCCCATCGTCTTCATCGCGCACCTGTACGGGCTCACGCTGGCGCCGGCGCAGCTGGTCGCGGTCACCGTCACCGCCGTCATCGCCTCCTTCTCCGTCCCTGGCATCCCCGGCGGCACCATCGTGGGGATGATCCCCGTGCTCATGGCCGCCGGGCTCCCGGTGGAGGGCGCGGGGCTGCTGCTGGCGGTGGACACCATCCCCGACATGTTTCGCACCACCGCCAACGTCACCGGCGACATGATGGCGGCGGTGATCCTGGGGGAGCGGGAGCGGCGCGCGTAGGGGAACCACCGCACGACCTGCGCGCGCCCGCAGCGCGGCGCGTCACGCCGTCACAGCACCCGCCACCACGGCACCGCCCAGATCCGCTCCGCCACGGCGCGCACCTCGTCGCCATCGTAGAGCACCACCCCGCCTCGCGCCCGCTCGGGGTACTCGGCGAGGAACGCACGCAACCCGGCGGTGTCGCCCCACCCCACGGTGCGGGAGGCCTTGACCTCCACGCCGACAATTCCTTCACGGGCCTCGAGCACGAAGTCCACCTCGCGCTGCGTGGCGGTCCGCCAATGAAACACCCCTCGACGCAACGGCTGCCGCGACGCCCAGGCCGTGAGGTCGCACGCCACGAGGTTTTCGAGGTGGAAGCCCGTGGGCTCGTTCAGGTCCGCCGCTCGGAGCCCCACCGCGGTGTCACTCCAGTAGAGCTTGGGACGCTTCCGCAAGCGCGCCGTGCGGCTGGCCGTGTAGCCGGGGATGCGGATGAGTTGGTACGAGATCTCGAACAGCCGCAGGTACGCATGCACCGTGGTGGGCGGCATCCCCGACTCCGCCGCGATCTCGGCCTGCTGCTCCACCTGCCCCACGCGGCCGGCCACGGCGCGCAGCAGGCGCCGCAACTCGGGCACCTGCTGCGTGCCCCGCAGGTCGCGCAGGTCGCGCGTGAGGTAGCTGTCGATGTAGCCGGCGCACCACGCATCCCGGGCCGCGTCGGAGTCGAGTTGCAGGACGGGCACGGGATAGCCGCCATGGCGCACGACGGTGCGCCACGCCTCCCGCGGCGCATCATCATCGGCCAGCACCGCCCCCCAGTCCGTGACCGGCGTGGAGAAGAGCAGGTCCCAACGGCCGGTGGCCGCCTGTCCCAGCCGTTCACGGCGCGTCAGCGGCCACAACGTCACATACGCCGCGCGCCCGGCCAGCGAATCGGCCACCTGCTCCATGAGCAGGAGGTTGGCCGAACCCGTGACCACCCACTTCCCCATCTCGCGGTGCGTCCCCATGGCGTCCACGGCGCGCTTGAGCGCCAGCACCAGCGAGGGCATCCGCTGGATCTCATCCACCACGAAGCGCCCGGGGCGCCGCAACTGGCCGTCCGCATCCTCCGCCAGACGGGCCATGGTGTCCACCGCGTCGAGCGTCAGGACCTCACGACCGGTGCCGATGGGGGGGGTGGTCGCGAGCTGGCTCTTCCCCGCCTGCCGAGGGCCAACCACGGCGACCACCGGCATGGCGGCGAGCGCGCTCTGGGCATCGATGGCGGTGAACCGGGGCAGCAGGGCCGTCATGGCCGCCCCGTCCGCAGGCGCTGACCCTGCGCGTTTTCTTTCCGGAATCTTTGCTGCCATTGCATGGCAGAAATACTACCACACCATGGAAGATTTGACAAAACCAAGCAGGCAAAAGTGTTCCGTCTCATCACCACCCCCTCACCCCCGCGGGTACAGCAGCGCCGGCACCACCCGCGCCCCCCACCCCGGCACCGCCGTCCACGCCGCCACCGCCGCGCGCCGCTCGGCCCCACGCACTGCCACCAGCCGAGCCCCCACGTCGCGCCGCCCCACCAGCCGCGCCAGGTGCCCCTCCCCCGACGGGTTGGCCGCCGTCGGGTACGCCGCCCACGCCAGCTCCTCCGGGTGCCGCTCGGCGATCACCCCCAGCAGCGTCAGCCCCAGCCACACCGGGCGCAGCACGCGCGCCACCCACGTGCCGTCGGCATCCTCAGGCACCAGCGCCAGCGACACCCCCGCGCACGTCGCGCCAGCATACGGCCCCTCGCGCGGCGTGAACACCGTGGGCATCACCCGCACCCGCTCCCCCATCCCCCCCGCCTCGGCGGCCGCCAGCTCGGCGCGCACCGCGTCCGCCACCGCCACCGCATCCAGCCAGGGCGCCCCCACCTGCGCAAACGGAGCGCCCGTCCCTCGCCCCACGCTCACCGACGTCCCTTCCAACAGGCACGTCCCCGGGTACCACCGCGCACTCTCCCACGCCGGCATCGCCGGTGAGGTGGCCACCCAGGGCACCCTCGCGGCCGGCCACGCGCGCGTGGCATCCCACCCCGCGCACGGCACCACCGACAGCGCCACCCCGGGCACCGCCTCCCGCTGCCACAGCCGTGCCAGCTCCCCCAGCGTCAGGCTGTGCCGCACCGGAATGGACGATTCGCCCACGAACGATCGGCAATCGTCCTCCAGCAGCGGCCCCTCGGCGGCATCCAGCACGCCCCCCAACGGATTGGGACGGTCCAGCACCACCACCGGCACCCCGGCCTCCGCCGCAGCGTGCAGCAGGTGCCACAGCGTCCAGGCGTAGGTGTAGAAGCGCGCCCCCACGTCGGGGATGTCGAACAGGACGGCGTCCAGGTCGGCCAGCTGCGCGCGCGCCGGGCGCATCCGCGCGCCGTACAGCGACACCACCGGCACTCCCGTCAGCGGATCGGTGCCGTCGGCCACCGCGGCGCCATCGGCGGCCACCCCCCCCAGCCCATGCTCGGGGCCGAACAGCCGCACCAACGGAACCCCGGCCGCGCATAGCGCCGCGCGCGAGCGCACCACGGGGTCGGCCGCCAGACGCGCCGCGTCGTTCGTGACCAGCCCCACCCGGCGCCACCCGCCCCACCACGCGGGGTCGGCCAGCAGTTCATCCACCCCGAAGCGCACGGGGGGACGCGTCGATGGCGCGTCAAGAACGTCGGGCATCGGCTCGTGGGGACGGGTCGCGGGTTCGGAATCCGCCGGTAGTATACCGGGATGCCCACCCCCCGCCTCCTCCGCCCCGCCGCCGCGCTCCTCGCGGCCGCCACCCTCGCGGCTCCCGCCGCCCACGCGCAGCCGGTCGGCAACGTCGCCCCGGGCATCGAGGTCCTCCTCCAGGACTCGCTGCACCTCCTCAAGGGGAAGCGCGTCGGCCTCCTCACCAACCACTCCGGGCGCGACCGGCGCGGCACCAGCACCGTGGACCTCCTCTTCAAGGCCCCGGGGGTGAAGCTCACCGCCCTCTACGGCCCCGAGCACGGCATCCGCGGCGTGGCCAAGGCCGGCGAGAAGGTCCGCTCCACCGTGGACTCCGCCACCGGCGTCCCGGTGTACTCGCTGTACGGCGAGACCGAGGTCCCCACCCCCGACATGCTCAAGGACGTGGACGTGCTGGTGTACGACATCCAGGACGTCGGCGCCCGCGTGTACACCTACCAGTGGTCGCTGGCGCTCATGGCGGCGGCCGCCAACAAGCCGCTGGTCATCCTCGACCGCCCCGACCCCATCCGCGCCGACCGCATCGAGGGGAACATCCTCGACCTCCGCTTCCGCTCGCTGGTGGGGCAGCACGCCGTAGCGCTGCGCTACGGGCTCACCGTGGGTGAGCTCATGCGCTACCTCGCGGGGACCGGCGCCATCACGGCCCAGGTCACCGTGGTCCCCATGCGCAACTACCGGCGGTCGATGTGGTTTGACGAGACC
>JAGWYS010000238.1 GCA_018969225.1 Gemmatimonadota bacterium | reverse complement strand
GGTCCGCCCCCCCCGGGGAGAGCGTGACGGGGAGGTTGCCCCGGGCGTCCTCTCCCAGAGATGGCGCCCCTCACCTCCTCCCCCCCCCGCCCGTCCGCCCAAAGCCGACCTTGGGCTGACCGCAACGCGCACGGGTTGGCATGCGCCTCCGCCTCCGACTGGTCCGGGGCGGCCGCGGCGTTTTCCGCCGCGGCGGCGCTGCTGTCGCGGGAGCCGGAGACGACGGCCTCGGACGCGCTGGCGCTGGTGCTCAGCAACCTGGCGCATGCCTGCGCGCGCGACGGCCGGGCGCCCGAGGCGATGCGGCACGCGCGCCGGGCGCTGGCGCTGCGGGAGTCGCTGGTGGGGCAGGCATCGCCAGTGGTGGCGCGCACGCGCATGGACTTGGCCGTGCTGCTGGCCTCGTCGGGGCAGCTGGCGGCCGCCCGGGCCATGCTGGACGAGGCGCTGCTGCGGCTGGAGGAGCGCTTCGGCCCCCATGACCCGCGGCTGGCGGAGCCGCTGGAGAATTCGTCGCGGCTGTCACTGCTGAGCGGTGATCCCGACCGCGCCGTGTCCGACTGGCACCGCCTGCACGCCATCGTGGACCGGCACCACCTGCCCACCACGCGCCTGGAGGCGCTGGCCGGGCGACTGGTGGCGGGGGGTGCCGATCCGGCTGCCCTGCACGCCGGTACCGCCGACGGGTCGGCCGCCGGGTTGGGGCTGGCCGACGCGGAGCTCGCGGATGTGGAGCTGGCGGCCGCCGACCTGATGGATGACGGGCTGGCGGACGACGGGCTGGTGGAGGTGGAGGTCCCCGAGACGATGGCGGAACCGTTGCCGCACGACCACGCGGCGATGGACCCCGGCGTGCTGCCATCGGCACTGGAGGAGGAGGCGCCGTATGCGCCGACCCCGCTGGAAGTGGTGATGCAGGAACCCCAGGGTTCGGCGCCCGTCGTTCCCCCGCCCTCGGAGTTCGAGCTGGAGGCGATGGATTGGGGGGTGGCAGACGACCTGATGGTCCCGTGGGGTGCGCTGGATGGCGGCGCGCTGGTGTTCGACGCCGAGGTGGTCGCCCAGCCGGGGGCATTGGCGGCGTCGGCTGACGCGCCCAATGGGGACGCCGAGGCGTGGGACGAGCTGGCCGCCGCGGAGGCGGAGTTCAGTGCGGCGGCGCCCGGTGACGTGGACGCCTTCGAGGACGCCGCCACGGCGGGCGCGGAGGCGGAAGCCACCGGTGCCGGTGTGTACGCGGAGGACGCGGCGGGCGGGGACGCGACGGCCGGCGAGACGATGCCGGGAGCGGCTGCCGCGTTTCCGCTGGATGCGGACGCGCCCCCGGGCTGGGGAGCCCCGCCGGCAGCGGCCGGGGCGGCGGTGTCGTCCTCCGGCGCCGCCGGTGACGACATCGAGGTGCCGTGGGCGGACGAGGACCCGACGTCGCGTGCGGCGGCGGTGCCCGGCACCCTGCTGCACGAGCCGTCGCCGGAGATCCCCGACTTCCTGTTCCCGGCCGCCAGCGAGGCGCCGCTTCCCCCCGAGGTGTCCCGGTTCGCGCCGCCGGAGCCGGCGCGCAGCGCGGCCATGGCCCCCGTTCAGGATGCGGCTGGTGATGCGGCGCCCATCCCGGGCGGACGCGCGCAGTCCCCGACGGCCCCGGTGTTCACCACGCACCACGGGGAAGAGCGATTGGAGCGGCTGGCCCCGGAGCTGGTGGAGGAGGCGGAGTGGGGACGCACCGGCGCGGCCACGCCGCACGACGGCAGCGTGGCGGTGCACCAGTCGCCGATGACCAAGTACGAGGAGATCGTGCGCCGGGCCAGCCGGCAGCCCTCCCTCGCGCAGGGGCGCCGCCGTCGGACGCCCATGAGCACCGGACGCGTCGTGCTCCTCTCCGCCATCACCGTGGCGGTGGTGGGGGTGGGAGGCGCGTCCTGGTGGCTGCTGCTGCACTGACGTGACGGCTCGCGGGGCGCCATCGCGCCCCGCCCCGCGTCACCCGTGCCGTCAGTTCTTGTGGCGGAAGGTGATGCGCCCGCGCGTGAGGTCGTAGGGGGACACCTCGACAGTCACGCGATCACCGGCCAGCACGCGGATGCGGTTCCGACGCATATTCCCGGCCAGCGTCGTCAGCACCTCGTGCCCACTCTGGACCGCCACCCGAAACGTCGCGTTGGGGAGCAGTTCGGTCACGGTCCCTTCCAGTTCAATCGCGTCCTGCTTCCCCATGTATGCGCGCGTCCTCGACGTCGTGGTGATGGATCCGGCTGCCGGACCCCTTTGGGCTCAACCCGAATAATGTACACGGCAATCACCCCTGAAGGCCAGCGCAAGGCACCTGCCCCGGTGTCCGGCAGCCGCGGCGTCGTGGTGGGGGCCGGGTGGCTGGGGGCGGAGGTGGCCCGCCAGGCGGCCGCCGCAGGCGCGGCGGTGTGGACGCTGCAGCGCTCCCCCCGCCCGCCGGTGGAGGGAACCACGGCGGTGGTGGGCGACATCGGCACGGCCCGGGATGACGCGGCGGTGCGCCAGGCGTTGCCGGCGCAGGCGGACTGGGTGGTGCTGGCGGTGGCGCCATCGACGCTCCGGGGCGACGGCTACGAGGCGTACCCGCGCGCCGCAGCGGGGGCGGTGGCGGTGGCGCGGGCGCTGGGCGCGCGAGCGCTGGTGTACACCTCCAGCACCGGCGTGTACGGGCGCACCGACGGCGGCGTGGTGCGGGAAACGGACGCCCTCCCCCCGGCGGAGGGGCGCCCCGGGCTGCTGCGCGAGGCGGAGGCCATCCTGTGCGCCGCCGGCGACCGCTCCGCGGCCGACGGCCTCGCGTCGGCGCGCGTCCACGTGCTGCGCGTGGCGGGGCTGTACGGGCCCGGGCGCGACCCGACGCGCCGATGGGCGCAGGGAGATCCGGACGACCCGCGGTGGATCAACATGGCCTGGCGCGACGACGTGGTGGCGGCGGTGCTGCAGCGGCTGGCAGCGCCGGTGCCGCCGGGCGCGCACCGGTGGAACTGCTGTGACGGCGTCCCCGTGCAGGCGGGGGCGGTGACGCGGGCGCTGCGCGGCGAGCCGGCGGCGGTGACGGTGCCGATCCTGCCGCCCGAGTCGGCCGGCGAAGGGCCGCGGGACGATGGGCGCGGCCATCAGCGGGTGAGCGCGGCCGCGCTGCGCGCCACGGGGTGGGTGCCCGCCATGCCCACGGTGTTCCACGGCCTGCGCGCCCTGGGGCACGCGGTGGCCCTGCCGCCGGAGCCGCTCCCCCGCCCCTGAGCGGGGGCCCCGGCCGTCAGTTGCTGGTGGCCTGCGGCTCCGCCAGCAGCGGGAAGCGGGGGATCTCGGCGTGGAACGACGAGCCGTCGTCGCGCACGAACCGGTAGCTCCCCTCCATCCACCCCTGCGGCGCGCGCAGCACGCAGAAGGAGCGGTAC
Source organism: Gemmatimonadota bacterium (assembly GCA_018969225.1). Taxonomy (GTDB): domain Bacteria; phylum Gemmatimonadota; class Gemmatimonadetes; order Gemmatimonadales; family Gemmatimonadaceae; genus Gemmatimonas. Next base: position 1,785 of record JAGWYS010000238.1, on the reverse strand, counting down.
TCGTGCACCTGCCCCGGGAGCAGGTGGGGCTGCTCTCCCACCACCCCCTCCCCCTCCACTACGGTGTCACCGATGGCGTCGTCGTGGATGAGCCAGCGCCGGGAACGGAGCTGCGCGGCGTGCCCCGAGACGTTCTCGATCCGGATGTGATAGGCGAAGACGAACTGCTCCAGGAGCGGGTTCGAGCGCTCCCGGAGGAACGCAGGCCTCACGGTGATCCGGATCCCCTCGGTGAGCCGATAGAAGAAGGGCGGGCGTTCGCGGCGCATGCGGGGAAGCTGGCACTCCGGGGGCGCGAGAGGAAGGCCGCCGAGTCGGGGCGCAGGATGAGGGGCTTACCCTCCACCCCGGCGCGATTGAGGGCCGACACGACCACCACGGGAGACGCGGCATCGGGGGGGAGGGTCACCGACCGCACGGTGCCGGGGAGCACCTCGGTGCCCCATCCGCCGGCGGTGCGCGTGCGCACCACCCACTGGCGGGGGGCGCGTGCCGCGGGGGTGGTGAACGCCACGCACCACCCGTCGCCGGTCGGCGCCAGCCGCGCCCGCGGCACGGCCGGCGGGGGGACGCGCAGCCAGGGCGTGGCCGGCGGGAGCGCGGGGGTGGCGTAGGGGCCGGCCAGGAGCGTGTCGTTCATGCCGCCCTGGTTCCCCAGGAAGGCCTTCATGCTGAAGTGGATGTTCCCCCCCGCCCCGGGCGACGCGCGCGTCACGCGCAGCTGGGCGAGCAGCTCGTCCACGGAGAAGGCGCCGCTGCCGGTGCCCCCCGCGCGCGAGGTGAAGTTGCCGGGCCACAGGTGCCGCCCCCGCACATTCTCCGCGGCCCACCAGTCCAGCAGCACGGGGTACGCCTGCTCGGCCTTGGTGGTGGGCCAGTACAGCTGCGGCGCCAGGTAGTCCACCCACCCCTCGCGCCACCACCGGCGGGCGTCGGCGTACAGCTGCGCGTAGGCGTCAAACCCCTTCACCTGCGGGGGGTTGCCGGGGCGCCAGATGCCGAACGGGCTCACGCCGAAGCGCACCCACGGCTTGCGGGCGTGGATGCTGTCGTTGAGGGCGCGCACCAGCTGGTCCACGTTGCGGCGGCGCCAGTCGTCGCGGTCCAGCGTGCCGCCGTCGCGCCGGTAGCGCCGCCAGCTGCGGTCGTCCGGGAACGGGAGCGGGCGCCCGTTGCGCCCGTTCACCGGGTACGGGTAGAAGTAGTCGTCGATGTGGACGCCGTCGATGTCGTAGCGCGTGACCACGTCGAGCACCACGCGCATGGTGCGGCGCCGGACGGCGGGCTCCCCCGGGTCCATCCACAGGTAGCCGCCGTACGCCTTCACCAGCGCGGGGCTGGTGCGGGCGATGTGGCGCGCCGACAGCGGCGAGCGCGCGTCGGTGTGGCGCGCGCGATAGGGGTTGAACCAGGCGTGCAGCTCGAGGTTGCGGGCGTGCGCCTCGCGCACGGCGAAGGCGAGGGGATCCCACGCCGGCTGCGGCGCGCGCCCCTGGCGCCCGGTGAGATACTCGGACCAGGGCTCGATGCTTGAACGATAGAGCGCGTCGGCCGAGGGGCGCACCTGGAAGATGACCGCGTTGAGGCGCAGCGCGGCGGCGCGGTCGAGGAGCGCCAGCAGCTCGGCCTGCGCCTCCGCAGTGGAGAGCCCGCGACGCGAGGGCCAGTCGATGTTGGCCACGGAGGCCACCCACACCCCGCGGAACTCGCGCGCCAGCGGCGGCGGGAAGTCGGCGCTGTCACGGGGGGCGGCGGGCTGCGCGCCGGCCGACGTGACGGCGGCGG
>JAGWYS010000237.1 GCA_018969225.1 Gemmatimonadota bacterium | reverse complement strand
TGGAGACCCCGGTGGCGTACCTGCGCGCCGGGGTGCCGGTGCGGCGCACCGTGCGCGTGCGCGTGCAAAGCGCCTACCCCGACTCGGCGCGCGTGCTGGTGAAGCTGCTGCTGCCGCGCGGGCTGTCGGCCGACTCGGTAGAGCGGTGGCGCACCCTCGCGCCGGGGCGCGGCGCCGAGCTGACCTTCCTGCTGCGCGGCACGCTCCCCGCGGGGGCGCACCCGGTTTCGGCGGTGGCGTACCACGAGGGGACGGCCAGCGTGGTGGGGTACGGCACGGTCGCGTACGACCACATCACCGCGCAGCGGCTGTACGGGCGCGCGATGCTGACGCTGTCGGCGGTGGCGGTCGCGCGGCCGCCGCGCGTGCGCGTGGGGTACGTGCGGGGAACGGCCGACGGCGGGCTGGAGGCGCTGCGTCAGCTGGACATCCCCGTCGAGCCGCTTGATCCGGAGGCGCTGGGCGCCGCCGACCTGTCGCGCTACACCACCATCGTGCTGGGGCCGCGCGCCTTCGAGGCGCACCCCGCGCTGGCCGCGGCGGCGCCGCGGCTGCTGGCCTGGGCCGCGCGCGGCGGCTCGCTGGTGCTGCAGTACGGGGCGCAGGACATGGGGCGATTTGCCGCGGCGCTGCCATTTCCGCTGCAGTGGAGCCGCCCGGCGGCGCGCGTCACCCGCGAGGAGGCGCCGGTGACGGTGCTGGCGCCCGCGCACCCGCTCCTCACCGCCCCCAACCGCATCGGCGCGGCCGACTGGGACGGGTGGGTGCAGGAGCGCGCCACGTACATGCCGTCGGCCATCGACCCGCGCTACACCGCGCTGCTGGCCATGGGCGACCCCGGCGAGCCGGCGCAGCGCGGCGCGCTGCTGGTGGCCCCGGTGGGGCGCGGGCGGTTCGTGTACGTCACGCTGGCACTGTTCCGGCAGCTTCCCGCCGGCGTCCCCGGGGCCGCCCGCCTGCTGGCCAACCTGGTCGCGCCCGCCCGCTAGCGGGTCGGGAAAGGCACGAGTGATGAGGCGATGGCGCGACGACCTGCAACCTCGTCCCTGTCACTGATCGCCATCGGACTGACCCCTCGCCCCTAGTCCGTTCGCCGCAGCCCGGCCTCCACCGCCCCCACCGCCAGCACCACCACGGCCCCGATCACGTTGTGCCACAGGAAGCTCACCTGCGGCGCCGCGAACGACACCGCCCCGACCGCGCCCATCCCCGCCAGCAGCCCCACGAAGGCGCCGCGCGCCCGGGCCCGGCGCACCATCGCCAGCAGGAACACCCCCAGGATCGAGCCGTAGAAGAACGACCCGAAGCGGTTCACCACCTCGATCAGCGACCCGAGCGTGGCGGCAAAGGTGGCCACCACGCACGCCACCGCCCCCCACGCCGCCGTGGCCCCCTTGGACACCGCCAGGTAGTGCGAGTCGGGGGCCGCCGGGCGCACCCACCGCTGGTAGAAGTCCACCACCGTGGCGGTGGCCAGCGCGTTCAGCTCGGCCGCGATGCTGGACATCGCCGCCGCCAGCACCGCCGCCAGGAACAGCCCCGCGAACCCCAGCGGCAGGTGCTCCAGCACGAAGCGCGGCATCACGTAGTTCACGTCGCGCGACGGCTCCCCCGTCACCTCCGCCGCCGCGGCGAGCGCCTCGGCGCGCACCCCGTCCACGATCTGCTGGTCTCCCGCCACCGCCGCCTGCCATTCCCGCTGCCGCGCCGGGTCCCCGTGCGCCGCCCGCAGCGCCAGCGCCGAGCCGGCGCGCTGCTGCCACGCCGCCTCGTGGCGCATCCGCAGGTCGTCGAACAGCATCGGGCGCTCGGCGCGCAGCGCCGCCTCGTGCCGCGGGTTGTGCAGCAGCGGCGCGGGGGTGAAGACGTAGAAGAGGTACACCAGCACCCCCATCAGCAGGATCAGCGCCTGCAGCGGGATCTTCCAGTACGCGCTCATGAGCAGCGAGGTGCGCGCCTCGTCCACCGACCGCGCCGCCAGGTAGCGCTGCACCTGGCTCTGGTCGGTGCCGAAGTACGACAGCATCAGGAACGTCCCGCCGATGAGCCCCGACCAGACGGTGTAGGTCTCCGTGAGCGTCAGCGACGGGTCGAAGGCGCGCAGCCGCCCCGTGCTCCCCGCCACCCGCAGCGCGTCGTCCAGCGGCACTGGCAGCCGCCACCACAGCACCCCCACGATCAGCGCGATCGTCCCCGTGATCACCACCATCTGCTTGACGTCGGCCCAGGTGACCGCCTGCACCCCGCCCACCACGGTGTACGCGATGGTGGGCACGCCGATGAGCGCCACGCACCACGCCAGCTTCCACCCCAGGAAGGCCGACAGCACCACCGCGGGGGCGGCGATGATCGTGCCGCACGACAGCCCGCGCGACAGCAGGAACAGCAGGCTGGTGAGGGCGCGCGTGCGGGCGTCGAAGCGCCGCTCCAGGTACTCGTACGCCGTGTACACGCGCGCGCCGTGCAGGAAGGGCACCAGCGTGACCCCCAGCAGCACCATCGCCAGCGGCAGCCCCAGGTAGAACTGCACGAAGCGCAGCCCGTCGGTGGCCCCCTGCCCGGTCGTGCCGATGAGCGTGATGGCCGAGAGCTGCGTGGCCATCACCGACAGCCCCACCGCCCACCAGGGGAGCGAGCGGTTGGCCAGCAGGTAGCCGTCCAGCGTGGCCGTGCCGCGCGTGCGTCGCAGCCCGTCCCCCACCACGTACAGGAGGTACACGGCCACGATGGCCCAGTTGATCCAGTGCAGCGTCACGGCGTGACCGGGAGGGTGTAGCGGGCCTGCAGCGCCCACAGGAGCAGCACGGCGACTGCCTGCACCAGGAGCACCCGCAGGAGGGTGGCGCGAACGGCGGGGGGGAGCATGGCGCCAACCTACCCCCCCCTGGGCCGTTTGACCATGCCCCCCCGGCGCGGCTAAGCTTGGGAAGTGCCCCGGAGGCACGCGTGTTGGGGACGGCGGTGGGCCATCGCCTCCTCGCCAGCGGCGACGACGTCGGCTGGGCCTTCGCCCCTGCGCCCCAGTGCCGTGCCCATGTCCATGCCTGCCCTTGCCGCGGACCACCTCGTGGAGCCCCTCCTGGAGGGGCTTCCGTGTGCGGCCGTGCTGTTCGAGGGGTGTGGGCGGCTGGCGGGCGCCAACACCCGGGCGACCGCATGGCTCGCCGTCGATCCCCTCGCCCCCCGGGCCGCCCAGCACTGGGACGTGGTGCTCCTCCCGCTGGGAGACGTCGCGATCGCGGCGGCGCGGCAGGTGGCGGCCGCAGGGGGGCCCGCCGACGTGACGGTGCCGCTCCGCGAGGGCGGGGCGCTGCTGGCGCTCCGGGCCACCCCCTTTCCGGAGGGGCGCATCCTGGTGTGCCTCACCGAGGCGGTGGGCGCCGCCGCGGCCGACCACCCGGCCGCGCGCGAGCGCGACGCGCTGCTGGCGGCGCTCCCCGTGGCGGTGTGGATGGTGGACGCGGCGGGGCGGCTGGTGCGGGCCAACGCCGCGGCCGAGGCGGTGGAGGCGGGGCGTCCCGCGGACACGGCGCGGGCGCGATGGGAGCGGGAGGCGCCGCACGATCCCGCGCGCCAGCGCCCGGTCCCCTTCCTCGAGACGCCGGTGATGCGCGCGCTGGCGGGCGAGGCGGTGCGCGGCGCCGTGCTGGAGCTGCGGTCCGCCTCGGGCGTGCGCCGCGTGGCCGTGCACGCCCACCCGTGGCGCCACGCCGACGGCGCCATCGCCGGGGCCGTGCTGGTGGAGGTGCCGGTGCCGCTCGGCGCGCCGGAGGAGACCGCCCCGGTGGGCGGCGCCTCGGCCCCCGGCGCCGTGGCCGCGCAGCTCGAGCAGCTGGTCGAGGAACGCTCGCGCGCGCTGCTCGCCACCCACGAGGCGCAGCTGCGGGACCGGCGGCTTGCCGCCGTCGGGCAGCTGGCGGCCGGGGTGATGCACGACATGAACAACGTGCTCAACCCCATCATGGCCGCGGCCTACCTGCTGCGCCACCACGCCGGCTCCCCCGAGGCGGTGTGCGACTACGCGGACCGCATCCGCACCGCGGCGGAGACCGGCGCGGCGATCGCCTCGCGGGTGGGGCGCTTCATCCGGCAGGAGCCGCTCCCCGGCGGCGACGAGCCGCTGGAGCTGTCGGCGCTGGCGGCCGAGGTGCTGGCCTTCACCGAGCCGGCGCGCGAGCGCGGGGCGGGGGCGGGCGCTCCGGTGCGGGTGGAACGCGCCTTTGCGCCGGGGATGTGGGTGCGCGGTCTCCCCGGGGAGATCCGGGCGGCGCTGGTCAACCTCGTGCAGAACGGGATCGACGCGATGCCCGAGGGGGGGACGCTCACGGTGCGCACCTTCCTCGACGGCGGCCACGCGTGCGTGGCGGTGCGCGACACGGGGGTGGGGATGGGCGCCGAGGTCCGCGAGCGCGCCTTCGAACCGTTCTTCACCACCAAGGGGATGCGCGGCTCCGGGCTGGGGCTGGCCGAGGTGTACGGGATCGCGCGGCGGCACCGTGGCACGGCGACCATCGCTTCGGTCCCCGGACGGGGCACCGAGGTGGTGCTGCGGCTCCCGCAGGAGCCCCCCAGGGAGACTGCCGCCTCCGCGCCAGGCGGGGCGGTCACCCGAACGGAGGCTGGTGCCGGTGGACCCCACTCGGCGCCGGGGGCCGGGGCGGGGCTGCGCATCCTGGTGGTGGAGGACCAGGAGGAGAGCCGCGAGATGCTGCAGCGGTGGCTGCGCGCCGAGGGGCACGCCGTGGAGGCGGTGGGGGACTGCGCCGGGGCGCGCGCACGGCTGGTGGCCGCGGCCGCGCCGGGCGCCGGCGGGTTCGACCTGCTGCTGGCGGATGTCGGGCTCCCCGACGGGGATGGATGGGCGTTGGTGCGGGAGGCGCGGGAACGGCACCCCGCGCTGCGGGCCGGGGTGCTGACCGGGTGGGAACCGAATCCGGAGCGCGAGGTCGCCTCCGGGGTGGCGTTCGTGCTGCGCAAGCCGTGGCGCCTCGCCGAATTGCAGGCTCATGTCGCGGGGCCGGTGCGCCCTGCGCCCGACGGTGGGTGACACCATGACGGGGACGACCATGCTGCGGGTGCTGGTGGCCGAGGACAATGCGCTGGATCGCTCCACGCTGGTGGACCTGCTGGGGGCGCTGGGGCACCTGGTGGTGGCCGAGGTGTCGTCGGGCACCGACGCGGTGGCGCAGGCGCGCCTG
>JAGWYS010000236.1 GCA_018969225.1 Gemmatimonadota bacterium | reverse complement strand
CGCCGCGCAGGCGATGCGCGCCGACCTCGTCATCGCCGGGGGTGGCATGGGCGGGTGTGCCGCCGCCCTTGCCGCCTGCGCCAACGGCCTCCGCGTCATCCTCACCGAGGAGACCGACTGGATCGGCGGACAGCTCACCGCGCAGGCCGTACCCCCCGACGAGAACCGGTGGATCGAGAGCATCGGCGGCACCGCCACCTATCGCGCCCTGCGCGAGGCGGTGCGCGAGCGCTACCGGCGCGATTATCCGCTCACCGCGCAGGCCCGCGCGCGCCGGCTGCTGAATCCCGGCACCGGCTGGGTGTCGCGCCTCTGCGCCGATCCGCGCGCCTGGCTGGCGGAGCTGGAGGCGCTGCTGGCGCCGCACGTGGCGTCGGGGGCGCTGCGCATCCTGCGGCACCACCGCGTGGTGGCGGCCGACGTGCAGGGCACCCGCGTGCGCGCCCTCCGCGCGCAATCGCTGGAGACCGGGCGCGAGCTGCTGCTGGAAGCCCCGTGGTTTGCCGACGCCACCGAGCTGGGGGACCTGCTGCCACTCACCGGCACCGAGTTCGTGGTGGGCGCCGAGTCGCGCGCGCAGACGGGGGAGCCGCACGCCAAGGACGCGCCCGAGCGCGACAACGTGCAGGGGTTCACGGTGTGCTTCGCCATCGACTGGCGTCCCGGCGAGGACCACACCATCGAGCGACCGCGCACGTACGACCGCTGGCGCGCCGAGCGGATGCGCTCCGACCCGGTGGCGGGGGCGCGGCTGCTGTCGTTCGACGATCCCGACTCGGTGCGCATCGGCTTCGACCCCGTGGCGCGCACCGGCTTCTGGAGCTACCGCCGCATCGTGGACCGCGACCTGTTCACGCGGGGCGCGGCGGGCGGGGCGTTCGACCAGGACTGCACCATCGTCAACTGGATGCAGAACGACTACGCGTGGGGCTCGCTCACCGACGGCACCGCGGCCGATGCGGCGGGGCACCTGGAGGCCGCGCGCGAGCTGAGCCGCTCGCTGCTGTACTGGCTGCAGGTGGAGTGCCCGCGCCCCGACGGCGGCATGGGGTGGCGCGGGCTGCGGCTGCGCCCGGACGTGGTGGGGACCGCCGACGGCATGGCCAAGGCGCCGTACATCCGCGAGGGGCGGCGCATCCTGGCTGAGGCGACCGTGCTGGAGCAGCACGTGACGCTGGAGGGGCGCATGGCGGAGACCGGCGTGGCGAAGGAGGCCGCACGCGCCTTCCCGTGGCCTGACAGCGTGGGGATCGGGCACTACTCCATGGACCTGCACGTCTCCACGCGCGGTGATCGCGGGCGCTACGGCGACACGCTCCCCTTCCAGATCCCGCTGGGGGCGCTGATTCCGCGGCGCATGGAGAACCTGCTCCCGGCGTGCAAGAACCTGGGGGTCACCCACCTCACCAACGGCTGCTACCGGCTGCACCCCATCGAGTGGAACGTGGGGGAGGCGGTGGGGCATCTGGTCGCCATGGCACAGCGGCGCGGCACCACGCCGCGCGCCGTTCGCCACACGCCGGTGCTGCTGGCCGACTACCAGCGGCAACTGGATCAGGCGGGCATCCGGCTGGCGTGGCCGGATCCGCTGCCGGCGGGATAGGCGACCGTCGGGCGCACCCCGACGCCGGGACGAAACGCCGGCCTGGGAAGGCGGGAGCCGGAACCCGGAAACGTTCCTGTCCCGCCGGGGTACGGGCGCTGAAGACCCTGTGCGGGCCTCGCCCGCCCCCTTCCTCTCGCCACGCCGGAGTGGCCCATGCCCGCCCTGCCGCGCTCCCGCCCCCTTCGCCCCGCCCTGCTGGCCGCGGCGGGGCTCCTGACCTTCGGGCCGCTGGTCCCCTCCGCCCTGACGCTGCGCGCGCAGCCGGGGATGCCGGCTCCCGGTGCGTACGGCACGTACGGCACCCCCGGCGAGCTGCCACCGCGCTACGATGACCGGCAGCTGGACAACCTGCTGGGGCCGGTGGCGCTGTACCCCGACGCGCTGCTGGCGCAGCTGCTGGTGGCCGCCACCTTCCCCGACCAGGTGGAGGAGGCGGCGCGCCACGTGCGCGCCTACGGCACCGCGCAGCTGGACGACCAGTGGTGGGATGTGAGCGTCAAGGCGGTGGCGCACTACCCCTCGGCGCTCAACACGCTGGCCGACCGCATCGACTGGACCACCGCGCTGGGGGTGGCCTACGCCAACCAGTCGGCCGACGTCATGGCCGCGGTGCAGCGGCTGCGCCGCATGGCCGACCAGCAGGGGAACCTGGTGTCCACGCCGCAGCAGCAGGTGGTGGTGGAGCGCGGCAGCTACGTCATCACCCCCGCGCAGCCGCGGGTGATCTACGTGCCGGTGTACGACCCCGTGGTGGTGTACACGCGCCCGGTGTTCCAGGCCGCCGTCGGCAACCGCTTCTGGTCGTTCGGCGTGGGGTTCCCCATCGGCGCGTGGCTGTCGTACGACTGCGACTGGGGGGCGCGCCGCGTCTACTACCACGGCTGGAACAGCGCGTGGATCGGGTGGGGAGGCGGGTGGCGGGTGCGGTCGCGCCCCTTCATCCAGGTCACCAACGTCTACGTGGCGCCGCGCTACCGTGACGTGGTCGTGAACGTGAACGTGCATCGCCGGGTCATCGACTACCGCAACGTGGACCGGTGGCGCGGCCCGCATCGCGACAGCTGGTTCGCGCCGCAGTTCGGCGGGCGCGATCGCGACGACGTGCGCGGACGCGACGGCGGGCGCGATGGCGGGCGCGACGGCGGACGCGACGGACGGCGCGATCGGGACGACCTCCGCGGGCGCGACGGGGAGATCGACCGCCAGCGCCTCCCCGAAGCGCGCCGGCGGGAGCCGGTGGTGGCGGCCGCTCCCCGGGTGGAGCCCGGCTACGCCACCCCCGACGGCTATCGCCGCGCCGCGCCGCGGGTGGACCCGGTGGACGAGCCACGCCGCCGCGAGCCCCCCGGCGACCGGCGTCGCGACGCGTGGCCAGCCCCGCCGCGCATGGAGGCGCCGCCGCCGCCCATGACCATCGCGCCCCCGGAGATGCGTGACCCGCCGCGCCGGGAGCGGCCGACCCCGCCGGCGCGGGTGGAGCGCCGGGACGACCGGGGGGACCCGCCGCGTGAGGAGCGGCGGGACGCTCCGGCCCCGTCGGAACGGCGCACCGCGCGGCCGCGCACGGCGGGGGAACGTCCTCCGGGGTAACCCCGCACCCGGCGCGGTTGCCGACCGGCGGATTCGAAGGGAAGTTGGCGGATGGGCGGGCGGCGTCTCCGCTGGAGCGCCGCCCGTCGCCGCGTTTCCCGCCACCCGGAGCCCGCCCATGCGTGCCGTGCCCCTCGCCTTCCTGACGCTCCTGCTCAGCGCCGCGCCCGCTGCGGCGCAGGAGGACGCCCCGCCGGTGTTCCTCGACGAGCTCACCTGGACCGAGGTGCGCGACCGCCAGCAGGGCGGCACGCGCACCATCCTCATCGCGACCGCCGGCCAGGAGCAGAAGGGGCCGCACATGGTGGACGGCGAGCACAAGTTCGCCCTCCAGTACACCGCGCCGCGGATCGCGCGCGCGCTGGGGGACGCCCTCGTGGCCCCCATCATCACCTACGTCCCCGAGGGGAGCTGGGAGGCGCCGCTGCGCGGGCACATGGCCAAGCCCGGCACCATCACCCTCCCCGAGGACCGCTTCATCGAGCTGCTGCTGCACGCGGGGCGCAGCCTCCGCGCCGGCGGCTTCACCACGGTGATCTACCTGGGCGACTCGGGGGGCAACCAGACGGGGATGCAGAAGGCCGCCGAACAGCTCAACACCGAGTGGCAGGGGACCGGCGCGCGGGCGCTGTTCATCGGCGACTACTACACCAAGGCCATGGCCGAGGCCCGCGCGATGCTGTTGGGGCGCGGCTACACCATGGCGGACATCGGCAGCCATGCGGGGATGATGGACACCTCGGAGATGCTGCACATCAACCCGCGACTCGTGCGCCCCGACCGCTTCGCCCCCAATGGCGGCGCCCCGGACAGCGGCGTGAGCGGCGACCCCACCAAGGCCTCCGCGGCCATCGGGAAGGCGATCCTGGACCTCAAGATCGCCAACGCCGTGGCGCAGATCCGCGCCGGGCTCGCCGGGGGGACCCGCTGATGCGCCCCCGGTCCCTGCCGTGCGCCGTCGCGCTGGCGGCCGTCGCGCTGGCGGCCGTCGCCGCCGCCCTCCCGCTGGGCGCGCAAGGTGCCCGCGCCGCCGCCCCCGCCGACGCCCTCCGCCCCGACCCGCTCGCCGCCCCGTACCTGGAGGCGATGACGTGGACCGAGATCCGTGACGCCATCGCCGCCGGGAGCCGCGCGGTCATCGTCCCCACCGGCGGCACCGAGCAGAACGGCCCGCACATGGTGCTGGGGAAGCACAACTACATCGTCACCTTTGCCGCCGGGGTGCTGGCGCAGCGGCTGGGGAACACGCTGGTGGCCCCCACCATCCAGTACGTCCCCGAGGGGGACTACACGCGTCCGGGGTTCGGCGCCAAGCCCGGCGTCATCTCCCTCCCCGGGCCCGCCTACGAGCGACTGCTGGACGCGGCGGTGCGGTCGCTGCGGGTGCACGGCTTCACCGACATCCTCCTCATCGGCGACAGCGGCGGCAACCAGGCGGGGCTCACCGCGGTGTCCAACGCCCTCAACGCCGAATGGGCCGGCAGCGGCGTGCGCGTGCACGCGCTGGTGGACTACTACCAGCAGGGGCGCGTGCTGCTGCGCGACTACCTCAAGCGCACCTACGGGTGGGACGAGGCCACGGTGGGCTCGCACGCCGGCACCACCGACACGTCGCAGCTGCTGTACGTGTACCCGCAGGGGATCCGCACCGACCGTCTGGCCCCGGGGGGCGGTTCCCCCGACAGCGGCGTCAGCGGCGACCCCACCAAGGCCTCGGCGGCCATCGGCCAGATGGCGATCGACCTCAAGGTGAACGCGGCGGTGGCGCAGTACCGCGCGCTCAAGGGGGGCGGCGCGCCGTGAGCGTTCGTGCCACGAGGGCGGCGGCGTGCGCGCTGACTGGCCTTTGGGCCTCCGCCCTCCGCCCCGGGTTGGCGGATGCGCAGTGGACGCACCGCTACCCGAAGAACGCCGGCTACGGCCATCACGTGTATCTCGAGGGGTACGAGCTCCCCTCGTGGACCATCGGCCCCGCCGGCGCGGCGGTGGCGCGCGACGGCGCGCTGCTGGTAGCC
>JAGWYS010000235.1 GCA_018969225.1 Gemmatimonadota bacterium | reverse complement strand
CCGTGATTTCGGGGCTGAGGAGGGCGTTACCCACCGGGCCACCGATGGTGACGGCGGGCAGGTTGGCCGACGGATCCGTGATGTTCACGGACACCGGGCTGAAGAACGTCTCCGACTGGCGGAAGCCCGGGCGCTGGCCGGCACGGCCATAGGCGGCGCGCAGCCGCAATGTGTTGAGCCAGTCCCACTTCGGGAACCACGTCTCCTCGCTGACCACGTACGACGAGGTCAGGCTGGGATAGTACGTCCAGCCCGCCGCCGAATTGCCGAACACCGACGCGTCGTCGAACCGCAGGGCGGCCGTGACGAACAGGCGGTCGTTCACCTCGAACCGCTGCTCGGCAAAGCCGGCCACCGTCACGATCTTCTGGTTCACTTCGTTCACCGCGAAACGCGCGCTCGTGCCGTTCAGCGAGGACGTGCCGGGCAGCAGCACGGCGCCGCTGGCGTCCGTGCGGCGCACCTGCTCGTTCAGGTACTGCCCGCCGACCGTCGTCGCCGAGCGAATCCGGTCGGTCAGGTTGAACGTGCCGGTGAGCGATCCCGTCGCCGAGAGCGACGGGATGTACGACTTGGACTGGAAGCGCGACCCTTCGACGGAGGCCGCGTTCAGGAACACCCGGCCGGGCGGCACCAAGGTCTGGTCATCGCGGCGCAGGAGGTCTCCGCCGATGCGCATGGTGCCCTTGAGCCAGCTCTTGGGCGTCCAGTTGACCGTGTTCGCCAGCACCAGGCGCTGGATGTTCTGCTGCTGCTGCTGGACGAAGTACTGCGTCACCGGGACGTTCGAGCTCACGTAGCCGCGGGACAGCGAGTCGTTGTTGGCGGCGCATTCGGCGATGACCGCGCGGGTCGCCGGGTTGCAGTCGAACGCGCCGCCGAGCAGCCCGGCGGAGAGCGTGCCGGCGAACAGGTTGTCGTTCAGCGGGTAGCCGGCGCTGCTGTTCAGGTAGCCGATGTTGATCACGGCCTGCAGCGTCGGCATCAAGTTGGCCGTCACGTTTGCCCGGAGGTTGCGCCGGTACAGGTTGTTGGGCGCAAAGATGCCGCGGTCCTGCTCGATGTCCGTGGCGAAGTAGTACTGCACGTCCTGCCCGCCGCCCGAGACCGAGACGCCGTAGCTCTCGTTGCCGCCGGTGCGGAAGGGGCTGTCGTTGATGAAGGGGCTGTTCCGGTAGAGCGTGTCCGGCGCCGTGCAGGTGCGCAGCGCCTGGGCCTCGCGTGAGCAGGCCCCGACCCGGGCGCCCGCCGCATTGCGCCCCACCTGGCGGTAGTTGACCAGCCGCAGGGCGTCGTTGGAGAGGTTGCCGGTCGTGGACAGATCGAGCAGGGTCCGCTGCTGGCCGACCTCGCCGTAGTACGACCAGCGCGCCCGACCCGCCTTGCCGCGCTTGGTGGTGATCTGGATGACGCCGTTGGCCGCTCCGGTGCCGTACAGGGCGGTCGCCGCCGGCCCCTTGATCACCTGGATGTCCTCGATGTCCTCGGGGTTGATGTCGTCGAAGCGCGACGCCTGCGCCCCGCCGATGCCGAAGGTCAGGCCGCCCACGTTGTTGTTCGCGAAGACGCCGTCGATCACCAGCAGGGGATCGTTTGACAGGTTGATCGACGTCACGCCGCGCAAGCGGATGCGGCTGCCGGTGCCGCTCGTTCCCGCGCCCTGCTGCACCACGATGCCGGGGGTGCGCGCGGCCAGCACCTGCGAGAAGTTGGCGACCGTCGCCGGATTGAACGCGCCCGAGTCGATGCGGCTGATGGAGGCACCCACCTCGCGCTTGCGCTGCTGCTCGCCCGTCGCCGAGATGGTGATCGCGTCGAGGTTCGTGGCGGCCACGCTCAGCGCGAAATCGGCCGTGGCCGTGCCACCCGCCGTCACCGTGACGCTGGCCACGCCCTGGGAATAGCCGAGGCGGATCGCACGCAGCGTGTAGGTGCCAGCCGGAACGCCGGTGATGCGGTAGGTGCCGTTGGCGTCCGAGCGCACCGCGCTCACGGTGCCCACCACCAGCACCCGGACGTCGGACAGCGGTCCCTTGGTGCCGAGGTCGGTCACCCGTCCGGCGACCGTGCCAGTCCCCGTCTGCCCCCCGGCACCACGGCTCGCGCCGGCGAGTGACAGCAGAAATGCCACGGCGAGCGCGGCGCGTGATCTCATCACCTGCATGAAGATGCCTCCTGAGAGGGACGGGGGTCAGGATGGTTCGCCGGGCAAGCCCTGCGAACGGCGAAACAGCGTGCATGGCGCCGTCTGGAGCGCACGGCGAGCGGAGGACCTGCCACGACACCGCCATGCCGGCGGGCGGGGGTGGGCTGCCTGGGTGGGAAGAGGTGGGATGGACTGCGCAGTACGAAAGACGATCCCCCCGCCACGGTACCACCCCCCGACGGTTAGGTTTTGATGAAGAGTCTGGTGCTTTCCGGATTCTGAAAGCACGTCCGCCCCCGAGGTCTTCCGCATGGCCCCCTCGTTCTGCTGCCACTTCCGCCGTTCCCTCCGCTGCCTGCCAAGCCGAGCCCTGTGGGGTCTGGCGCTGGCCGCTGCCTCCTCCGCTGGTGGGCAGGACGCCCCGGTGGCCGGCATCACCACCGCAGAGACCGCGCAGCGGCGCAGCGCCCTTGCCGCGCGACTCGACAGCGGCGTCGTCGTGGCCTTCGGCGGCCGCAACCTGGTGCACGACTTCTCCACGTTCTTCCAGCTGCCGGCCTTCCGATACCTCACGGAGCTCAACGAGCCCGACGCCGTGCTGATCATGGTGGTGCGGGGGAAGCGGTCTGCCAGCACCCTCTTCCTGGCCCCCATCGAACCTCGCATGGCGCTGTACTACGGCGCCCGCACCGAGCCGGCCACCAGCATGGCGCGCACCGGGATCCCGGGGCGTCCCCTGGCGGAGCTGGGGAGCGTGCTCGATTCGCTGGCGGGCACGGGGCTGCCGTTCTACGACATCCCCGATGTCGAGACCATGGACTTTGCCGCCAGCGACACGCTCACCCGCGGGCAGCAGGCCATGAGGGGGCTCGCGCGCCGCTTCCCCGCCCTCACGGTGCGCGACGGGATGCGGCATGTGCTGGCGCTGCGCGCGCGAAAGTCCCCGGCGGAGCTGGCGCTGATCCGCAGCGCCGCCGCCATCAGCAGCGAGGGACACCGCGCCGCGATGCTCACCGCCGCGCCGCAGCACGAGTTCGAGGTGCGCGCCGCCCTGGAGTACGAGTTCACCCGGCGCGGCGCCGAGCGGCCGGCGTACGGCTCCATCGTGGGGGCGGGGATCAACGGCACCACGCTGCATTACATGAAGGCCAACGCGCCGGTGGGGCCCAACGACCTGGTGCTGGTGGACGCCGCCGCCGAGGTCCGGGGGTACGCCGCCGACATCACGCGCACCTTCCCGGTGAGCGGCCGCTACACCCCCGAGCAGCGCGCCATCTATCAGTTGGTGCGGGACGCGCAGGACGTCGCCGAACGGCTGTCGCAGGCGGGGATGAGCGTGCGCACGGCCGCCGATTCCACGGTGGCCGTGCGGGCGCGGGGGCTTGCCCGGCTGGGGCTCATCGACTCGGTGGACGCGCTCATCGATCCGCCGTGGCGGGTGGACTGCGCCGCCAACCCCGCCCCCTGCCGGCAGTCGTACCTGTGGATGATCCACGGCATCTCGCATGGCATCGGGCTGGCGGTGCATGACCCCCTGCAGGGGATCGGGCGCGACGCCGCGTTCCAGGTGGGCGACGCCTTCACCATCGAGCCGGGGATCTACATCAGCACCCGGGCGCTCGACATGCTCCCCGACACCCCGCGCAACCGCGCCTTCAAGGCGCGCGTGCGCCCCGTGGTCCAGCGCTACGAGAACACCGGCGTCCGCATCGAGGACGACTACATCCTCACCGAGAAGGGGCTGGAGCGGATTTCGCTGGTGCCGCGGGAGATCGACGAGATCGAGGCGCTGATGGCGCGCCGCCGCGCGATCCAGCCGTAGCGACGTCGCGGCGTCCCGGGGCTACCGCGGCGTGCCGCGGTAGCACCCCACGGTGTACGGGTACTCGAGCGTGGCGTGGTAGTGGTACCCCAGCGCGCCGTGGCTGTGGCCGTGGCACTCGTCCAGGTCGGCGTTGGTGAGCTCCGCGCCCCCCGTGCCCCGGTATCCATAGAGGGGGAAGCCGTCCCGGATGTAGCCGATGATCCCCGAGTGCCCGTCGGCCAGCCGCGGCGTGTCCAGGCGGTCGGGGACGAAGTGGTAGTGGTAGTCCGTCATCGCCGGATGCCCGCCGAACGCATCCACGATCTCGTGCGCCACGGCATCGTTGCCGCGGGCGTCGATGGCGTTGTACAGCACCACGCCATTCAAGGTGGCGCCAATCGCCCCCATCCCCACGCAGGCGGGCGCCAGCCCCGCCGCCGGGAGCAGCGGCAGCTCGAAGCTGTAGGTCCGTGGCGCGGGGGTCCCCGGGTTGCCGTCGATGGCCGTCAGCAGGGCGTACTTCGTCATCGGCCAGTCGCCGATCTTGCCGTCCTTGGGGAGGTTGTTCACGGCGATGACGCGCGTCGTGGCGGTCTCCGTGACCGTGGTGGTCCCCGCCGGCGCCGTGAAGCTCCCGCCGGGGAGGAACGGCTTCCGTAGCAGGTTCCACGTGTTCCCGGTGAAATCAATCCAGTCGATCCGGGCCCGGTTGCTGCCGGGGCCGCTGGGGTTCCCCGGCACGCACGAGAACAGCTTGCCGCGCGCCGGCGTGGTGGTGGTGAGCTCGGTGTCCCCCAGCCGCAGCTTGCTGCAGTCCGCCCCCCCCGCCTCGGTGCACAGGGGGATGGTGATGTAATACGCCGACAGGGACGTGGCGGCGGGGGTGGTGCCCGACGTGCCTGTGCCGTCGGCAGCCGGGCTGGTGGCGGCGCCCCCTCCACAGGCGGCGACCGCCGCAAAGGCCATCCACGCCAGCAGGGTGCGCGCAGCGGTCGCGTGACGGGGCATGGACTGGTCCGGAAGGGGAAGTGGGGACGGAGTGGGGGCGGCAATCTGCATCGAGGAACACCGTAGGCGCCCCGCCACCCCATGCCGTAGCTTGAAGCGGCCACCGTCGCCTCGCCACCCCGCGCCATGACCCTTCCAGCCCCCCTCCTCGCCCGCGCCCACGATCTGCTGGCCGCCTTCCACCCCGACCGGCCGGCCGCCATGCGGGCGTTGCTGGCCGAACACCCGGAGGTGGTACGGGCCAACATCCACGCGGCGGCGCTGGCCGG
>JAGWYS010000234.1 GCA_018969225.1 Gemmatimonadota bacterium | reverse complement strand
GGCTAAGCGCAGCGCGGTGCCCCCAAAGGGCGCAATCACCCGCACCGGGTTATCTCGGCTCCCCGGCACCCCCCCGGCCCGCCCATGGGTGGACCGGGACCACGCCGCCACCTGATCCACATGGCACCCCTGACAACTCGCCGTCCCGGCATACGCCGACCGCGGCGGGGGCGCCGGCACCGGTTCGGCGGCCACCGTCACCAACGGGGCCGCCCCCGCGGCGGCGTCCCCCGGACCCTCCCCCTCGCCGCACGCCACCAGCAGCGCCACCAGCAGCGCCACGGGCAGGAACGCCATCCACCGCGCCATCACCGCCCCCCGTCCCGCGACCAGCCCGGGGGCGCGCACCGGCACAGCGCCCGGATATGGCGCACCAGCGCCTGGATCTCCGGCGGGGTCAAGGTGCCACCAAAGGCGGGCATCCGAGGGCTGCGGTTCATGATGGCACCGCCGCCGTCGATGGTGTCGTAGAGCGCGTCGTCGCTTCTTTGCGACATTTTCGCGCCATCATTGTGTCGTGCAGGCGCCACTGGCAACGCTTTGGCGTTGGGACCGTCCCCTCCGCCCTGCGCACCATGACACCCCGCGCACCACTGCCGGTACAGCGCCGCGCCATCCGGCGCCGCAGCGGACCCCGCAGGCGACCCCACCGGCACCCCGGCGGGAACCTGCGGCGCCAGCCGCTCCTCCCCCCCGAGATACCGGATCACCAGCGCCCGCTCCGACGCCAGCAGTCGAGGACGCGGCATCAGCGCCCCGGGCTTCACCCGCTGCGGGTCCAGCACCATCGCCGCGATGTACCCCGCGTCTCGGCGTGTGCGCACGTCATCCAGCGCCGGCGCCAGCACCCCGCCGCTCCCCTGCAGCCGGTGGCACCCCAGGCACGACAGCTTCTCCCGCAGCAGCTGCTCCGCCGTGCGGGCCGCAAAGGGCGAAACGGACGGCGGGGAGGACGACGCGGGCCCTTGGGCTCCGGCCGCCTGCCCCCACGCCAGCAGCGCCACCACGACCAGCCGCGCCGCCACCGCCGACCCCCCCCCCGCCCGCCGCACGCGCTACTTCCCGGGGGGACGCCGCGCCCCCGACCAGATCACGATCGACCCGCACCCGTTCCGCGTCTGGAACTGGATCGGCGCACTCGCCGCCCGTGGATAGATCTCCACGGCCCGCACGTCCATCGGCTGGATCACCGTGTCCAGGTTGCCGTCCGGCATCGGGATCTGCAGGCCGTTCAGGAACACCGCCGGCACGCAGCTGCCGGTCATGCCGGTCCCGCGCATCAGCACCTGCTCCCGCCCCATCTGCCCCGGCATCGTGACGATCCCCGGGGTGCTCCGGAAGATGTCCGCCATCACCTGCGGCTTCCGCTCCTCCAGCCACGCCGGGTCGATGAAGCGCCCGAAGCCGCTCTTGCGCCGCTGCTCGAACTCCGGCGGCACCGCCCACAGGTCCGCGTTCCCGCGCACCCGCAGGGTGTCCAGCTTGGGGGTGGCCGCCGCCATCGTGACCTCCACCGAGGCCTCCCGGGTGAGCACCAGGTCCACCGGCACCCGCATGGGCTCGAACCCCAGCGCCCGGGCCTCCAGCATGTAGCTCCCCGCCGGCAGCCCCTGCAACGCGAACTGCCCCGTGGTGGTGGTGGCGCCCCCCTGCCCGCTCCCCACCACCTCCACGCGCGCCGAGGGCATCGGCTTCCCCTGGGCGTCGCGCACCACGCCGCGCAGCCGTGCCGCGCCGCGGAGCTGGGCCCCGACGTCCCCCCGCGCGGAGGGCGCCACGGGTTCGGCGCGCCCCACCCACAGGTCGCGCACCAGCATCCCGTCCCCGGGGATCCGCAGCTCCAGCACCCCGCTGGAGTCGACCCCCGCAAAGCCGCGCACCCGCAGCGGCTGGTCCACGGGCAGCTGGCACACCGCAAACGCCCCGGTCTCCGTGGCGTTGGCAAAGCGGTTGGGGGAGCGCCGCTCCATCCGGTTTCCCACCACGGTCACTTCGGTGAACTGGGCCCGCACCCGCCCCGGGGCCGTCAGCGATCCCCCCTGCGCCGCCCGCAGCACCCCCAACCACACCCCGCCCTGGTCGCCGGGGCCGCACCGCATGGCCACGATGGTGCGCGGCGACGGCGTGGCCAGCTCCACATCCACCACCGCCCCGGGCGCCAGCTGCAGCTGCACCAGCGCCGCCTCCACGCCGAAGTCGTCCAGCGTGGGGTGCAGGAACCCCAGCAGGTAGAGGCCGGCGGGGAGCGAATCCACCACGAACCGCCCGTCCGCCCCGGTCTGCACGGAGCGGATCCGCGAGGGGTCGTCCGGGGGGACCACCTGCACCACCGCCCCCGCCAGCACCCCGCCGGAGAGGCTGTCGCGCACGATCCCCGTGAGCCGCCCCGGCGCTGGCGCGGCGGTGGGGGGCGCGGGGCGCGCGGCAGTCGGGCGCTGCGCCACGAGGGCGCCACCGCCCCCCGGCGCCGCTCCGCCCGCGGCCGTCATCAGGAGCATCGCCGCCACACGCCACACGAGCCCCCGGGTCGCACGCCCCCGCGTCGCGATCCTCCGCGTCGCGATCCTCCGCGTCGCGATGCTCCGCGTCGCGATCCCCCGCAGCACCAGCGCCGCCCGCGGCGCGCTCCGCCCCCCGCGTCCCATGTCGCCTCCTCTCCTCAATACCGCGCCAGGTACCGGTCCAGCTCCCACGGCGTCACCTGCTGGTGGTACTCCCGCCACTCCGCGCGCTTGGCCGCCAGGAACTGCTGCGTCACGTGCTCCCCCAGCGCCGCCGTCAGCACCTCGTCCTTCTCCAGCTCGTCGCACGCCTCCTCCAGCGTCGTCGGCAGGTCGTCGATGCGCAGCCGCCGCCGCTCGCGGTGCGACAGCTCCCAGATGTTGGTGTTCACCGGCTCGCGCCAGTCCGCCTGCGTGGCGATGCCGTCCAGCCCCGCGGCCAGCATCACCGTGAGCGCCAGGTAGGGGTTGGCCGACGGGTCGGGGGTGCGCAGCTCCACCCGCGTCCCCGCCCCGCGCCGCTCCGGCACGCGGATCATCGGCGAGCGGTTGCGCATGCTCCACGCCACGTTCACCGGCGCCTCGTACCCCGGCACCAGCCGCTTGTAGCTGTTCACCAGCGGGTTGGTCACCGCGGTCATGGCGCGCCCATGCCGCAGCAGCCCGCCGATGTAGTGCAGCGCCACCGCCGACAGCCCCCACTCGCGCGCCGGGTCCCAGAACGCGTTCTGCACCGCGGGCCCCTGCCGCGTGAACAGCGACTGGTGCGTGTGCATCCCGCTCCCCGCCTGCCCGTGCACCGGCTTGGGCATGAACGAGGCCACCAGCCCGAACTGCCGCGCCACCTGCTTCACCACGAAGCGGAACGTCGCGATGTTGTCGGCGGTGCGCAGCGCGTCGGCGTAGCGGAAGTCGATCTCGTGCTGCCCGTGCGCCACCTCGTGGTGCGAGGCCTCCACCTCGAACCCCATCTGCTCCAGCGCGTCCACGATGGCGCGGCGCGCGTCCTCCCCCAGGTCCAGCGGGGCGAGGTCGAAGTACCCCCCCACGTCGTGCGTGGCCGTGGTGGGGCGCCCGTCCTCGGTGGGCTTGAAGAGGAAGAACTCCGCCTCCATCCCCGCGTTCATCACGTACCCGCGCTCGGCGGCGGCGGCCACCTGGCGCTTGAGCACCGTCCGCGGGTCCCCCGTGAAGGGGGTGCCGTCGGGCATCGTCACGTCGCAGATCAGCCGCGCCACCCGCGCCGAGGGCTCCCCCCACGGGAACAGCTGGAAGGTGGCGAGGTCGGGCTTGAGGAGCATGTCCGACTCTTCCACCCGCACGAAGCCGGCGATGCTGGAGCCGTCGAACATCAGGTCCCCCTGCAGCGCCTTGCGGAACTGCGAGGCGGGGACCTCGACGTTCTTGATCACCCCGAGGATGTCGGTGAACTGGAGGCGCAGGAAGCGCACCTGGTGCGCATCGGCCAGCGCCAGGATATCGGCGGGGGTGGCGCCCGCCAGGGAGGCCGGAAGGAGCGGACGGCTGGGGGAAGGCACGGGGCGGCGGGGGCGAGGGTGCGCGACGGGAGCGCCCTGCGGACGGACCCCGCGATGGGGCGGGCGGGGCCCCGGAATTGTAGCGGCGTGAGTAGCTTTCCCGCAGGATGACCCCCGCCCCCGCCCCGGACCCCGCGCGCGCCGCCGGCGCCGCCTTCTGCGCCGCCTGCGGTTCCCCCTTGGGGAGCGGCGCCCGTTTCTGCCACCGCTGCGGCACCCCCGTGGGGCAGGGAGCGCCGCTCCTGCGCACCCAGGGGGGGGGCACCGGCGCGCTCCCGTGGGCGGTGGCCTTCGTGGCGCTCCTGGCGCTGGTGGCCATGATGGCCGGGAAGAACTTCGGGGCCGCCAAGGGCTCGGGGATCGACGGCTCGGCCAACTCCCTCCCCACGCAGGCGCTCGATGGCGCGGGCGCGCCCTCTGCGGCGGCTGGCGGCGGGGGCGGCGGGCCGGCCCCCAACATCGCCAACCTCTCCCCCAGCGAGCGCGCCAACCGGCTCTACATGCGCATCATGGGGTACGCGGAGGCGGGCGCCGTGGACTCGGTGGCGTTCTTCGCCCCCATGGCGCTGGCGGCGCACGAGATGCTCCCGGGTCCCACCGCCGACGAGCGCTACCATTTCGGGCGCATTGCCGAGGTGGCCAACGTGGCCGACGTGGCACGGGCGCAGGCCGACACCATCCTGCAGGGGGAGCCCGCCAACCTGCTGGGGCTGCTGCTGGGGGCGCGCGCCGCCCGGATGGCCAGCGATGCCGGCGCCGCCCGCCGCTTTGACACCCGCCTGCTGGCCGCGCTCCAGGCGGGGCTGGCCTCGGGGCGCGAGGAATACACCCTGCACCGGGCGGAGATCGACCGGGCGGCCGACGAGGCGCGAAAAGGGGCCGGTCAGGGGAAATAGCCGCGCGTCCCGCTTGACGAGCGGGAGCGACCATGCTAGAAAGGCTGGGAACGCGTTTCCGGCTGGGAACGCGCCCCACCCCCCATCCGACGGACCAGGAGGCGGTCATGCCGCGCGGTGACGAGACCCCGGAGGAGCGGCAGCGTCCGCTCCACCTGATGGACGACGACATGGACGACCTGGGGTACGGCTCGTCGTATGACGAGGACGAGGACGAGGACGACGGGTACGGCATCCGGTCGCACCACGGCGAGTCCCTCTGGGACAGCGCCGACGACGACGAGGACGAGGACGAGGAGGAGGACGCCCTCGACGACGACCTCCTGGACGACGACGAGGACGAGGACGACCTGTTCGGCAGCGCGCCCGTGCGTCGCGGCCCCGGCCG
>JAGWYS010000017.1 GCA_018969225.1 Gemmatimonadota bacterium | reverse complement strand
GTGGCGGCGTTCGGGCGGGGGGTGAATGTCACGCTGGGGCTGCCGTTCGTGCGCACCAGCCCCGACCACGGGACCGCGCTGGACATCGCCGGGCGCGGGATCGCGTCGCCGGAGAGCCTGGTGCAGGCCATGGTGCTGGCCTCGGAGCTGGTGGGGCGGCAGCGGGGCGCGTCCGGGTAACGGGACGCCCCCGTGGACGGGGGGCCATTGAAGCGGGGGTCCGGACCCCGCTAGCTTTGACGGCTATGGCCAATCCGCAGAAGATCCGCAACATCGCCATCATCGCGCACGTCGACCACGGCAAGACGACCCTGGTCGACAAGATGCTCCGCCAGGCCGGGGCCTTCCGCGAGAACCAGGTGGTCGAGGAACGGGTGATGGACTCCAACCCGCTCGAGAAGGAGCGGGGGATCACCATCCTCGCCAAGAACACGTCCATCCGGTACGGGGACACGAAGATCAACATCGTGGACACCCCCGGACACGCCGACTTCGGCGGCGAGGTGGAGCGGATCCTGCGCATGGTGGACGGCGTGCTGCTGGTGGTGGACGCCTTCGACGGCCCCATGCCGCAGACGCGCTTCGTGCTGCGCAAGGCGCTCAACCTGGGGCGCACCCCCATCGTGGTCATCAACAAGATCGACCGCCCCGGCGCCGACCCGATGCGCGTGCACGACGAGGTGCTGTCGCTGTTCATCGAGCTGGAGGCCGACGAGGCGCAGCTGGACGCGCCGGTGGTGTACTGCAGCGCCAAGGAGGGGATCAGCACCCTCGACCTCGACGTGCCCCCCACCGACCTGGTGCCGCTGTTCGAGACCATCGTGAAGACGGTCCCGCCGCCGCCGGCGGACGACACGGGGCCGTTCCAGATGCTCGTCTCCACGATCGACTACTCGAACTACCTGGGGCGGCTGGCCATCGGGCGCATCGAGCGGGGGGTGCTGCACGTGGGCGACAGCGTGACGCTGCTCCCCGTGGACGAGGCGGCGCCGGTGCAGCGGGGGCGCATCTCCAAGCTGTACACCATCGAGGGGCTGGAGCGGCTGGAAACGCAGCAGGCGGGCGCCGGGGAGATCGTGATGCTGGCCGGGTTCGAGGACGTGGACATCGGCGCCACGCTCACCAACCCCGACATGCAGGAGCGCCTCGAGGGGATCAGCGTGGAGGAGCCCACCATCAGCGTGGACTTCCTGGTGAACAACTCCCCCTTCGCCGGCAAGGACGGGAAGTTCGTGACGTCGCGGCAGCTGCGGGAGCGGCTGTACAAGGAGCTGGAGCGGAACGTGGCGCTGCGGGTGGAGGACACCGACAGCACCGACACGTGGAGCGTGTCGGGGCGCGGCGAGCTGCACCTCTCCATCCTCATGGAGACCATGCGCCGCGAGGGGTACGAGTTCCAGGTGTCGCGCCCCCGGGTCATCACGCGCACGGGGCCGGACGGGGCGAAGCTGGAGCCGTACGAGGAGCTGGCGATCGACGTCCCCGAGGAGTTCGTGGGGACGGTCATCGAGAAGCTGGGTCCGCGGAAGGCCGAGATGATCGAGATGAAGAACCCGGGGCAGGGGCTGGTGCGGCTGCTGTACCGCATCCCGGCGCGCGGGCTCTTCGGCTACCGCGGCGAGTTCCTCACCGACACGCGCGGCACGGGGATCATGCACCACCGCTTCCTGGACTACGGCCCGTGGGCGGGGTACCTGTCGGGGCGCTCGCGCGGGGTGCTCGTGTCCATGGAGGCGGGGACGATCATCGCCTTCGCGCTGTTCAACCTGCAGGAGCGGTCCACGCTGTTCGTGGCCCCGGGGATGCCGGTGTACGAGGGGATGCTGGTGGGGGAGAACTCCCGGCCGGGGGACATGGACGTGAACCCCTGCAAGGAGAAGAAGCTCACCAACATCCGCTCCAAGTCGGCGGACGAGCACGTCGTGCTGGAGCCCCCCCGCGAGCTGACGCTGGAGGGGGCGCTGGAGTACATCGAGGACGACGAGCTCATCGAGGTGACCCCGAAGAGCCTGCGCCTGCGCAAGCGGATGCTGTCCACCAGCGACCGGAAGCGGGTGAGCCGCGAGGTCAAGCGGGAGCGGGAGCGCGAGTCGGCCTGACGCCGGGGCGCCGGCGCGCGGCGTCCGCGCGTTGTCAGGAGCCGTCGGGCGTTCCGGCGGGTTGCGGAGCGGCCCCGTGGCGCAGATGTTTTCGATGGGGCCCGGCCGTTTGGCCGTCCCCGGCCCGGTCTCCCCGCCGGGCCACCCTCCAATCCCTCTCAGGAGATGCGTTCCATGTTGGAGCAGTGCGGGTCGTCGTCGCTCGACGCCCTTGAGGAGCGGCCCCTGCCGCTGGTGGCCATGGCGGCGGATGACGAGGACGACGACATGTTCGGGGACGACGACCTCGACGACGAGGACCTCGACGACGAGGACGACATCGAATTCGACGACGAGGACGAGCTCGACGACGACGACGATGAGGACGATGGCTTCGACGACGACGAGGAGGATTTCGACGACGACGAGGACGGGGACGACTTCGACGACTTCGACGATCCGGACCTCGAGGGCGACGAAGACGCGTGACACGGGGCGCGGACGCCGACGCATCCGTGGCGGGGAGGTCCGTGCCGCAAGCCCTTGCCCCTGGGAAGCGGGGATTCTATTTTCAGAGGCTCTGGTGAGTTCGTGCGGCTGCGTGCCGGGACATGGTCCTGCACGACGCCGCGCGGCACCGGGCCTGTAGCTCAGGTGGTTAGAGCGCACGCCTGATAAGCGTGAGGTCGGAGGTTCAACTCCTCCCAGGCCCACTGGCACGACGCTGCACCCCGGTGCCCTTCATGCACCGGGGTGTTTGCTTTCCCCCATGTCCCGTCCGACCCCCGACTCCCGCTGGCATCACTGGACTACGGGGCCCTTCGCCGTGGCCGGCCGGGCGGTCCCCGTGGCCCTCAAACCCGGCGTCCCCGGCTTCGCCACCCCCGACATCGCCTTGGCCATGCTGGCCGAGGGGGTGGCGGACGCCGCCGCCGGGCGGGTGCTGGTGCTGGGCCCCGGCAATGGCCTGGTGCCGGCCGCCGCCCTCGCCGCCGGCGCCACCCGCCTGTGGGTGTGCGATCGCCATGTCAACGGGGCCGAGTCGGCCCGCCGCACCCTCGCGGCCAAGGAGGGGACGGGGCGTGCCGCGCAGGTCATCACCCGGCAGGCGCCGGCCCCCGACGCCCCGCCGTTGGACGCCTCGCTGGTCGCGCTCCGCATCCCCACCGACAAGCGGCTGCTGCGCCAGTTGCTCTGGACCGCCGCCCGGCACCTCGCCCCCGGTGGCCGCCTGCTGCTGGCCGGCGCCAACCAGGAGGGGGCCAAGTCGGCGGCGAAGCTCGTGGCCGACCTCTTCGTTGGCGTCACGGTGGAGGCGCAGCACAGCGCGCACCGCCTGCTGGCGGCCACCCGCCCCGACACGCTCCCCGACACGCCGCCATGGCCCGAGCTGGCTGCGGAGGTCGCCCCGGCCATCACGGTTCCCGACGGCGCGGGTGGCACGCTCACCCTGGATACCGCCCCGGGTGTCTTTTCGTGGGAGCACCTGGACGAGGCCACGGCCTTGCTGCTGGACACGATGGACCTTCCCGCCGGCAGCGCGGTGCTCGACCTGGGGTGCGGGGCCGGCGCGCTGGGGCTCATGGCCGCGCACCGCCACGGCGCGTCGCGCGTGCTGCTGCTCGACGCCGACGCCGAGGCCGTGGCGGCCGTGCACCGCACGCTGGCCCGCCACCCGCTGCCGTCCTGCGAGGCGCGGGTCAGCGACGTGGCCGCCGCTGCCGGTGACGAGCCCTTTGACGCGGTGGTCACCAACCCCCCATTCCACCTGGGCAAGGGGACCGACTACCACCTCCCCGCGCAGTTCATCGCCGAGGCGGCGGAGCGGCTCCGCCCCGGGGGGCGGCTGTTCCTGGTGGCCAACCGCACCCTCCCCTACGAGGACGTCATCACCGCGCACTTCGGCGGCGTCCGCCGCCTGCGTGAGTCTCCCCGCTTCAAGGTGCTCGGCGCGGTGCGTCCGCCAGCCGTGACCGATCTGCCGCGCTGAGCACGCGCCAGGCGCCCTCGGCCAGCCCATCCAGCGCGATCGGCCCCACGGCCTCGCGGTGCAGCGCGGTCACATGGTGCCCGAGGGCCGCGAACATGCGCCGCACCTGGTGGTAGCGCCCCTCGTGCAGCGTGACGCGCGCCCGGTGCGCGTCCACCGCCTCCAGCGGGGCTGGCGCGCACGGTGCAGGTTCGCCGTTGAGCACCAGCGTGCCGGCCGCGAACGCCGCCCCCTCATCCCCCCGCAGCGGCTCGGCCACCGTGGCCAGGTACACCTTGGCCACATGGTGCCGGGGTGAGGTGAGCCGGTGGTTCAGCGCGCCGTCGTCGGTGAGGAGCAGCGCCCCCGTGGTGTCGGCGTCCAGCCGCCCCACCGGCGCCAGCACCGGGTCGCGCTGCCGGAAACGCGACGGCAGCAGGTCGTACACCAGCGGCGGGCGGTCCTGCAGCGAGCAGACGTAGCCGGCCGGCTTGTGCAGCAGCACCACCACGCCGGGGGGCGGGTCGAGGGGTGCCCCGTCCACCCGGACGTCGTCGTGGGTGAACGGGCTTCGGTCCGCCAGCGGCCGTCCCGCCCCGTCGGTCACGCGGCGCGCGGCGATCCAGCGCTCGCAGTCACGGCGGGGAGCGTACCCCAGGCGGGCCAGGTACTGCGACAGGCGCATCGGGTGCGGGCGGCGGGGGGACGGGGTGCGTCGGGGCGGAACGTTTCCCCCCCGGCGGCCGTTGCGCGGGGGTTCAACCTGCTGCCGGTCCCGTACGTCGTGGTAGCAAGGTACACCGTCCCGCGACCGGTTTCCCCCGCACCCGCCCCATGAGCCCCTCCCGCCCGCGCCCCACCCCCCCCGTCACCGGAGACTTCTACGGCTACCTCGACACCCTCCCCGAGGCGGTCAACGCCCCGCGGCGCAAGCTCCGGCAGTTCATGAGCGAGGAGTGGGAGCCGCAGGCCAACGCCTACTGGGAGAAGGCCGAGTTCCCGCGCGAGTACCTGGTGCGGCGGATGCAGGAGCTGGACCTGCTGCATGACGCCTTCACCCCGGAGCGCGCGCCGCACGCCACCGTGGGAGACGGGCTGCTGGCGATGGAGCTCTCGCGGGTGGACCCCTCGCTGGCCACCTTCTTCGGGGTGCACGCGGGGCTGTGCATGGGGTCCATCGCCCTGTGTGGCAGCGACGAGCAGCAGGCCGAGTGGCTCCCGAAGCTGCGCCGCTGGGAGCTGGTGGGGGCGTTCGGGCTCACCGAACCCGAGGTGGGGTCCGGGGTGGCGCGCGGGCTCACCACGACCTGCCGCCGCGAGGGGGACCACTGGGTCCTCAACGGGCAGAAGAAGTGGATTGGCAACTCCACCTGGTGCGATGTGGTGGTGATCTGGGCGCGCGACGAGGCCACCCAGCAGGTGAAGGGGTTCCTCGTGCGCACCGCGCTTCCGGGCTACTCGGCGGTGATGATGCCCGGGAAGATCGCGCAGCGCACCGTGCACAACGGGCTGATCACGCTGCGCGACGTGCGGGTGGCCGAGGCCGACCGGCTGCAGCGGGCCGAGACCTTTGCCGACACGCAGCGGGTGCTGGTGATGGCGCGGTGCGGCACGGCGTGGCAGGGGGTGGGGTGCGGGATGGGGGCCTACGAGCATGCGCTCCGGTACGCGCAGTCGCGGACGCAGTTCGGGCGCCCTATCGGCGGCTTCCAGCTGGTGCAGCAGAAGCTGGTGACCATGGTGGGGAACGTGACCGCCAGCATCGGGCTGGCGCTCCGCGCCTCGGAGCTGCAGGACCGGCTGGGGCCGGTGGACGAGCTGTCGGCGCTGGCCAAGCAGTTCTGCGCGGCGCGCTGCCGCGAGACGGTGGCGCTGGCGCGCGACACCCTCGGGGGGAACGGGATCCTGCTGGAGTACCACGTGGCACGCCTCTTCGCCGACGCGGAGGCGATCTACTCGTACGAGGGGTCCAACGAGGTGAACACCATGATCGTGGGGCGCGCGATCACGGGGCTGTCGGCGTTCGTGTAGGCGAAGGGGGGCGGGGGCGGCCGGCGCGCGCCCCCGCCGTGTCCGTGCGGTCAGTCGCCTAGGCCGTACACCACGGTGCTCACCAGCCGCACCCGCTTCATCACCTGGCTTTCCTCGGTGATCCCCGAGGCCTCGTCGCGGGGGAGGATCTCGAAGACCCCCTGGCTGGCGGTGCGGATCCCCACCAGCGGGCTTCCGGCATCGCGCGCGAACTGCTCCGCCGATTCGCGCGCGCGCGCGGTGACCTCGGCGATCATGGCCGGCTTGATGGCATTGAGGCCGGTGAACACGAAGGTGGGGCCGCCGTTGCCGTACTGCTGCCCCGAGGTGAGCACCACGCCGTCGCGCGCCAGGTCGGCCACCGCCTGGCTGGCCGCCAGCACGCGGTCCACGTTGGTGGAGCGCACCACCATGGCCACCCGCACCAGGAAGCGGGCGGTGTTGGTCATCCCGGTGGTGCGGGTGTCCTCCACGCCGAACTCCTGCAGCGTGACCTCGGTGGCGGCGCTGTCCAGCCCTTGCGCCCTCAGGAAGTCGCGCACCAGGCGGACGCTCCGCTCCAGCGCCGCATTGGCGCGCCCCAGGTCGTCGTCGCTGGCCGTGAGGCGGAGCGGCCAGATGGCCAGGTCGGCCTTCACCGCGCGCTCGGAGACCCCCTTCACGGTGACGGTGCGGTCGGCGGTGCGCAGACGGCTGAAGCCGGATCCGGCCAAGTGCCCCCCCAGCGCCAGGCCGACGGCCAGGAGGAGCGCCGCGATCAGCGTGCCGTCGGCGCGGCGGGGGGCGGAGGAGGGGTCGGCCATGCGTGGAGGGGTGGGGCGCCGGAGGGGGCGCGTCAGCTGATGGGGAGGCGGATGTGGACGCGACACCCCCCCCCGGGAGGGTCGCCAAGGCGAAAGGCGTAGCGATTGCCGTAGAGGGTGGCCAGGCGCTGGCGCGTGTTGGTGAGCCCGATCCCCAGGCCGTCCACCGACGGATTGACCGCGAGGAAGCTCCCCGTCTCGGTGATCGTCCCTTCCAGCCCCTTGCCGTTGTCCTCCACGAGAATGTCGAGCATGGCACCGTCGCGCGCCACCGCGAGGCGGATGCGCTGGTTGGGTGCCCCGGGGACGAGGCCGTGCTTCAGGGCGTTCTCCACGAGGGGCTGCAGGAGGAAGCTCGGGACAGGGACGTCCACGCTCCCGGGGTCCACGGTGAGGTCCACCTCCAAACCGGCGCCGTACCGGACGCGCGCCACGTCCAGGTAGGCCTCCACCAGCTCCAGCTCCTGCCACAGGGGGATCAGCGAGGTGCCGGCGCGGCGCAGCGACATGCGGAGCAGGTCGCTCACGCGGGTGAGGGTGCGCTGCGCCTCGCGCACGTCGTCCTCCATCAGCGCCGCCACGGCGTTGAGGGCGTTGAAGAGGAAGTGCGGGTTGAGCTGCAGCCGCAGCGCCTCCAGCTGGGTCCGCGCCAGGGCCTGCTGCAGCTCGGCGGCGTCCTGGTCGCGCTCGCGGTACCGGCGCACGAACTCCACCATGTACGCGGTGCCGAGGACGGCCCAGTAGAGCACCACCTGCATGTCGAGGTGCCCGAGGATCGCCCCCCGGAGGGCGCCCCGGAACCCCGCGGCGTGGACGGCGGGGCTGAAGTGATGGTCGAGGGCGGCGATGAAGAGGATGTTGACCGCGCTGACCAGGGTGGTGCCGGCGGCGTGCACCGCGATCCAGCGGCGCATCCCGCCGGTGTCGGGGCGGACGCGGTCCACCAGGGTGATGATCAGCTGGGACCAGAGCGCCCACACCAGCCAGATGTCCCCCTGCCACACCAGGGCGACGACGGGGGGCGGACGCACCCCCGAGGGGTCCCCCAGCAGCGTGAGCTGGAGGGATGCCAGCGCGGCGGGGACGATCCACACCAGCGCGAACGCGGTGCGCACGAAGCGCCGCAGGCGCGCCCCGGCGTCGGCGAGGGTGAGCGGAGGAGAGGTGACGAGCACGGGGTGCTTTACGGGGGGAACCCTGCCTGCCATCCTGAGGTAGTAGCGCCGAGGTTGCAAGGGGCGTCGTCGCAGGCGCCGTCGGCAGGGGCGGGACACCGGAGAATACCATGCGTGTGGTGATCGTGGATGATGAGGCACTGGCGCGCCAGCGGGTGCGCCGCCTCGTGCAGGCGGAGCCGGAGGTGGAGGTGGTGGGGGAGGCGGCGTCGGGGAGCGAGGCGGTGCGCGTCATCCGGGAGACCGCCCCGGACCTGGTGTGCCTGGATGTGCAGATGCCGGGGGGGGACGGCTTCGAGGTGCTGCGCCAGCTGGATGGGGGGCCGATGCCGCTGGTGCTGTTCGTGACGGCCTACGACGAGCACGCGCAAAGGGCCTTCGAGGTGCACGCCGTGGACTACGTGCTCAAGCCGGTGGATGCCGACCGCTTCCACCGGGCCTTCGAGCGGGCGCGCCGGCAGCGGGCCGACGCCATGGCGGCCACCCGGCTGGGGGAGCTCCTGGACACGGTGCGCAAGCTGGCCGCCGGGCAGGCGGAGCTGGCGGTCCGGGTGGGGGGGCTGGCGGGGGCGGTGGCATCCGTCCCGGGAGACGGCACGGGAACGGCCGAGGCCGGCGTCGGGGAGCGCCCGGCGGGGGGCGAGGGGGGCTACCCCAGCCGGCTGCTGGTGCGGCAGCAAGGGCGGATGGCGTTCGTGCGCACCACCGACATCGACTGGGTCGAGGCCGACCGCAACTACGTGCGCCTGCATGTGGGGGACACGGTGCACGTCATCCGGGAGCGGATCAGCGCGCTGGCCGAGCAGCTGGATCCGCGTATCTTCGCCCGCATCCACCGGTCCACCATTGTGAACCTCAACCGGGTGCGGGAGATGCAGCAGTGGTTCTCGGGCGACTACCTGGTGCAGCTGGACACCGGGGCCCAGCTGCGGCTCAGCCGCAACTATCGCGAAGCGGTGGAGCGGCAGCTTGGTCGCTAGCCCCGCGCCGCCCCCCAGCTGGCAGTCGCGGGTGGTGAGCGCCCTGGTGCGGGCCCGCATGCGCCCGCACGCGCACCGCCCCATCGACCCGCTGTGGGTGCGGTCGCAGATGGGGCGTCCGCGGGGGGCGCGGATGCTGATGGCGCGCGCCGCCGGCGGCACAGTGACGCCGCTCCCGGCGGCCGGCCACTGGCCGGGCGGGGAGCTGGTGGAGGGGGTGGGGGCGGCGGAGAATGCGCCGGTGCTGCTGTATCTGCATGGCGGCGGCTACATCGCCTGTTCCCCCGAGACGCACCGGCCGCTGGTGGCGTCGCTGGTGCGCCGGGTGGCGGGGCGCGCGTGGGTGCCCGACTATCGATTGGCCCCCGAGCATCCGTACCCCGGGGCGCTGGAGGACGCGCGCGGCGCATGGCGCCACCTGGTGGAGGAGCAGGGGGTCACCCCCGGGCGGATCGTGGTGGCCGGTGACTCCGCGGGGGGCGGGCTGGCGCTGGCGCTGGCCATGGCGCTGCGCGACGCCGGGGGGGCGCTCCCCGCGGCGCTGGTGCTGTTCAGCCCGTGGACGGACCTGGCGGCCACCGGGGCGTCACTGGACGAGAACTCCGACCGGTGCGCCATGTTCGCCGGCGACACCATCCGTCGCGCGGCCCGCTTCTATGCTGGCGGCGCCGACCCGCGCACCCCGCTGCTGTCGCCGCTGTATGGCGACTTCCGCGCCCTCCCGCCGCTGCTGCTGCACGCCAGCCACGATGAGGTGCTGCGCGATGACACGGTGCGGGTGGCCGAGCGCGCGCGGGCGGCCGGCGTGCCGGTGGAGCTGGCGCTGTGGCACCGCGTGCCGCACGTGTGGCAGTTCTTCGCCGCCGTGCTCCCCGAGGCGCGCGCCTCGCTGGCGGCGAGCGCGGCGTTCATCCGCCGGCACGCGGCGCCGTCGCGCATCGGGTAGCGCGCAGGCGTGGCGCGCGCGCGACGTTGCGTGCGCGCGGCACACGCGGCAGAACGGCGCGCGCCACCGATGTGACAACCCGTGACGCGCGCGTGGGCCGGGCGTCTTGCGCGCAGACACGACCCATGTCCGCATCCTACCCGGCCCTCCGCCCCCCCGACTGGACCCCGCTGCAGCGCGCGCTGGCGGTGGAGTTCGGCATGCACGCCGTGGACGCCATCGGTGCGTTCTGGTTCATCGGCTTCGTCGCCGGCCCCGCCGACGTGGGCGAGCTGCGGCTGTACGAGCACCGCGCCACGCGCCGCCGCATCGCGCTGGACCGGCGCGGCGGCGCGTACCGGTGGTTCGAGGACACCGGCGGCTACGGCCGCACCAACCTGGGCGAGGCCCTCGTGAACACGCTGGTCTGATGGTCGAGGTGGCGGTGGATCGCGCGCCCCCCGCGCGCCCCCGCCTCCCCCCGTGGTCCGGCACGCCCCACCCATGACCGTGCGCATCTCTCCCGCCACCACCCGGCTCCTGCCGGCTTCCGCCTCCCCCGCCGTGGGGGGCGCGCCGCCGGCTGCCCCGGTGGCGCCGGCGGGTGTGCCGCGCATCCCCGGGATCGCGGAGCTTCCCGCCGCCGGGCAGGCGCCGGGCGGGTTGCTCGATCGGAGCGGGGTGGACCCGCGCGCGCTGCTGGGCACCGAGGACACGGTGGTGCAGCGGGAGGCCGTGGCGGGGGGCGAGCTGGAAGTGGGGTTGGAGCAGGCGCGCGGCGCGCTGGTGCGGCAGTCCCCGGCCGAGACCATGGCCATCCTGGACCAGGTGTGGGAGGGGGCGCAAGGATCGGAGGAGGGGTGGTACCTGCGCGCCGGCGCCCTTCTGGGGATCGGTCGCACGGCGGACGGCGACCGGGTGGCGGCGGACGGGCTGGCCATGCGCCCCGAATCCGCGGCCCTGCGCTTTGCCCGCTCCCTGGCCCGTGCGGGGACCGGCGACCTGGGGGCGGCGCGGCAGTTGCTCGAGGAGGCCATGGCGCTGAACCCCGACCAGCCCCTGCTTGAGGCGCAGCACGCCGTGCTGCAGGCGCGGCATGGAGATGCCGATGGCGCGTGGGACCGCGTCGAGGCGGTGGCCAGCCGCCACCCCGACCATCCCGCCGTTGTCTATGCGCGGCTGGCAATGCGCGCCATTCGGGCGGAGGCGCGCCGCTCGGCCCCCGGCGTGGACGTCCCGTCACCGCCGCCGGTGCCCGACACCGGCGCGCCGGCCGGTGCGGCCGCTGCGGCGCAGGGTGCCGTGATGGCGGCCACGCTGGCGGCGGCGCAGGTGGCCGCCCAGGCGGCCGCGCACCAAGGTCCCGTGGCCACGGCAGCCCCCCCGCTCCGGGATCCCGAGCGGCGTGACGCCACCGACCCCGAGGCGCGTGGCGCGGCGACCGACGCGCCCCTCCCCGACCTGGTGGCGCGCCTGGTGCGGCGCGTGGCCGTGCTGCTGGCAGACGGCCCGCCCGCCACCGCGCTCCTGGAGACGCGCCGCCTGCTGCGGGCGGTGGGCACGCGCATCCCCCTCACGGACGACGTCACCCCCGCGCAGGAGCAGGCGTTGCGCGCGCTGATGGCGGCGGTGATCGACGCCCTCGCCGACGGCCCCCGCGCCCGCGACGAGGGAGACCCGTTGCGACGCTTGGTCCTGCAGCTGGTGCCCACCGTGCAGCAGCGCCGCGACGACGAGGCTGCGCGGCTGCTGTTCCGGCTGCAGCGGACGGTCTCCCCGCTGCAGCTGCGGCTGCTGGAGGCGTTTGCGCTGGGCGACCGCCCGCTGGCGGACCGCTTCCCGGCGGGGGCGGACCCGTCGCCACCGGAGGCACCGGTGACCCCCGCGGGGGGCGTTGAGCCCGCGACCCCGGCGGGGGAGCCCCTCGTGTCGGGCGCTCCGTGGACCGAGCGGTCCCCCGCCGGGGGCGGCGACCTGCTGTTGCCGGTGCGATTGGGACTGTCGCTGCTGGAGGAGACGGCGGCCATGCGAGCGGCGGCGCGTCAGCAGGCGCGCGCGGCGGAGCAGGACGCGGTGCGCGAGGCCTTGGCCGCCGCGGAGCGTGCGGCGGAGCAGGAGGCGGATCCTGATTCGGCGCGATCCGCCAACGGGGAGCAGCCGGGCGCGGGGGATGAGGCGGAGGGCGGCGCCCCGCCGCCGCTGGAGCCGGGGATGGCGATCCCCACCTCGCTGCACTGGCAGGATGGGCGCGTGGTGGACTTCACCGCACGCTCTCCCCGGACGCGCCCGTCGGTGCGGCGGTGGCATCCGCCGGCCGAGGGCGAGGGGCGGGCCACGCAGCGGGCCGGCCTGCTGTTCGCGGCGGGCGCCGTGGTGGCCGCCGCCATCGGGTTCAGCGGGGCCGGGCTGGCGCTGGGCGTGGGGGCGGCGTTCCTGGCCTTTGGCGGGGGCGCGGGGGCGCCCCACTCCGGGTCGAGGAACGGGCGGCGTTAGATTCCGCAGGCCGGCGCGCGCTGGGTGCGACGGCCGTAGTCGTCCCCTCGCGTCGCTGCCGCCATGGCCACCCCGTCCGCCCCCGTCTCGGCGTTCCTGCGCCATCACTATCGGCACTTCAACGCCGCCGCCCTCATCGACGCCGCCGACGGCTACCGGCGGCACCTGGACCAGGGCGGGAAGATGATGGTCACCCTGGCTGGCGCGATGAGCACCGCCGAGCTGGGGCTGTCGCTGGCCGAGATGATCCGGCAGGACAAGGTGCATGCCATCACCTGCACCGGCGCCAACCTCGAGGAGGACATCTACAACCTCGTGGCGCACGACCACTACGCGCGGGTGCCGAACTATCGCGACCTCACGCCGCAGGACGAGCTGGCGCTGCTGGACCGGCACATGAACCGCGTGACCGACACCTGCATCCCCGAGGGGGAGGCGATCCGGCGGATCGAGCACGCCGTGCTGTCGGAGTGGACCCGCGCCGACCAGGCCGGGGAGCGGTACTTCCCGCACGAGTTCATGTACCGGATCCTGCTGAGCGGGGCGCTGGAGCCGTACTACCAGATCGACCCCAAGGACTCGTGGATGCTGGCGGCGGCGCAGAAGAACCTGCCGATCATCGTGCCGGGGTGGGAGGACTCCACCACGGGGAACATCTTCGCCGGCCACGTGATCGAGGGGGACGTCAAGAACGTCCACACCGTGCGCAGCGGCATCGAGTACATGATGTACCTCGCGGACTGGTACACGCGCACCACGGCCGACACCACGATCGGCTTCTTCCAGATCGGCGGCGGGATCGCCGGGGACTTCCCGATCTGCGTGGTGCCGATGCTGCACCAGGACCTGAAGCGGGAGGAGGTGCCGCTGTGGGGGTACTTCTGCCAGATCAGCGACTCCACCACCAGCTACGGGTCGTACTCGGGCGCCGTGCCCAACGAGAAGATCACGTGGGGGAAGCTGGGGATCGAGACGCCGAAGTACATCATCGAGTCGGACGCGAGCATCGTGGCGCCGCTGGTGTTCGCGCTGGTGCTGGGGCTGTAGCCGCCGGGGCGCGCGCCGTGGCCTCGCACGCCGTCATCACCGGGACCGGTTCGGCCGTCCCCGCTCGGGTGGTCACCAACGCCGAGCTGTCGGCGCAGCTGGGCGAGGACATCCACCCGTTCGTGGCGGGGACGCTGGGGATCGAGGAACGCCGCTGGTGCGCCCCGCACGAGTCCACCGCCGACCTGGCCGCCGCCGCCGCCGAGCGCGCGCTGCAGGCGGCCGGGCTCCGCGCGGGCGACGTGGACCTGCTCATCGTGGCCACCGACACCCCGGAGTACGTCTCCCCGGCCACTGCGTCGGTGGTGCACGGGCGGCTGGGGCTGTCCACGCATGCCGGCACCTTCGACCTGAACGCCGGGTGTGCGGGCTTCGTCACGGCGCTGGACGTGGCGTGGAAGTTCCTGGTGGCCGACCCGCGCTATGCGCGCGTGCTGGTGGTGGGCGCCTACGCCATGTCGCGCTTCCTCGACCCGCGCGACAAGAAGACGGTCACCATCTTCGCCGACGGGG
Source organism: Gemmatimonadota bacterium (assembly GCA_018969225.1). Taxonomy (GTDB): domain Bacteria; phylum Gemmatimonadota; class Gemmatimonadetes; order Gemmatimonadales; family Gemmatimonadaceae; genus Gemmatimonas. The sequence continues at coordinate 15,962 of JAGWYS010000017.1, read as the reverse complement.
CCGGCGCGGCGGTGGTGGAGCGCGCCGGGGCGCCCGGGGTGCTGGCGTCGGAGCTGTTCGCCGACGGCCGGTACTGCGAGGGGATGGGGGTGTTTGCCGGCGGCGCGCGCACCCCGGTCACCGCCGACGTGCTGGCGGCGGGCGATCGCAACCGCCTGCGCTTCGTGCAGAAGTACCCGGCCAGCGTGAACGAGGCGGGGTGGCCGCGGATCGTGCGGTCCGTGCTGGCGCGCGCGGGGGCCACCCCCGACGACGTGGACCTCTGGCTGTGGACGCAGGTGAACCGCGCCACCATCGTCACGGTCATGGCCGCGCTGGGGCAGCCGATGGCGCGCGCCCATACGGTGATGCACAAGTGGGGGTACACCGGGTCGGCATGCCTGCCGATGGCGCTGGACGACGCCGTGCGGGCGGGGCGGCTGGCCGACGGGGCGCTGGTGGTGCTCACCGGGTCGGGGGCCGGACTGGCCATGGGATCGGTGGCGTTGCGCTGGCGCATCCGGAGGACGCCCTGACCGCCACGCTGGTGGCCGACGCGCCGGTTGACGTGGCGCGGGCGCCGTTGCTGGTGGCGCAGCTGCGGCATTGGGCCCGGGTGCGCCCCGACGCGCTGGCGTGGGCGGTGTACCCGGCGGGGCACGCGCACCCGGTGCGCCGTGTCACGTGGGGCGACTGGGCGCGCGCGGTGGACGTGGCCGCCGCGGCGCTGCTGCGGGAGGGCGTGGCCCCCGGCGACCGGGTGGCGGTCTTTGCCGGCAACCGGCTGCTGTGGCCGGTGCTGGACCTGGCACTGCAGCAGCTGCGGGCTGTCGGCGTGGGCGTGTACCCCTCCAGCACCGCCGTGCAGGTGGCGCAGCTGCTGGAGGACTGCGCCCCGGTGCTGGTGGTGGCCGATTCGGCCGACCGGTGCGCCCTTGTGCGGGAGGCGGCGCGCCGGCTGGGGTGGCCCGCGGAGGCGGTGCGGCTCGTGACCGATGACGCGGTCCCCGGCGTGCCGACGTTCGAGGCCTGGTGCGCTGCCGGGGGCGCGGCGCTGCGGCACGATGCGGCCCTGGCCGCGCAGCTGCGCGCGCGGGCCGAGGCGGTGGCTGCGGACGACCTCGCGGCGCTCATCTACACCTCGGGCTCCACGGGCGCTCCCAAGGGGGCCATGATCACGCATCGGTGCCTGGCGGCCAGCGCCGCGTCGGTGACGGCGGTGCTGGGGCTCACGGCCGGCGACCGCGCGCTGGCGTTCCTCCCGTTTTCGCATGCGGCCGAGCGGATGTTCGGGCAGGGGACGCGGCTGGCGGCGGGGATGGCCACGGCGCTGGTGGAGGACCCCGCCGACCTGTTTGCCGTGTGCGCCGATTTCGGCCCCACGCTGGTGGGGGGGCTGCCGCGGATCTTCGAGCGGGTGTACGAGCGCACCGAGGTGGCGCGCCGCACCGGTGGCGATCCCCGGGCGGCGCTGGCCGAGCTGCTGGGCCCGCGCGTGCGGCTGGCCACCTCCGGGGGGGCGCCGCTCCCGTCGTCCGTGGCGGAAGCGCTGGGGGCGCTGGGGTGCCCCATCGTGGGGGCGTACGGGCAGACGGAGCACCTGTGCGTGGCCATGAACCGCCCCGCGGCGCCGCGCACCGACGTGGTGGGGCCTCCCATGCCGGGGACCGAGGTGCGCGTGGCCGAGGATGGCGAGTTGCTGGTGCGGCGGAGTGCCCTCACCTTCAGTGGCTACTGGGGGCGGCCGGAGGAGTCGGCGGCCGCCTTCACCAGCGACGGCGTGTGGCTGCGCACCGGCGACCGGGCGGTGGTGGACGCCACCGGGGCGCTGACCATCACGGGGCGGATCAAGGAGCTCATCGCCCTTTCCACGGGGCGGAAGGTGGCACCGTTACCCATTGAGGGGGCGCTGGCCGACACGCCGTTCATCGCCCATGCGGTGTGCCACGGGGAGGGGCGCAAGCACCTCGTGGCGCTCCTGGCGCTGCGGCGCCCGGTGGTGGAGGCGTGGGCGCGCGAGCGCGGGGTGGCGCTCCCGTGGGGGGCGTTGGTGCGGCATCCGACGCTGCGCGAGCAGCTGGCGGCCGCGGTGGACGGGGTGAACGCCGGGCTCCCGCGCACCGACCGCGTGGTGGCGTGGGCGGTCACGGAGGCCGAGTTTTCGGTGGACACCGGCGAATTGACGCCCACATTCAAGGTGAAGCGCGCCGAGGTCGAGGCGCGCCATGCCGCGCTGCTGGCGTCCCTGTACACCCCCCACCCCTCCGAGGCATGACCCCTGCCGTTCCGTCCCTCCCGCCGTCGCGCGTGCGGCGCGCCCCGCTGGCGGGCGTGGTGCTGGGGACGGTCGGGATCGCGCTGGCGTACGCGTCGGCGTTCGGTCCCCGGGCGGTGGCCGCCTGGGGGCCGTGGCTGATGGCCGCGGCGCTGCCGGTGACCATGGTGGCGCTCATGCTGCTGGGGGTGGTGCGCGAACACCGGCGGTTGGGGCGGTTGCGCGCCCCGGTGGCGCTGGTGCTGCTGCTGGTGGCCGGCGGGTTCCTGCTGGCGCTGTGGCTCCCTCCGGATCGGGCCGACGGCCCGCTGTGGCTGGGGCTCCCGCCGCGCGCGGCGGTGATCCTGTACGGGGTGGGGCTGCTGCCGCTGTTCATCCTCCCCGTGGCGTACGCGCTCACCTTCGATGCGCTCACGCTGGACGCGGCGGACCTCGCCATGGTGCGGGACGCCCGGGACGCCATGGCGCGGGACGCCGCGGCCCGGGACGCGCGCCCGCGCGCGCCGGAGGGGGCGCCGTGATCCCGGGGCTGGCGCAGGTGCAGGCGATGGCCCTCCCCGAGAACGCCCGGCCGGTCATTGGCGGGGTGGCGCTGGCCTATTTCGCCGTGGTGGCGGCCATCAGCTGGGTCGCCGCGCGCCGCACGCGCTCGGCCGCGGATTTCTTCGTGGCGGGGCAGGGGATCGGGCTGTTCACGCTGGCCATCGCGGCCATGGCGGCGACGCTGTCGGGGTTCGCCTTCATCGGCGGCCCGGGGCTGGTGTACACGCTGGGGCTGGGGGCGGTGTTCATCGTGCTCCCGGCGGCGCTCACCAACACCATGGGCGCGTGGGTGCTGGCCAAGCGACTCCGGCTGCTGGCCGAGGTGCGCGAGATGATCACCATCCCCGATGCCATCGGCGCGCGCTATGGCTCGCCGGCGGCACAGGGGCTGGCGGCGGTGGCCATCGTGCTGGCGGTGGTCGGATACATGGGCACCAACCTGCTGGCGCTGGGGATCGTCATCGACGCGATCTTCGGCACCGGCGTCGCGGCGGGCATCTGGATCGGCACGGCGGTGGTGCTGGCCTACTCGGTGGCCGGCGGCATCCTGGCGGGGATCTACAACGACGTCTTCCAGGGGCTGCTGATGGCGGCGGCCTCGGTGCTGGTGTTCCAGGCGGCGCTGGACAGCGGCGGCGGGCTGGCGGGGATCAGCCGCACGCTGCTGGCGCACGATCCGGCCATCCTGGCGCCCTTCGGCAAGCTCACCCCGCTGGCCGCGCTGTCGTTCTACTTCGTGTTCGGGGTGGGGTCGCTGGGGCAGCCGCACGTGGTGCACAAGTTCTTCATGCTGCGCGACCCGCGGCAGCTGCGCTGGTTCCCGCTGCTCATGACGTGCGCGCTCTTCCTCACGCTGCTGCTGTTCGTGGGGGTGGGGATCGCCATGAAGGCGCTGGTGGTGTCGGGGCAGGCGCCCGCGCTGCGCACCCCGGACGACGCGACCCCCGCGTTCCTGCTGCGCGCCGTCCCCCTGCCGCTGGCGGCGGTGGTCTTCTCGGCGGTGGCGGCGGCCATCATGAGCACGGTGAACTCGTTCATGAGCATCGGGGCGGCGGCGCTCACCCACGACCTCCCGGTGGCGTTCGGGCGGCGGGTCCGCGACGAGCTCCGGTGGGGGCGGGTGTGGACCATGGTGCTCACGGTGCTGGCCGCGGCGGTGGCGCAGGCGTCGGGGACGCTGGTGGCGTTCCTGGGCGTGTTCGGCTGGGGGCTGTTTGCCTCCACGCTGGTGCCGGCGCTGGCGCTGGGGCTCAACTGGGCGGGCGCCACGCGCGCCGGCGCCATCGCCTCCATCGCCACGGGGCTGGCGGTCACGCTGGTGCTGGAGACGCTCGCCTTCCTCAAGTGGTTCTCGTTTCCGGCCGGCGTCACGGCCACGGCCATAGCGCTGGTGGCCTCGCTGCTGGTGTTCGTGGCGGTCTCCCGCCTCACCCGCGCGGGCGCCCCCGCGCTGCCCCCCGACGTGCGCGCCGTCATGGAGGCCTGACGCGCATGCTCCCTCCCGCCATCCCGCCCCCCGGCGGCGCCCGCACCGCGCCTCGCGCGCCCCGCTCGTTCCCTCGCGGTTCCTCAATCTTCCCTCCTGGAGACCCCATGTCCCATTGCGTACCCCGGCTGGCCCGCCTCGGGCGCCGCGCGTTCGCCCTCCTGGCCCTCGTGCCGCTGCTGGCACTCCCCCGGGTGGCCGCCGCCCAGGGCGGCACCCTGGCCGGCACCGTCACCGACAGCGCCAAGGTGCCCCTCCCCGGCGCGCAGGTCACCGTGGTGGGCACCCGCTTCGCCGGCACCTCCGGCGTGGACGGGCGCTACCGCATCGTCGGCATCCCCGCCGGCAGCTACACGGTGCGCGTGCAGCGCCTCGGCACCGCCGCCCGCAACGTCCCCAACGTGACCATCACCGCCGGCGGCGAGGCGCGGCTCGACGTGACGCTGTCCGTCACCGCGCTGCAGCTGGGCGGCTACGTGGTGTCGGCGTCGCGGCGCATCGAGAAGATCACCGACGCCCCCGCCACGGTCACCCGCATCGACGCCGAGCAGATCAAGTACAGCGTCGGCAACTCCTTCGTCGCGGCGCTGAAGGAGGTCAAGGGGGTGGACTTCTTCCAGACCGGCATCGCCGCCGCCGGCATCAACGCCCGCGGCTTCAACAGCGCCTTCAACAACCGCATGCTGCAGATGGAGGACGGCCGCATCGCCGTGCTCCCCGAGAACGGGCTGCCGGTGGGCGTCTTCACGACCATCCCCAAGATCGACATCGCCGGCGTCGAGGTGCTGGTGGGCCCGGGCGCCGCGCTGTACGGCCCCGACGCCTCCAACGGCGTCGTCACGCTGCAATCCAAGGACCCCCGGCAGTACCGCGGCCTCACCATGGAGCTCTCCGCCGGCACCAACAACTCCCGCCTGGCGCGCTTCATGGAAGACTCCCCGGGGGCCGTGAGCATGACCGACTTCCAGATCCGCTACGCCGGCGTGAAGGGCAAGCTGGGGTACAAGGTCACCGGCGAGGTGCTGCAGGGGTACGACTGGCGCAACACCAACAACTACGCGGCCGTGGCGCCGCGCACGATCCCCTCCCCCGAGCTGGGCGCCGACTGGTTCACCAGCTACCGCCGCGCCGGCGGCGCGCTCGTGTACTACTTCGACAACGGGGCCCGCCTGGAGTACCAGGGGGGGGCCAGCGTGAGCAACGGCGTGGGCGTCACCAGCGCCGGCCGCAACCAGCTGCGCGACTGGGGGTACTGGAACCAGCAGCTGCGCTTCACCAGCGACCACTGGTTCGCGCAGGCGTACGCCACCCGCTCGCTGTCCGGGCAGACCTTCGCGCTCAACGGCTTCTCCACCAACCGCCTCTCGCCGCGCTTCGCCGCCCTCAGCGACGACTCGGTCAAGAAGCTGTCCGGGTTCCCCGCCGACGGGCGCCTGTACGCCGCCGAGGTGCAGTACAACCGCACCCTGCCGGGGCTGTTCAACACGCGCGTGATCGCCGGCGGGCAGCTCCGCCGCGACGTGGTCAGCTCGAAGCGCGTGTGGCTGGAGGACGCCATCACCGGTGACGACCTCTCGCTCCAGCAGATGGGCGTGTACGCGCAGACCGAGACGCCGCTCAACGGCACCACCAAGCTCGTGCTGGGCGCCCGCTACGACAACCCGGAGTTCTACGACCCGCAGCTCAGCCCGAAGGCGGCCATCCTCGTCTCCCCCGACGAGAACTCCACCTTCCGCCTGACCTTCAACCGGGCGTTCAAGTCCCCCACCATCCTGCAGACCAGCTTCTACTTCCGGGACTTCTCCCCGGGCGTGGGGGTGTTCGGCAACCGCGACGGCATCACGGTCCGCAACGCGACCGGCGCGGTGGTGCGCACCCTCGACCCGGTGGTCCCCGAGGTGAACAACACCTTCGAGCTGGGCTACAAGGGCGTCGTGGACGACAAGCTGTTCCTCGACATCGCCGGCTACGTGGCGCGCTACGAGTCGTTCCTCAGCCCGCTGGTGGTGGTGGCCAACCCGTTCGGCGGCGCCGCCGCCACGTTCGCGTCCAACACGCGCACCGGCACCAAGTACACCAACGCCGCGGGCGCCGACCAGATCGCCCTCACGTACTTCAACCTCGGCAAGGCGACGCTCTCCGGCATCGACGCCGGCCTGCGCTACCTCGTCAGCCCCCGGGTGACCTTCTCGGGCACCATGAGCATGATGCGCCTCGACTCGATCATCCCCAAGCCGGGGGATCCGCCCGAGGCCACCGCGCTCAACAGCCCCACCTTCAAGGCCACCGCCGGCCTCGACATGCGCGACGGGCCGTGGGGCACCTTCGGCGGCTTCACCTTCCGCCACTTCAAGGACTACCAGTTCCTCTCGGGCGTCCACAACGGCCGCATCCCCGGCTTCGCGGGGCTGGACTTCAACATTGGCCGCCGCATCAGCAGCACCACGGTGCTCAACGTGCAGTTCCAGAACACCTTCGTCTGCACCAGCGGCACCACCACGCCGCCGGTGTTCCTCAATGCGGCGCTCCCCGCGGCCCACGCGAAGGGGTGGGGGTGCGGGTTCGGACGGCGGCACATCGAGCTGCTCAACATGCCCGCCATCGGGTCCATGGTGTTCGTCGGGCTCCGCGTCGATCGCTGACGCGGATGCCCGTCCGCTGGTGGTGTGTCGTGGCCGGGGTGGGGGGGATGGTCCTCCCCACCCCGGCGCGCGCCGTCCCCTCCCCGCTTCCCCCGGCCGCCATGACCACGGTGTCCCCTGAGCCCACGCCTGCGCCGCCCCCGGGCGACGGACGGGTGGTGGAAGGACGCTACGCCGGCCCCGAGGGGACCCGCGCGTGGCGCCTGTACGTCCCCTCGGCGCACGCCCCCGGGCGCGCGCTGCCGCTGCTGGTGCTCCTGCACGGCTGCACGCAGGATGCCGCCGACCTCGCCCGCGGCACCCGCATGGACGAGGCGGCCCAGGCAGGCGGCTTCCTGGTGCTGTACCCGGAGCAGCCGGCCAGCGCCAACCCGCGGAAATGCTGGAACTGGTTCGACCCGGCGCATCAGGGGCCCGGGGGAGAGCCCGCGCTGCTGCACGCGCTCATGACGGACGTGGCGCGCCAGTGGGGGGCGGACCCCGGGCGCGTGCACCTGGCCGGCATCTCCGCCGGCGCCGCGATGGCCACGCTGCTGGCCGTCGCATACCCGGCCTGGGTGGCGTCGCTCACGACGGTGGCCGGGATCCCCTGGAAGGGGGCCACCACGGTGGGGGGCGCGCTCCAGGTGATGCAACGCGGGGCCGGGGCGACCATGCCGGGAGGCGAGGCGCTGCTGGCGGCCATGGGGGCGTCCGCGCGCGCCTTCCCGGTGCTGGTGGTGCACGGCGAGCAGGACAACGTGGTGGCGCCGGTGAACGGCGACGAGACCGCGCGCCAGTTCGTGGCCTGGCACGACGCGCTGCGCGCGCGCGGCGGCGGCGCCCCGCTGGCTGCCGTCCCCCCGGTGGAGCGGGAGGACGGCGGGCGCGTGCGGCGCGACGCGGCCTGGCGGGGAGCTGAGGGGACGGCGTGGGTGCGCCTCGTGCGCATCGCCGGGCTGGGGCATGCGTGGGGAGGCGGCTCCCCCGCCGGCAGCTTCACCGACCCGGCGGGCCCCTCGGTCACGGCGCTGGTGGCCGACATGGTCGCGGGGAGCGCGGGCGCCACGCCGTCGCCATGACCTCGGCCGCCGCGTTCCCCGCGCGCTTCGATCCGGTGGCGTGGTGGAGCCGCGTGGACGGCGATCGGGTGGCCCTGGTGGACGGCGCCACGGACGCCACCATCACCTACCGCGCGCTCGACGCCGAGGCCGATCGCTGGCTGGCGCTCCTGCGCGCGGAAGGGGTCGCCCCCGGCGACCGCGTGGCCATCCTGGCGCAGAACCGCCCGGCGTTCGTGCCGCTGTTCGTGGCGTGCGCGCGCGCGGCGGCGGCGCTGGTGCCGCTCAACTGGCGCCTGGCGGCGCCCGAACTGGGACGGGTGCTGGCCGACGCCGCCCCGCGCCTCCTGCTGGGGGAGGGGGCCTTCCGCGCCACGGCTGAAGCGGCGGTGGCCCACGCCGACGCGCTGGGGACGCACGGGAACCCGCTGCCGGCGGCGCGGTGGCTCGACCTCGACCACGAGGTGGCCGCCCGCCTGGCCGCGGTGGAGCCCGCCACGGGCCCCCTGCCGCCCGTGGAGGCGGAGACGGCCGCGATGCTGCTGTACACCTCGGGGAGTACGGGGCTCCCCAAGGGGGTCATCATCCCGCACCGCCAGCTGCTGTGGAACGCCATCGCCACCACCACCGCGTGGCAGCTGGGGGCGGACGACGTGGGGCCCTCGTCCACCCCCTTCTTCCACACGGGGGGGTGGAACGTGTTCACCACGCCGCTGCTCTACCGCGGCGGCCGCGTGCTGCTCACCCCGGCGTTCGACCCCGCCGCCTTCCTCGAGATGCTGGCGCGGCACGGCGTGACCGTCGCCTTCGGCGTGCCCACGCAGCTCGCCATGCTGACGGAGACCCCGCAGTGGGGGCGTCCCCTGCCGCGGCTGCGCTTCTTCATCGCCGGCGGGGCCCCGTGCCCGTCGCGCCTCAAGGCGGCCGTGTGGGACGCCGGCTACGCCATGCGCGAGGGGTACGGCCTCACGGAGTGCGGCCCCAACTGCTTTGCCACCACCAATGCGGCGGCGCGGGCCAAGCCGGGGACCGTGGGGTGGCCGGTGCCCGGGCTGCAGATGCGGCTGCGCCGCGACGACGGCACGGTGGCGGGGGTGGACGAGGTGGGGGAGCTGGAGCTCCATGGCCCGCAGCAGTGCGGCGGCTACTTCCGCAACCCCGCGCAGACCGCCGCCCTGCTCACCGCCGACGGCTGGCTGCGCACCGGCGACCTGGCCAGTCGCGATGCGGAGGGGGCCTACAGCATCCGCGGGCGCCGCAAGGAGATGTTCATCTCGGGGGGGGAGAATGTCTTCCCGGGGGAGGTGGAGGCGGCGCTGCTGGAGCACCCGGGGGTGCTGGAAGTGGCGGTGGTGGGGGTCCCCGATGCGCGGTGGGGGGAGGTGGGGTGCGCGTGGGTGGTGCCCCGCACGCCGGCGCTTTCCGTCGAGGCGCTGCTGGACGATGCGCGCCGGCGGCTGGCCCGCTACAAGGTGCCGCGCCACGTGCGGCTGGTGGACGCGCTGCCGCGGCTGGGGTCGGGGAAGATCGACCGCGCCGCGCTGGCGCGCGCGGAATGACTTGGCGAGGATTCCTCAGTCGCCTCTCCTTTCGCCTCGCCTGAGCCATGCCCCGCACCACGCCGTCCCGCCCGCCCGCCGCCCCGCCGACGCCCCACGCGCCGCAGATCGACCTGTTTCCCGTGCTGCCGGCGGTGGAGGTGCTGGAGGCGCGCGCGCTGGCGGGGCCGCGCACCGGCGTGGCGCACCTGGTGCGCGTGCGGTGGAACCCCGAGCCGGTGCCGCACCTGGTGTTCCACGACCGTCATGGCTGGTACTGCCAGGAGCATGGCCCCGCGTGCCGGGCCGTCCCGGTGGCGCAGGAGGCGGTGGCATGAGCGCCATGGAGGACTCGGCGGCGCCGCTCTGGACGCCGGCGCCGCAGCGGGCGGAAGGCTCGCGGATGGCCGGCTTCCTGCGCGACCTGCGCGCGCGGGGGGTGATCCCGGAGTCGGTGGGGGACGCGCATGCGCTGCAGCGCTGGTCGGTGGCGCACCCCGAGGCGTTCTGGGGCGCCGTGTGGCAGGCGGCCGGTTTCCTGGCCGACGGGCCGGGCACCCCCGAGGCGCCATGGGAGGCGGTGCTGGAGGAGGGCGACCGGATGGTCCCTCCCGGTCCGACGTCGGGGCCCCGCTGGTTCACCGGCGCACGGCTCAACTTCGCGGAGCACCTGCTGCGTCGCCGGGATGAGGGGGTGGCGCTGGTGGGGTGGACGGAGGCCGGAGCCGGTCGTCGGCTGACCTGGGCGGAGCTGGCGCGCGAGGTGGCGCGGGCGGCGGCCGCGCTGCGGGCGGTCGGGGTGGGGGAGGGGGACCGCGTGGTCGGCTATCTCCCCAACATCCCCGAGGCGGTCATTGCCATGCTGGCGGCCACCTCGCTGGGGGCCCTGTGGTCGTCCTGCTCCCCCGACTTCGGCACGCGGGGCGTCGTGGATCGATTCGGGCAGGTGGCGCCCACGGTGCTGGTTGCCGCCGACGGATACACCTACGCGGGGAAGCGCATCGACCTGCGCGAGCGGGTGCGCGAGGTGGTGGCGGCGCTCCCCTCGGTGCGGGCCACGTGGGTGGTGCCGCACCTGGGCGAGGGCGGCGATGTGGCCGATCTTCCCGGGGGCGCCTGGTGGCCCGACGTGCTGGCGGCGCATGGGCACGAGGTCACCCCCCGCTTCACGCGCCTCCCCTTCAACCATCCGCTGTACATCCTGTACTCGTCGGGGACCACCGGGCTCCCCAAGTGCATGGTGCACGGGGCGGGCGGCACGCTGCTGCAGCACTGGAAGGAGCTGGCGCTGCACACCGACCTGCGCGCGGACGACGTGCTGTTCTACTTCACCACCTGCGGGTGGATGATGTGGAACTGGCTCGTGTCGGGGCTGTCGGTGGGGGCCACGGTGGTCCTGTACGACGGCGCGCCGCTGGCCCCCGACCCGGCGCAGCTGTGGCGCATGGCCGAGGCCGAACGGGTCGCGGTGTTCGGCACCAGCGCCAAGTACCTGGCCGTGCTGGAGAAGGAGGGGGTGCGCCCGCGCGAGCGGTTCACGCTGGGCGCGCTGCGCACCATCCTCTCCACCGGGAGCCCCCTGGCCGCGCACAGCTACGACTTCGTGTACCGGGACATCAAGGCCGACGTGCACCTGGCCAGCATCTCGGGGGGGACCGACATCGTCAGCTGCTTCGCCCTGGGGGACCCCACGGGCCCGGTGTACCGCGGCGAGCTGCAGATGCGGGGGCTGGGGATGGCCGTGGACGTCACCGACGAGACGGGGCGTCCCGTGCGGGGCGAGGCCGGGGAGCTGGTGTGCACCCGCCCCTTTCCCAGCATGCCGGTGGCCTTCTGGAACGACCCCGACGGGCGGTTGTACCGGGAGGCGTACTTCACCCACATCCCGGGGGTGTGGCGCCACGGCGACTGGGCCGAGGTCACGGCGCACGACGGGCTGGTGATCCACGGGCGCAGCGACGCCACCCTCAACCCCGGGGGGGTGCGCGTGGGCACCGCCGAGATCTACCGGCAGGTGGAGCAGGTCCCCGAGGTGCTGGAGGGGCTGGTCATCGAGCAGCGCAGCGCCGTCACGCCGGGGGAGTCCCGGGTGGTGCTGTTCGTGCGGCTGCGCCCCGGCATGGCGCTGGACGCCGGGGTGCAGGAGCGCATCCGGCGCCGGGTGCGCGAACACGCCAGCCCCCACCATGTGCCCAAGGTGATCGTCGCGGTTCCCGACATCCCGCGGACGCTCAGCGGCAAGATCACCGAACTGGCGGTGCGCGACACCGTGCACGGCCGTCCGGTGCGCAACACCGACGCGCTCGCCAACCCCGAGGCGCTGGCGTTTTTCGCCGGCGTGCCGGAGCTTCAGGGGTACTGACCGCGCGCGGACGCCCGTCGCGGCCCAGCCCACCACCCCCTATCCGGAGTCGCCTGATGCATCCCGTGCGCCTGCTGGCCGCTGCCGCCCTGTTGCTCCTCCCCGCCCTGGCCCCCGCGCCGTCGGCGGCCCAGCCCGCCAAGGCTGCCGCCAAGGCCGCCGCCGCCCTGGTGGACCTCAACACCGCCTCGGTCGCCGCCCTCGAGGCGCTCCCGGGGATCGGGAAGGCCTACGCCGGCAAGATCGTGGCGGGGCGCCCGTACGCCAACAAGGCGCAGCTCGTCTCCAAGAACGTCCTCCCGCAGGCCGTGTACGACAAGATCAAGGATCTGGTCATCGCCAAGCAGTGACCCGGGAGGCGTTTCGGTTGCTAGTTTCCCTGTCATGCACCTGGTGAGCCCGGCGGCCAAGGGGGACCAGCGGCAGCGCGCCTGGATCGGCGCGCTGCCGCGCTCGCACATCTGAGGGGGAAGCGGGTCGTTCGTCCATCCCATTCCCACTTCCCCTTCTCGCGAGGTTGCCATGGCCACCCTGCTCGCTCCCGAGCTCGACTCGGCGCACGACGCGTTTCCCATCAACGGCACCGACTACGTCGAGTTCTACGTCGGCAACGCCAAGCAGGCGTCCCACTACTACCGCGCCGCCTTCGGCTACCAGTTGGTGGCCTACTGCGGCCCCGAAACCGGGGTGCGCGGCCGCGCCAGCTACCTGATGCAGCAGGGGCGCATCCGGCTGGTGCTCACCACGCCGCTCACCCCCGACTCCCCCATCGCGGCGCACCTGCACCGGCACGGCGATGGCGTGCGCGACTACGCCCTCTGGGTGGAGGACGCGCGGCTGGCGTACGCCACCGCCGTGGAGCGCGGGGCGATCGCCGTGCACCCCCCCGAGGTCCGCCAGGACGAGCATGGCGAGGTGGTCATCGCCGCCATCGGCACCTACGGCGACACCATCCACTCGCTGGTGGAGCGCCGCAACTACCGCGGCCCCTTCCTCCCCGGCTTCGTGCCCGTGACGCCGCGCTACCAGCCGGCCGACGTGGGGCTCAAGTACGTGGACCACTGCGTGGGGAACGTGGAGCTGGGGCAGATGAACCGCTGGGTGGACTACTACGCCGGCGTGATGGGCTTCCGGAACCTCATCACCTTCGACGACGCCGACATCAGCACCGAGTACTCGTCGCTGATGTCCAAGGTCATGGCCAACGGGAACGACCGCATCAAGTTCCCCATCAACGAGCCGGCGTCGGGGAAGAAGAAGTCGCAGATCGAGGAGTACCTGGACTTCTACGGCGGCCCCGGGGTGCAGCACCTGGCGCTGGCCACCGGCGACATCCTGGCCACGGTCACCGCGCTCCGCGACCGCGGCGTGGAGTTCCTGTCGGTCCCCACCACCTACTACGCCGAGCTGGAGGCGCGCGTCGGCGCCATCGACGAGCCCATCCACGAGCTGGCCGCGCTGGGGATCCTGGTGGACCGCGACCCCGACGGCTACCTGCTGCAGATCTTCACCAAGCCGGTGGAGGACCGCCCCACCCTCTTCTACGAGATCATCCAGCGGAAGGGGGCGAAGAGCTTCGGCAAGGGGAACTTCAAGGCGCTGTTCGAGTCCATCGAGCGGGAGCAGGCGCTCCGCGGCAACCTCTGAGGCCGCCATGCCCTTCTACCACCGCCTGGGGGCGCTCCCCCGCAAGCGCCACACGGTGTTCCGCCGCCCCGACGGGGGGCTGTACGCCGAGGAGCTGATGGGGCACGAGGGGTTCGTGGGGACCTCCGCGCTCCTCTACCACATCCACCCCCCCACCACGGTCCTGTCGGCGTGCCTGCTGGGGAAGGCGGCGTGGGAGGCCGACGAGGCCACCTCGCTGCGCCACCGGCACTTCCGCACCGCGCGCCTGGCGCCGGGGGGCTCCCCCACCCTGGGGCGCACCCCGCTGCTGTTCAACCAGGACATCGCCATGCTGTACGTCGAGCCCGACGTGCAGGACGCGCACTTCTACCGCAACTCGCAGGCGGACGAGGTGGTGTACGTGGCGGAGGGGACGGGGGTGCTGGAGACGGTCTTCGGCCCGCTCCCCTACCGCGCCGGCGACTACGTGGTGATCCACCGCAACATCACGCACCGCTGGCGGCTGGACCCGGCCGGCGGGCGCACCAAGCTGCTGGTGTTCGAGAGCGCGGGGCACGTGCGCTCCCCCAAGCGCTACCGCAACGAGTTCGGGCAGCTGCTGGAGGGCGCCCCCTACTGCGAGCGCGACATCCGCCGCCCCGAGGCGGTGGAGCCGCGCGACGAGCGCGGCGAGTTCCCGGTCATCGTGAAGCAGCATGGCGCGTGGCACGAGCTGGTGCTGGATCACCACCCGTGCGACGTGGTGGGGTGGGACGGCTACTTCTACCCGTGGATCTTCAACATCCACGACTTCGAGCCCATCGTGGGGCGCATCCACCAGCCGCCGCCGGTGCACCAGACCTTCCAGGGGGACGGCTTCGTCATCTGCTCCTTCTGCCCGCGCCCCTACGACTTCGACCCCCACGCCGTCCCCGCGCCGTACAACCACAGCAACGTGGACTCCGACGAGGTGCTCTTCTACGCCTCCAGCGAGTTCATGAGCCGCAAGGGGATCGAGTACGGCTCCATCACGCACCACCCCGACGGGCTGCCGCACGGCCCGCATCCGGGGCGCGCCGAGGCGAGCATCGGCGCCACGCACACCAACGAGCTGGCGGTCATGATGGACTCCTTCCGTCCGCTGCAGGTGGCGAAGGCCGCGCTCCCCATCGAGGACGAGGCCTACCACCGCAGCTGGATCGACGCGCAGCACGCCGCCTTCAACCCGCCCACCAGCTGATGCCGCGGCTCTCGGCCCGCATGGCGGGGCTCCCCGCCTATCCGCTGGCGCACATCCCCGGGCGGAAGGCGGCGCTGCTGGCCGCCGGGGTGGACGTCATCGACCTGGGGGCGGGGGATGCCGACCTGCCGCCCCCCCCGGCCGCGGTCGCGGCGCTGCAACGCGCCGCCGAGGTCCCCGCGCTGCAGCGCTACGGCTTCGGGCTGGGGCACCGCCCCTTCCGCGACGCCGTGGCGTCGTGGATGCACCGCCGCTTCGGGCAGGTGGTGGACCCGCTCACCGAGGTGGTGCCGCTGCTGGGGAGCAAGGAGGGGCTGGCGCACGTGGCCTTCGCCTTCTGCGGCCCCGGCGACGTGGCGGTCATCCCCGAGCCCGCCTACCAGGCGTACCTGGGGGGCGTGCTCCTCAGCGACGCCACCCCGCACGTGGTGCCGCTGCGCCCCGAGCACGACTTCCTGGTGGAGCTGGACGCGCTCCCCGCCGACGTGCTGGCGCGCACGCGCATCGTGTACCTCAACTACCCCAACAACCCCACCGCCGTCGTCGCGCCGCGCGACTACCTCGAGCGCACGGTGCGGGCGTGCCGCGCGCACGACATCCTGCTGGTGTACGACAACGCCTACTCGGAGATGGGGTTCGACGGCTACGCCCCCCCCAGCATCTTCGAGGTGGAGGGCGCGCGCGAGGTGGCCATCGAGTTCCACTCGCTCTCGAAGACGTACAACATGACCGGCTGGCGGTGCGCCTGGGCGGTGGCGCGCCCCGAGCTGGCCGCCCCGCTGGCCAAGGTCAAGACGTTCATCGACACCGGGCACTACCAAGGGATCCAGGCGGCGGCGGTGGCGGCGCTGGAAAGCTGGGAGACGTTCGTCCCCGCCAACGTGGCGGTGTTCCAGGCGCGGCGCGACGCCGCCGTCGAGGCGTTCCGTGCCGAGGGCTTCGCGGTCTCGCCGCCGCGCGCCGCGATGTACCTGTGGATCCCGCTCCCCGCGGGGATCCCCAGCACGGCGTTCGCCGACCGCCTGCGCGAGGAGGCGGGGGTGATCGTGCTGCCCGGGGCGGGGTTCGGCGCCGGGGGCGAGGGGTTCTTCCGCATCTCGTTCATCGTGGGAGCCGACCGGCTGCATGAGGCGGCGCGCCGCGCGGGCGCCGTGCTGCGCGCGATGCAGGCCGAGGCGGCCATGTGCGGATGAGCCGGCGCGCGCGGCGGGGGGGGCTCGAGGGGCGGGGCGCCGCGTGGGCCGGGCGC
>JAGWYS010000233.1 GCA_018969225.1 Gemmatimonadota bacterium | reverse complement strand
GGTGAGCCGGAGCGCGCCAGCCAGCAGCAGTTCATGGCCGACCCCTGGGGGATGCCGTAAGGGCTGGCGACCCGGCCCCGCGCTCAGTCCCCCTCGTCGTCCTCGCCGCGCACCTCGCTGCCGTCGGGGGCCACCACGACAATCGGGAGGCCGAGCACCGTCTCCAACAGGTGCCGCTTGCGGCTCCCCCCCCAGCACTCCAGGCGCACGCTGGGTGCCCCGGCGGCGGCGGCCACGTCCACCCGCAGCGCCTCGGGGGTCCACCGCGTGCGCACCATCCCCACGGCCCCCACGTGCCCGCGGTCGAGCCCGTCCGCGAAGCGCAGGATCGCGGACAGCTTCACGATCCGCGCGCGCACCCCCCGCTCCAACTCCCCGAAGGCCCGGTGGCGGGCCTTGGGGGGAGCGCCGCGGTGGTATCGCGCCACGTGCGCGATGATCACCTGCTCGGCCGGGGTCATCCCTAGCAGCTCGGCGTGGGAGATGAGGTGGAACGAGTGCTTGTGGTGCTTCTCGTAGTTGATGTGGTACCCCACGTCGTGCAGCAGCGCGGCGTCGGCCAGCAGGGCGCGGTCGTCGGGACCCAGCCCCATGCGCGGCGCCAGCTCGTCGAACAGCTGCAGCGCCAGCCGCTGCACCTGCCGCGCGTGCGGCTCCTCGTAGTGGCACCGCTCGGCGAACTCCCGCACCGAGCGCTCGCGCGTGGCCCCCGGGTCGGCGACCGTGGGCGACACCCGCGCCGCCTCCAGCAGCAGCCCTTCGCGGATGCCGTAGCGCGAGGCCACCAGCTCCTGCGGATCGAAGCGCGCCAGCACCTCGGCGGCGGTGGCCAACCCGGCCACGATGATGTCGGCCCGCGCGGGGTTGAGGCCGGGCACCTGCTGCCGCTCGGCCGCGGTGAGGCGCTGCAGCCACTCCAGCACGTGCTCCAGTTCCACGCGCGACACCCGGGTGCCGTGCGTGCTGTTCGCCTCCATCCGCTGCCGCGCCAGCACGACACCGGCCAGGTTGGTGAACGTCCCCCCCGAGCCGATCACCTGCGCCCCGCGCCAGTCCTTGACCGGCACCGCCTTGCGCAGCCCGTCCCGCACGTGGGCGCGCAGCGCCTCCACCCGCCGCGGGCGCACCTCCGGGGACAGGAACCGTTCGGTCATCCGCACGGCCCCGAAGGGCAGCGACGCCATGCGCTCGATGAGCCCGTCCTTGGCCAGCACCAGCTCCAGCGACCCGCCCCCGATGTCCATCACCACGGTGCGCCCGGCCCCCAGCTCGAAGTGCGCCAGCGCGCTGCGGAAGCAGAGGAGCGCCTCCTCCTCGCCGCTGAGGATGCGCACGGCGCACCCGGTGGCGACGTGCACCCGCTGCCCGAACACCGGGCCGTTGGAGGCGTCGCGCACCGCGCTGGTGGCCACCACCTCGATGCGCTCGGCGCCCAGCTGCCGGGCCAGCGTGACCATCCGCGTCACCGCCTCCACCGCGGCGTCCAGCGACGCGTCGGCCAGGGCACCGGTGCGCTCGAGCCCCTCCCCGAGGCGCGGCATGGCCTTCATCTCGTCCACCACGCGGATCTGCCCGGCGGGGGAGACGTCCGCCACGATCTGGCGGACGGAGTTGGAACCGATGTCGATGGCGGCGATGCGCACGGGAGGGCCCCCGGAAATGGCGGTCGCGGCGCGCCCGTCGCGCGACGACCCTGTCGGGGAAACTACGGCTTCTCCGCCGGGCGGGGGATCCCCGGCCCGAGGCCGAGCGCCCGGTCGAAGCGCGCCTGCACCGCGTCGGCAACCAGCGACGGCAGCGGCGCATAGCCGAGGGGTGCGGCCACCTCGGCCCCCTCGGTGAGCGCCCACTGGACGAAGTCGCGCAGCTGGCGCGCCTTCACCGGCCCCATGGCTGCGGGGTCCGCCAGCAGCCAGCTGAACGCGACGAGCGGGTAGGCGGAGCGCCCGGGGGCGTTGACCAGCGATCCCTCGAGCGACGGGGTGTCCCCGCGCTCCCCGAGCGCGGCGGTGGCGGCGCTCCCGATCTCGAAGGACATGGGGGACACGAACCGCCCTTCACGGTTGCGCAGGTGGGCCGCCGGCAGGCGGTTCTGCCGCGCATAGACCACCTCCACGTAGCCCAGCGCCCCCTCGGTCTGCTTCACGGTGCCGGCCACCCCCTCGTTGCCCGTGCTGCCGCGCCCGGCGGGCCAGGAGACGGCGGCGCCGCGCCCCACGCGCGCCGCCCAGGCGGGGCTGACGGCGGCGAGATAGTCGGCCAGGATGTACGTGGTGCCGCTGGCGTCATCCCGGTGCACCAGCTGGATGGGGAGCGACGGGAGCGGGGCCTCGGGGTTGAGCGCCGCCAGCCGCGGATCGTTCCAGCGCGTCACCCGCCCGAGGAAGATCTCCCCCAGGAGTTCCCCCGACAGCCGGAGCGGCCGGGGGCGAGGCGGCAGGTTGTAGGTGATGGCCACCGCGCCGAGCGCGACGGGGAGTCGCAGCACCGAGGGGGGAAGCCCCGCGGCGGCGCTCCCTGCGGCATCCAGCGGGATGTCGGTGGCGCCGAAGTCCACCGCCCCGGCGGCCAGCTGCCGGATCCCCTCCCCCGAGCCCACGGCGAGGTAGTTGATGCGCGTCCCCTGCCGCACGGCGTAGCTGTTGAACCAGCGGGCGAAGAGGGGATAGGGGAAGGTGGCGCCGGCGCCGGTGAGGTCCACGACAGGCGGCGTGGCCGCACGGTCGGCGGGCGCGGGGCCCGGTTCCGGGCGCGACGCACGAGGGCGGTCGCCGCAGGCGGCGACCAGCGTCAGCAAGACGAGCAGCGCCGGCGATCTCACAGGGCGTTGGCGTAGCCGAGGAACTTGAAACGCCCGTCGCGCTCAAGGATGGTGCCGAAGAGGCGCGTGAATGGCAGTTCGCGCGACGCGGTGCGGACGCGCACCTCGCACCGTTCGTGCAGGCGGTTGGGCCCCTCGGACACCGGGGGGGCGGGGCATCGCAGCGCCAGCACGCGGAAAGGGGCGCCGCCGTGCGCGCGCAGCAGCTGCGCGACCCCCGACTCCGAGGTGGCCAGCAGCTGTCCCCACAGCAATCCCGGGGGGGCCTCGTAGGGGGGCAGGCTCACCCGCGACCCGGGATAGTACAGCCACGCGAACTCGGCCCGGTCCAAGAGGAGGGCGTTCAACGTCGCGGTGTCGCTGGCGGCCACGGCGGCCGCCCATCGGGCCACCAGCGCGTCGCGCGACGGGGCGGCGTGCCGCAGGGTGTCGGGGTTGGCGGCGAGCCCCGCCCGGAAACGCGCCAGCGCCTCCGGGAGGGGGAGGATGGAGTCCACCACGCCTCCGGCAGCGATGACCTCGGCCACATGGGCGGCCTGCGAGTCGGCGGCGGTGCGGGGCGGGGCGGGCGGAGCGTCCTTCCCAGGACGGCACCCGAGCAGCAGGGGGAGCAGGAGGGCGGACCGGAGCGGCCAGCACGGACGCGGCATCGAGAACCAGGGCTTGGGACAGACGCTGAAAAGAGAACGGCCGACACCGCTGGGGGCGGTGCCGGCCGACGGAACACCAGCGCACGGCGCCCGGGGGAGTCTCCCGGGGGAAGCTACTCCCCCGGGAGCCCGCCGGTCAGTTGCGGGCGTAGTTGGTCCACCCCTCCCACCACTTGGGGCCGCCGGGGGCCGCCGCACCGCGGTAGGTGGTGGGGGTGATGAACGAACCCACGCGCGCCGCGATGCGGGGGTCGTTGGCGAAGGTGGCGAGCCCACCGGTGGCGATCGGGGAATTGGCCGACGGCGTCCAGTCGAACTGCGCCGCCGTGGTGAGCCCGGTGACCTCGGGGAGCGCCGTGAAGAGGCTGGCAGCGGTCACCGACCCCGCGGCAACCTGGATGGCCGAATTGCGCGCCTCGAAAGCCGCCTGGGTCCCGAAGAGGGTGCCGCTGGCCACGTCGAAGAGTTGGCCGCCGTTTTGCGACCCGTTCTCGGCGAAGTACAGGTTGCGGATGGTGAGCGAATCGGCGACGAAGCGGTTGTTGGAGGTCGAGTCGCGCAGCGAGATGGCCTGCCGCGGCCAGCGCGCGACCACGCCGTTGAGGTAGTGCCCGCCGGTGCCGCGGCGGAGCACCATCCCCACGCCCCCGCTGGCGGGCGTGGTCTGGCCGCCGCCCACGCCCACCAGGGTGAAGTTGGCGAAGACGTTCATGGTCCAGAGGCCGTCGTCTCGCCCGGCGCTCTGCGCGTTGGCGCCGCTGGGCGCCACGCACCCGCCGCCGTTGCAGCCGTCCACCTCGAAGCCCTGCGGGTCGGCCGACACCGAGCCGGCGCCCGCGCGCGGCACCAGGTAGCCGCTCTGGAAGGCGATGAGGAACTGGTTGAGCCCGCGATACCCCTCGGAGGTGTCGAAATGGTCGTCACCCGACTCGTACGACACGAGGTACCTGCCGTTGACGGTGCCGCCGAACCACTCGAAGGAGTCGTCCAGCCCGGCCACCGACTGGAGGTACTCCAGCGTGGTGCCGCTGCCGACCGCCGCCAGCGTGAAGGAATTGAGCTCGGCGTCGGGGAGGGTGGCGTAGCCGGCGAACTCCACGCGCACGTAGCGCAGCGTGCCGCTGTTGTCGGTGTCCACCGTGCCGCCGGTGTACACCACGCCCGCGGGGTTGGCGCCCACCACCGAGCCGTCCGAGCCCTCGACGATGATGTTGCCGGTGCGGTTGTTGCGGGCGTTCCCCACGACCACGAGCCCGCCCCAGTCGCCGGGCTGGCGGAAGCCCGGGGCCCGCTGCGACGTGAAGACGATCGGGGCGGTGGCGGTGCCGTTGGCCACGATGCGCGCGCCGCGCAGGACGAACAGCGCCGAGCCCAGCGCCGTGGTGTCGCCCGCGATGCGCGTGCCGGCGTTGATGGTGAGGGTGGCGCCGCTGTTCACGTACACGAAGCCGCGCAGCACGTAGGCCGTGTCCGCGGTGAGGGTGCGGTTGGCGGCGATGGAGCCGCTGATCACCACCGTGGGGGTGGTGGCCGCGGCGTAGGCGACGGTGACGGTGGTGGTGGCGTTCGACGCGACGGCGGCCGGCGAGCCGGTGACCGTCGCGTTGAAGCGGGCGGTGCCGGCGGTGACCTGCGCGGCCGCCACGGTGTAGCTGCCCGGCGCCACGCTCAGCGTGGTGGACCCGGTGGCGGTCTGGCTGAAGTTGTTGGGGCCGGTCACGGTCACGGCGGCGTTCGCCCCCGCGGGGAGACCGTTCACGGTGACGACCAGCGAGCCGTTGGCCGGGGTCGTGGGACCGGTGGAGGAGGGGCTGTCGCTGCTGCAGGCAGCAAGCGCGGCCAGGGCGAGGAGCGGGGCGAAGGCGCGGAGGCGCATGGCAATCATCGGCTGAAGGCCCGGGAAA
>JAGWYS010000232.1 GCA_018969225.1 Gemmatimonadota bacterium | reverse complement strand
TTTGCCGGGGTGGTGCGCGACCCGCGCAGCTGACCCGCGGGGGCCCCCGGCGCCTCCGCTCACGGAGGCACGCATGCCAGGCGACACCGCAGGACATCCGGCAGGGGACGTGGCGGGGGCGATGATCGCGTTCCCCGCCAACGGCGGCACCGCGCAGGGGTACCTGGCACTTCCGCCGGGCGGCACCGGCCCCGGCGTGCTGGTGCTGCAGGAGTGGTGGGGGCTGGTGGACCACATCAAGCGGTTGGCGGACCGGTTGGCCGCCGCCGGCTTCGTGGCGCTCGCCCCCGACCTGTACCGCGGCGAGGCCACCACCTCCCCCGACGAGGCGCAGCGCCTCATGATGGCGCTGGACCTGCCGTTCGCGGCGCAGGCGCTGCGCGGGGGCGCGGACTACCTGCGGGGGCACGCCGCAGTGCGGCCGCGAAAGGTGGCCACGCTGGGGTTCTGCATGGGGGGGCAGCTGGCGCTGTACGCGGCCACGGCCCACCCCGACGTGATCGACGCCGTGGTGGACTTCTACGGCGTGTTCAACCCGCAGGTGCCGGTGACGCTGGCCACGCTGCGCGCCCCCGTGCTGGCGCACTTCGGCCTGCACGACCGGTCGATCCCCCCGGAGCGGGCGCGCGGGCTGGCCAACGCGATCGTCGCGCAGGGAGGCACCTGTGCCGCGCACTTCTACGACGCGGGGCACGCCTTCTTCAACGACAGCCGCCCGGCGGTGTACCACGCCGAGGCGGCGCAGCTGGCGTGGACGCGCACGCTGGCGTTCCTGCGCGAGCGGTTGGCGTGAGGGGGACGGCACGACGGGCCCGTGGCGCGCGGGCGCTGGTGGCGCTGGTGCCGGTCGCGCTGGCGGCCGCCTGCCGCCCGGCGCCGCCGGCGGTGGCGCGCCCCGCGTCGGGGGACGTGGTCCAGCTGCTGCTGGTGAACGACGTGTACAGCGCCGACACGCTGCGCGACGGGCGCGGCGGGGTGGCGCGCGTGGCGGCGCTGCGCGACGCGGTGGCGCGCGCCACGGGGGCGCCCGTGCAGCTGCTGCTGGCCGGCGACGTGCTGTCCCCCAGCGTGCTGAGCAAGTGGTACCAGGGGCGGCAGATGGTGGAGGCGTTCAACGCCGCGCGGCTGGACCTGGCCACGCTGGGGAACCACGAGTTCGACGCGGGGCGCCCGGCGCTGCTGGCGGCGCTCGCCGCCTCGCGCTTCCGCTGGCTCTCGGGGAATTGCGGCGACGCCGCCACCGGCGCCCCCTTCCCCGGGGTGCGCGGGTGGGACACGGTGCGGGTGGGGGGCACCAAGGTGGGGCTCTTCGGCACCACGGTGGTGGTGGACTACCCGTCGTGGGTGGCGTGCCGCCCCGCGGGGCCGGTGACCACGGCGCTGGTGGACACGCTGGTGGCCCAGGGGGCCGACCTGGTGGTGGGGCTCACGCACCACTTCATCCACGAGGACAGCGTCACGCTGGCGCGCGAGCCGCGCATCCACGCCATCCTGGGGGGGCACGAGCACGACGGGCGGCGGATCGCGCTGGACGGGCGCCTGCTGGTGAAGGCGATGTCGAACGCCCGCACCGCGGTGCTGGTGACCTTCACCCGCACGGCGGCGGGGTGGCGCGTGGCCGACCGGACCATCCCCATCGAGGCGGGGATGGCGGAGGACGCGCCCACGGCGGCGGTGGTGGCGCGGTGGCGCGACTCGCTGGTGCGGCGCATCGGCCCCGACCGGGTGCTGGGGACGGCGGTGGACCCCATCAATGCGCTCGATTCGGTGTCGCGCGGCGGCGAGAGCCGATTCGGCAACCTGGTGGCCGACGCCCTGCGCACCGGGACGGGGGCCGACGTGGCGCTCATCAACTCGGGGGCGCTGCGCTTCGACGACGTGATCCCCGCGGGGCCGGTGACGCGGCACCTCATCGAGGGGATCTTCCTGTTCGCCGACGAGACGCGCGTGGTCACCTTCCCGCTGTCCGGGGCGCGGCTGCGCGCGCTACTGGAGACGGGGGTGCGCCCCGGCGGGCTGGGGGCGGGGCCGTATCCGCAGGTGAGCGGGGTGCGCGTCGCCGTGGACGCGCGCCGCCCCGGGGGCGACCGGGTGGTGGGGGCGCTCCGGCGCGACGACGGGCGCGACATCATCGCCACCGACACGGTGCGCGTGGCGTTCGTCACCTACCCCGCCTGCCGGTCGGGGGACGGCTACCGCATCCCCGAGGCGGCGCCCGCCTGCGCGGCGTGGGCCGCCGATCCGGGCGCCGTCCCCCGTTCCGTGGACCTGCTCCGTCGCCATCTTGAAGGCATGGGTGGGCGCATCATCGCGCCGCCCCTGGGGCGCGTGACCCGCCTGGACCGCGCCGCCCCGTAACCCGCCCTCCACCCGCGCCCGCCCATGTCGCACGCCGAAGAACCGGTTCCCCCCGCCGCCGACGCCCTCGCCAGGCTCCGCCTGGACGGCAAGGTGGCCATCGTCACCGGCGGCACGCGCGGCATCGGCCTCGCCATCGCCGCCACCTTCGCGCGCGCCGGCGCCCGCGTGATGCTCTCCAGCCGCAAGGCGGAGCACGTGGAGCATGCCGTGGCGGCGCTGCGCCACGAGGGGCTGGCCGTGCACGGGGTGGCCGCGCACATGGGCGCCCCCGCCGACTGCCACATGCTGGCGGCGCGCACGGTGGAGCATTTCGACGGCATCGACATCATCGTCAACAACGCCGCCACCAACCCCGTCTTCGGCCCGCTGCAGCAGGCGGGGGACGAGGCGTTCGACAAGATCTTCGCCGTGAACGTGAAGGGGCCCCTGGAGCTGTGCCGCACGGCGCACACGGTCATGGCGCAGCGTGGCGGCGGGGCGGTCATCAACGTCGCCTCCATCGGCGGCGTCTCCCCCGAGCCGGGGCTCGGCCTCTACAGCGTGAGCAAGGCGGCGCTCATCTCGCTCACCAAGGTGATGGCGCAGGAATGGGGCGCCGACGGCATCCGCGCCAACGTCATCTGTCCCGGGCTCATCAAGACGCGCTTCAGCGCCGCGCTGTGGAAGGACGCCGCCATCGCCGACCAGGTGCTGGGGCACCAGCCGATCCGCCGCATCGGGATGCCCGAGGACATCAGCGGGCTGGCGCTGTTCCTGGCCTCCGACGCCTCGGCGTACTGCACGGGGGGCGTGTACATGGCCGACGGCGGGTACCTCCTGTGAGCGGGGCCGGCCACGCCGCCGCCGCCGCCGATCCCGCCGCGCTGGACGCCCTGCTGGACGCCGCGCGCCGCTTCGTGCGCGACGAGGTGATCCCGCACGAGGCCGCGCTCCTGGGGGGATCGTGGGAGGCCGCCCTCCCCGTGCTGGAGGCGCTGCGCGCGCGCGCCCGCGCGCTGGGGCTGTGGGCCCCCTTCCTCCCGCCGTCGCTGGGCGGGCTGGGGCTGCCGCTGGACGCCTACGCGCGGCTGAGCGAGGTGCTGGGCAGCACGCCGTTCGGGCTGTACGCCTGCAACTGCCAGGCCCCCGACGTGGGGAACATGGAGCTGCTGCACCAGTTCGGCACGCCGGCGCAGCAGGCGCAGTGGCTGGCGCCGCTGGCCGCCGGGCGGGTGCGCAGCTGCTTCGCGATGACCGAGCCGGGGCAGGCGGGCTCCAACCCGGTGTGGCTCACCACGCGCGCGGTGCGCGACGGCGACGCGTATGTCATCACGGGGCACAAGTGGTTCACCTCCAGCGCCGACGGCGCGGCGTTCGCCATCGTGATGGCGGTGACCGATCCCGACGCGCCGCCGCACCGGCGCGCGAGCCAGATCGTGGTGCCGCTGGACGCGCCGGGGTACGCGCTGGTGCGCAACATCCCGGTGATGGGGGAGGCCGGCGGCGGCTGGAACAGCCATGCCGAGGTGCGCTTCGACGCGGTGCGCGTGCCGGTGGCCAACCGGCTGGGCGAGGAGGGGGCGGGGTTTGCGCTGGCGCAGGAGCGGCTCGGCCCCGGGCGCATCCACCACTGCATGCGGTGGATCGGCGTGGCCGAGCGCGCGCTGGCGCTCATGTGCGCGCGCGTCGCGTCGCGCGAGCTGGCCCCCGGCGACCCGTTGGCCAGCCGCCAGGCGGTGCAGTTCTGGATTGCCGAGTCGCGCATCGCCATCCACGCGGCGCGGCTGATGGTGCTGGACGCCGCGGGGAAGATCGCGCGCCACGGCCAGCAGGCGGCGCGCGAGGAGGTGGCGTACATCAAGGTGTTCGTGGCCAACATGCTCCAGCAGGTGCTGGACCGCGCGGTGCAGGCGCACGGGGCGCTGGGGGTGACCGACGACACGCCGCTGGCGTGGTGGTACCGGCACGAGCGCGCGGCGCGCATCTACGACGGCGCCGACGAGGTGCACAAGGCGGTGATCGCGCGGCGCGAGCTCAAGCCCTACCTGCGGGCGTGAGCGGCCCCGTGCGCCCCGAGGAGACCGTCGCCATGCGCGACGGCGAGGCGGTGGACGCGACCGCGCTGGCCGCGTGGCTGCGCGCCGCGCGGCCTGGGGTGCTGGCCGAGGGGGCCGCGCTCACGGTGCGGCAGTACCCCGCCGGCTTCAGCAATCTCACCTACCGCGTGGACGTGGACCCGGTCGGGCACGGCCCCGCGGCGTTCGTGCTGCGCCGCCCGCCGCGCGGCGTGAAGCCCGGCAGCGCGCATGACATGGGGCGCGAGCACGACCTGCTGGCGGCGCTCCACCCGCTGGGCGTGCCCGTGCCGGCACCGGTGGCCCGCTGCGACGACGCCGCCGTCATTGGCGCGCCCTTCTACCTCATGACCCGCGTGGACGGGAGCATCGTGCGTCGCCCCGCCGACGTCCCCGGCACGGAGGCCGGGCGCCCCGCGGTGCTGGCGGCGATGGCGGGAGCCTTCGTGCGCACGCTGGCACAGCTGCACGCGGCCGACGTCGCCGCGCCGCCGCTGGCCGCGCTGGGTCGCCCCGACGGGTACGTGCAGCGGCAGGTGGCCGGATGGACCAGGCGATGGCTGGCGTCGCGCACCGGCGACGTCCCCGCCATCGACCGCGTGGCGGCGTGGCTGGACGCGCACCGCCCCCCCGAACGGGGCGCGGCGCTGGTGCACAACGACTTCAAGTACGACAACCTGGTGCTGGACCCCGCCGACCCGTCGCGCGTGCGCGCCATCCTGGACTGGGAGATGGCCACGGTGGGCGACCCGCTGATGGACCTGGGGACGGCGCTGGCCTACTGGGTGGAGGCCGACGACGCCCCGGTGTTCCGGATGCTGGGGCTGGGGGTGACCGCGCTTCCGGGCAGCCCCACGCGTGCGGAGGTGGTGCGGGGGTACGCCGACGCGAGCGGGCGCGACGTCTCGGACGCCCCGTGGTACCTGGCCTTCGGGCTGTTCAAGGTGGCGGTGATCGCGCAGCAGATCTACGCGCGCCACGTGCAGGGGCTCAC
>JAGWYS010000016.1 GCA_018969225.1 Gemmatimonadota bacterium | reverse complement strand
CCCGCCCCCCCGCACCCCTCGCCCCCGACGGGCGCGGCGCTCAGGCCTTCGGTCCCTTCTCCGCCGGCTTCACCTCAATGGGCGGGATCCCGTGCGCCTTGCGGATCGCGTCCACCGGCGGGAGCAGCTCCGCGTACGCCTTGCGGAGCGCCACCAGGTACCCCTCCAACTCCCTGGTCAGGACATCGAACACCGCGACGCTCTGCTGCGTGGGGCGCGCCTCCGTGCTCCCCACCACGCCGGCCAGCGCCGCGATCTGGTTGTTCACGCGGATGGGGTAGTTGAGCGGATCCTGGCCGCTCTGGTTCTTCACCTGGTACACCTGCGCCTCCAGCTCAGAGATGCGGGCGTCCAGCGTCCGCACCAGCGCCGCGTACCTCGCCGAGTCGGCCCCCACCTGCCCCGACGCGCGCACCGCCTGGTCGCGCACGTGGCGCACCGTGCGCACCGCGTCGTTGGCGTCGGTGGTGCGGTCGCGGATCTGCATCGCCAGCTTGTACTGCGCCACCAGGTCGGCCGGGGTGGCGTCGCTGCGCGGGTCCTTCTTCACCAGGAGCGTCGCGTCCTGCGCCGGCGCGCCGTCCACCAGCAGGCGCACGCGATAGGTGCCGGGGAGCACCAGCGGCCCCGTCACCCCCGCGGCCCAGTAGATCATCCCGTCGAAGCTCGACGCGTCGGCCTCGCGCAGGTTCCAGGAGAAGGTGTTGAGCCCGGCGCGCGCCGTGGGGTTGGCGTCCGGGGCCCCGCCGCGGCGCCCGCGCGGCGCCGACGCCGAACTCCCCGCCCCCGCCGTGTCGCTGGAGAAGGTGCGCACCGTGCGGCCCGTGGAGTCGCGGAACTCGATCGTGACCCGCTTGGGGGCCTGCTTCAGCCAGTACGACACGATGGCCCCCGACGGCGGGTTGGCCCCCACCGGCGCGTCGCCGCCGCCGGCGCCGAAGCCGCCGGCCCAGCTGATCCGGTAGGCGGGGCGCGGCGTGAACAGGTGCGCCGGCGCCCCCAGGGTGGCCGCGCCCACCTGCCGCAGCACGCTCAGGTCGTCCAGGATCCAGAAGGAGCGCCCGTGCGTGGCCGCCACCAGGTCCCCCTCCTTGATGGCCAGGTCGTGCACCGGCACCGGCGGCAGGTTGCGGCGCAGCGACGTCCACGTGCCGCCGTTGTCCAGCGACACCCACACGCCCCGCTCCGTGCCGGCGAACAGCAGCCCGCGCCGCACCTCGTCCTCGCGGATCACCCGCGTGAACTCCGTGGCCGGGATGCCGTGCGGGGTGCCGCTGCCGTCAATGCGCGTCCACGTCGCCCCGTAGTCGGTGGTGCGGAAGAGGTACGGCTCCTGGTCGTCCATCTGGAAGCGGTTGGCCGCCAGGTAGGCCGTCCCCGCGTCGAAGTGCGACGGCTCGATGATGGAGATGCGCGCCCACTCCCGCGCCTTCAGCAGCGGCGGCGTCACGTTGGTCCAGCTCGTCCCGCCGTTGCGCGACACGTGCACCAGGCCGTCGTCGGTGCCGGCCCAGAGGGTGCCCTTCGCCACCGGCGACTCCGCCAGCGCGAACACCGTGCCGTACGTCTCCACCCCCGTCTGGTCCTTGGTGATGGGGCCGCCGCTCGCGCCCAGCGTGCGCGGATCGTGGCGCGACAGGTCGGGGGAGATGGCCGTGTAGCTCGACCCCTCGTTGGTGGTGGTGAACACCACGCTCGAGCCCACGTACAGCCGCCGCGGGTCGTGCGGGCTCACCACGATCGGGAAGGTCCACTGCATGCGGTACGTCGCGTCCTGCGCGTCGTGCCCCATCGGGTTGAGCGGCCAGGGGTTCACGTCGCGCTCCAGCCCCGTGCGCAGGTCCTTGCGCGTGAGCAGCCCGCCGTAGCTCCCCGCGAACACCACGTCGGGCTTGTCGGGGAGCGCCGTGACGAAGCCGCTCTCCCCGCCCCCCGCCTCCAGCCAGTGCGCCATCGTGATGCCGCCGGGCGCGCGCGACGGCCCGCACAGCGTGCTGTTGTCCTGCTGCGCCCCGCACACCCGGTACGGGAAGTGGTTCGTGGTGGACACGTGGTAGAACTGCGCCGTGGCGAAGTCCTGCGCCGTCCACGACTTCCCGCCGTCGGTGGACACCGTGGCGCCGCCGTCGTCCCCCTCGATGAGCCGGTCGCCGTTGTCCGGCGCGATCCACGCGTCGTGCGAGTCGCCGTGGGGCGGCCGCAGGTCGCTCCAGGTCTTCCCGCCGTCGCGCGACACCTGGAAGTTCACGTTGCTGGCGTACACCAGGTCGGCGTTCTTCGGGTCGGCGTAGATCTTGGTGTAGTACCAGGCGCGCTGGCGCAGCTTGCGCTCGCTGTTCACGCGCGTCCAGGTGGCCCCCGCGTCGTCGCTGCGGAACACCCCGCCCTCGTCGGCCTCGATGATGGCGTACACGCGCCGCGCGTCGGCGCCGCTCACCGCCACGCCGATGTTCCCCCACAGCCCCGCCGGCAGCCCGGGGCGCCGCGTGATCTCCGTCCACGTGTCGCCGCCGTCGGTGCTCTTGAACAGCCCCGACCCCGTGCCGCCCGACACCAGCATCCACGGGCGCCGGTGCGCCTGCCAGAAGCCGGCGTACAGCACGCTGGGGTTGGACGGGTCCATGGCCAGGTCCACTGCGCCGGTGCTGTCGTTGCGGAACAGCACCTGCTGCCAGGTGGCGCCGCCGTCCTTGCTGCGGAAGATCCCGCGCTCGCGGTTGGGCCCCCACACGTGCCCCAGCGCCGCCACGTACACCAGGTTGGGGTTGGTGGGGTGCACGCGCACCTTCGCGATCTGCCGCGTGTCGTTCAGCCCCAGGTTGGCCCACGTCTTCCCGCCGTCGGTGGTCTTCCACACGCCGTCGCCGTGCGAGACGTTGCCGCGGATGGGGAACTCGCCGCCGCCCACGTACACGATGTCGGGGTTGCTGGGCGCCACCGCCACCGCGCCGATGGTGCCGCCGAAATACTTGTCGGTCATCGGCGTCCAGTTCAGCCCGCCGTCGGTGCTCTTGAAGACGCCGCCCCCCACGGTCCCCATCCAGTACTCGCGCGGACGCGCCGCGCTCCCCGCCACCGCCACCGAGCGCCCGCCGCGGTAGGGGCCGATCTCGCGCCACGTCAGCGCCCCCAACGCGCCGCTGTCGAAGGGGGCCGCCAACGGCCCCGGCAGGGCGGCGGTCGAGGCGGCCCGGGGAGCCGACGCCACCGGCCGGGACGCCGGCTTGGCGCCCTGGCCTCGACCGGCTACGGGGAACAACGGCAACAGCGCGGCGGCCAGCACCGCCGGCCGGATGGCAAGTCGCATCACAGCGTGGCTCCAGCAGAGGGGTGAGTCGGGTGAGCACCCACTAATGGTGGGCGGGCGGGGGGGCGGCAAGGGTCCCTCCGTTCGCGCCCCTCACCGATCAACAGGACTTGACCGATAAGATAGCTATATGATATCATATAGAAACCACCTCTGACCTGAGGATTCCATGCTGCGTGAAATCCCGTTCCGCCCGGCCCCCGGGCTGGGCATGCTCTTTCTCTTCCTCGCCGCCGACGCCGCCGCCATCCCCCTCATCGTCCAGGGCGCGGGGGGCGGCTGGCCTCCGGCGGCGGCCGGCGTGGGCGCCGTCCTGCTGGTGGCCAGCGTCTTCGGCTTCGCCGGCCTCTTCACCGTGGCCCCCAACAACGCCAAGGTCCTCACCCTCTTCGGCCGGTACAAGGGCACCGTGCGCGAGGAAGGGCTCTGGTTTGCCAACCCGTTCCTCGCCAAGCAGGCGGTCTCCCTCCGCGTGCGGAACTTCGAGACCAACAAGCTCAAGGTGAACGACGCCCGCGCCAACCCGCTGGAGATTGGCGCCATCGTGGTGTGGAAGGTCATTGACACCGCCGAGGCGATGTTCGAGGTCAACGACTATGTGCAGTACGTCGCGGTGCAGAGCGAGTCGGCGCTGCGCGCGCTGGCCCAGCAGTACCCGTACGACGCCCATGGCAGCGACGAGGTGGCCCTCAGCACCCACACCGCCGAGGTGTCGCAGGGGCTGCGCGACGCGCTGCACGAGCGCCTTGCCGCCGCCGGGGTGGACGTGATCGAGGCACGCATCAGCCACTTGGCCTATTCCGCCGAGATCGCCGCCGCCATGCTGCAGCGCCAGCAGGCCGGCGCCATCGTGGCCGCGCGGCAGACCATCGTGGAGGGGGCGGTGGGGATGGTGGAGATGGCGCTGGACGCCCTCAAGGCGCGCGACATCGTGGAACTGGACCCGGAGCGCAAGGCGGCCATGGTCAGCAACCTCCTGGTGGTGCTCTGCTCCGACCGCGCGGCGCAGCCGGTGGTCAACACCGGCACCATCCACCACTGAGCCCGCGGTGATTGGTGTGGCCCCCGCCCGGGGAGGATCGTCCCATGGCTGAACGGAAGCCGTTCCTCCTCCGGGTGGACCGCGCCCTGCTGGAGGCGCTGCAGCGCTGGGCCAACGACGACCTCCGCTCCCTCAACGGGCAGATCGAGTTCCTGCTGCGCCGGGCCCTCCGCGAGGCGGGGCGCCGGGACCCCGAGCCGTCGGGGCCCCCGCCCGCCCCGGACCCCCACGACCCGCCTGCCACGCCCCCGTCCCCCTCCGATCCGTCCCCGTCATGACCCTGGCCCCGCTGCTCCTGCTGGCCGCCCTCCAAGGCGCCGCTCCCGCTCCTCCGCAGGGGGCGGCCGTGCCGTACCTGTACCTGCGCGGCGCCGACACCATCGGCGTGGAAACCATCGCCCCGGGCGCCAAGGGGGTGCGCGGGGTTCTGCAGCTGCGCGGACAACCCGCCATCACCTGGGAGCAGCAGCATCCCCCGGCCGCCGGGCGCGGCGCGCTGGCGCTCGAAGCCGGGTACCCCGGGCATCCACCGCTGCAGCGGGCGCGCTTCGAGCCGGACGGCGACAGCGTGCACGTGCAGGTGACCGCCGGGAGCGCGGCCCCCCAGGCGATGCACCTGCTGGCGCCGGGGGCGTATCCGCTGGTCAACAGCTCGGTGCTCCATGCGGCGCTGCTGGCCGACTACGCCCGCCGCGGGGGGCGCCGCGAGGTGCCCTTCCTCCTCACCGCCGGGGCGCGGGTGGTGGCGGGCACGGTGACCGTGCAGGGGGACACGCTGCTGGTGTCGGTGGCGGGGACGCTCATGCGCCTCGAGCTCGACGCCACCGGCGCCCCGCTGCGCGGCGCGATCGCGTCCCAGGGGCTCACGGTGGTGCGCGCCCCCGGGGTGATCCCCGCCGCGGTGCTTGCCCCGGCGCCCCCCCCCGACTACCGCGTCCCCGCCGGCGCGCCGTACACGGCGGAGGACGTCGTCATCCCCACGGCGCGCGGCTACGTGCTGGGGGGCACCTTCACGCGCCCCGCCGGCGCCACAGGGCGACTCCCGGCGGTGGTCACCATCAGCGGCAGCGGCCAGCAGGAGCGCGACGAGCGCCTGCCGGGGATGGCGGACTACGGCCTCTTCCGCGAGATCGCCGACACGCTGGGGCGGCGCGGCGTGGCGGTGCTCCGCTACGACGACCGGGGCACCGGCGCCTCCGGGGGGCGGGAGACGCTGCCCCGCGCCACCAGCGCCGACTTCGCCGCCGACGTGCGCTCCGTGGTGGCCTGGCTGCGCGCCCGCCCCGACGTGGACCCCGCGCGCATCCTGCTGGTGGGGCACTCCGAGGGGGGGCTCATCGCGCCGATGGTGGCGGTCGCCGACACCGGCATCCGCGGCGTGGCGCTGCTGGCGGGCCCCGCGTACGCCGGCCGGCGCATCCTCGCCTTCCAGAACGAGCAGGCCATCGCCGCCATGCCGGGGCTCTCCGCCGCCCAGCGCGACTCGGTGCGGGGCACCGTCCCCGCGCGGCTCGACTCCGCCGCCGCCGACAATGCGTGGCTCCGCTTCTTCATGCAGCACGATCCGCTCCCCGTCGCGCGGCAGCTGCGGCAGCCGGTGCTCATCCTGCAGGGCAACACCGACCGCCAGGTCACCGCCGAGCAGGCCGACACGCTCGCCGCCGCGCTGGCGGCCGCCGGCAATCGCGCCGTGACCATGCGCCGCTTCCCCGACACCAACCACCTGTTCCTCGCCGACCCGTCGGGCGATCCGCAGCGCTACACCGCGCTCCCCAGCTACCGCATCCGGCGCGAGGTGCTGGGCGCCCTCGCCGACTGGGCGGTGCGGGTGGCCAAGCCGTAACGCCGGCCCGCCACCGCGCCCCCAACGCACCACGGGCCCCGAGCGCCATCGCGCCCGGGGCCCGCGTGTTGTGATCTGCTGCGTCCAGAGGCGCCGGTCGGAATCGAACCGACGGTGGGAGATTTGCAGTCTCCTGCCTTACCACTTGGCGACGGCGCCACACCCATTCCCATCTTTGAACTTTCAACTGCCAACTCCCATCTCCCATCTCCCATCTCCCAACTCCCAACTCGCAACTCCCAACTCCCAACTGCCATCTTGGCCGTTCCCGTAACCTACCACCCTCCCCCGCGAACTGGTAGCGCGCCCCGCGCGTTGTTCCTGCCTACCATGCCTCAGCCCCCCGTCTCCCCCTCCGCCCTCGACGCCGCACTGCGCCGCCGCTCCATCCGGCGCTACACCAGCGCACCCGTCCCCGATGACACCCTGACGGCGCTCCTCGCCGCGATGGCCCGCGCGCCCTCGGCCAGCAACACCCAGCCGTGGCGCGTCGTGGTGGTGCGCGACCCCGCACGGAAGCAGGCGCTGCAGGAGGCCGCCGACAACCAGCCGCAGGTGGGCGGCGCGCCGGTGGTGCTGGCGCTCTACACCGACATGGAGGACGTCGTGGCCCACCTGGACGAGGTGGTGCACCCCGACCTCGCCCCCGAGCGTCGCGCCGCCACCATGGCGTCGCTCACCCGCACCTTCGGCGCCATGACCGTCGCCGAACGCGCCGCCTGGGGGCAGGCACAGACGGGGATCGCACTGGGATACCTGCTCCTCTGCGCCGAGGCGCTGGGGCTGGGCACCTCGCCGATGCTGGGCTTCGACGCCGCGCGGGTCCGCGCGCTGCTGGAGATCCCGGCGCACGCCTCCGTCAATGCGCTGGTCGCGCTGGGGGTCCCCGCCGAACCCGGATTCCGCCCCCATCGGCACCCGCTCAACCGGATCGTGTCGTGGCGCTGACCCCGGCGGAGGCCGGGGGCGCACGCCTCCCCATCTTTCCGCTGGGGGTGGTGCTCTTTCCGGAGACGCGGCTCCCGCTGCACCTCTTCGAGCCACGCTATCGCCAGCTGCTCGCCGACATCGAGCAGGGGGACCGCCGCTTCGGGATCGTCACCACCATCCCGGGGGTGGGAGAGCGCGACCTCCCCGCGGGGCGCGCGGGGTGCGTGGCCGTCCTGTCCGACGTGGAGCGGCTCCCCGACGGGCGCGCCAACATCATCGTGTCGGGGGGGCCGCGCTTCGCGCTGCAGCGCTTCGTCCCCGACTCGGCCCCCTACCACGTGGCCGAGGTGGCCTGGGTCCCCGACGAGCCGGTGGGATCGCGCGTGGCGCTGGCGGTGGCGAGCGACGAGGTGGCGGCCAACTTTCGCCGCGTCATCCGGGCGCTGCAGGAGGTGAACGGCGAGGAGGCGCCGCTCCCCACGCTCCCCGACGATCCGGCGCAGCTGGCGTGGAGCATCGGGGCGATGATCGATCTGGAGCTGGACGCGCGCCACGCGCTGCTGGCCGACCGCGCGCCCGCCAGCCGGCTGGCGCGGGTGGATGCGCTGCTGCGCAAGGTGCTCCCCGACCTGGAACTGCGGGCCGCGATGGCCCGCGGCTCACGCGGCGGGTGACGACCGCCGCGGTCTACCCGGCAGCGTGCGCCGCAGGCACCGGGTCAGGCACCGGGTCAGGCACTGAGGCGGCCGCCGCCTGGGGCGCCGTGGCCTCGGCGGGCACCGGGAGGGTCACCCCCACGCGCGCCGCCCGCCGCTGCAGCTCGGCCGGGTCGGTCAGCGAACGCAGCAGCGCGTCCGCCTCGCGGTTCTGCAGGTAGCGCCCCTTCTCCCACCCCTCGACGATCCCCTTGGGGGTGCCGTAGCAGAGGTCGGCCAGCTGCGCCACCGTCAGCCCCAGCGACTCGCGCAGCTGCCGGATCTCGCGCGGCGCCAGCAGCCCGTGCACCGCGCGGATCTGCATGGCCGCCGCCTTCTCCGCCTCCTCGCGCTGGTCGATGGTGCGCTGTTCGTGCCCGCATTTCTCGCACCGGCACAGCGTGCGGACCACGTCGGTGGCCATGCCGCTCAGGCGCACCGTCACCTGCTCGGTGTGGCTTGCGTACCGACCGCCGCACCCGCGGTGCAGGCTCCCGTCCAGGGTGGGAAGGCTCATGCCGTGAAGTATCGCCCCGGCGGCCGCCCGAAGGTACTCCCCGCCGCGCGGGTCAGAAGCGGTGGAACGGCCGCCCCTGCAGCCAGGCGTCCATCTCCCCCACGGGCATGGGCGGGGCGATGCCGTACCCCTGCCCCATCGTGCACCCCAGCTTGAGGAGCGCCCGCGCGTGGGCGTGCGTCTCCACCCCCTCGGCGATCGCGTGCCGGTCGAAGGCCTGCGCCAACCCCAGCACCCCCTGCACGATCGCGCGGTCCTCCGGCCTGTCCAGCATCTGCCCCACGAAGGAGCGGTCCACCTTGATCGTGCGCGCGGGGAGCCGGCGCAGGTAGGTGAGCGAGCCGTAGCCGGTGCCGAAGTCGTCCAGCGCGAACTGGACCCCCTGCGCCGCCACCGCCTCCATCACCCCCGCCACCGTGCCCACGTCCTGCATGGTCGCGGCCTCCACCACCTCCAGCCGCAAGCCGTCGGCCGGGAACCCCGGGTGGCGCGCCAGCGCGCCGCGCACCCGCTCCACGAACCCCGGGTCGCGCAGCTCCAGCGCCGAGACGTTCACGTGCACCGCCACCGGCGCGCCGGCGGCGCGCCAGCGCGCCCCCTGCGCCAGCGCCGCGTCCAACGCCCACGCCCCCACCCGGCCGATCAGCTCGTGGTCCTCGATCAGCGACAGCCACTCCGACGGGGGCAGCAGCCCCAGGTCGCGCCGGTCCCACCGCACCAGCGCCTCCACCGCGAACACGGCGCCGCTGTCCAGCTGTACGATGGGTTGGTAGTACAGCGCCATCTCGTCGGCCTGCAGCCCGGTGGAGATCCGCGCGATCTGGTCGCGGCGGTGCACCAGCTCCTGGTCCAGCGCCGGGTCGTAGTAGTGCGCCTGCCCGCGCCCCCCTTCCTTGGCGGCGTACAGCGCCTGGTCGGCGTCGCGCAGCAGCGCCTCCGGGTCGCCCCCGGCCGACGTCACCACCCGCACGCCGATGCTGCCGGTGAGCGTCACCTGCACCCCGTCGCCGATGGCGAAGGGCGCCTGGAGGCACCCCAGCAGGCGCTCCACCAGCTGCTCGCACTCGGCCATCGACTGCAGCCCCGGCAGCAGCACCACGAACTCGTCGCCCCCGAGGCGCGCCACCGTGTCCCCGGCGCGCAGCACGGCGGTGAGGCGCCGCGCCATCTCCACCAGCAGCCGGTCCCCGGCGTCATGCCCGTAGGTGTCGTTGACCGGCTTGAAGTGGTCGAGGTCCATGTAGCACACCGCCAGCAGCCGCCCCGTGCGCCGCCCCTGCGCCAGCGCCTGCTGCAGGCGGTCCGCCAGCAGCACGCGGTTGGGGAGCTTGGTCAGCGCGTCGTGGTACGCCATCTGCTCCAGCCGCTCCGCCTGCTCGCGCAGCCGCGTCACGTCGGAGAACACCCCCACGTACTGCGGCGACGCGCGCAGCTCGCCCTGCACCGCCGACAGCGTGAGCCGCAGCAGCCGCACGTCGCCGTCGCGCCGCCGGTGCCACAGCTCGCCGCGCCAGTACCCCTGCGCGTCCACCGACTCCCACAGCGCCGCCACGAACGCCGCGTCGTGCCGCTCCGAGAGGAGCTGCGTGAAGGGCGTGCCGCGCAGCTCGCTCCGCGCCAGCCCGGTGATGGCGGTGAAGGTGGGGTTCACGTCCACGAGGCGGCGGTCGCGGTCCACCACGAAGATCGCCTCCTGCGCGTTCTGGAACACCGTGTTGGCCATCTGCAGCGTGGCGTCCAGCCGGCGCCGCTCGAACGCCTGCGCGAACGAGGTGACGATGAGGCGCAGCACCCCCACCTCCTCGTCGGTCCACCGGTGCGGCCAGCGCACGTGCTCGATCCCCACGAAGCCGTCCAGCCGGCCGCGCCACGCCACCGGCAGCACCAGCAGCGACTGCACCCCGCGCGGCTCCAGCAGCGCGCGCTCGGCCGTGGCCCCCGGGGGCAGGTCGTCCAGCGTCGCCAGGTTGATGGCGCGCCCGCCCCGCAGCTCGGCGGTCCACCAGGGGAACATCGCCAGCGGGATCTCCTGCAGCGAGTCGCGCTGCGCGGCCACCCCGGGGGCGCACCACTCGTGCGTGGTGGTGGCGGCGTCCAGCGCCTCGTCAATCTCGAACACGTAGCAGCGGCTGGCGTCGAACAGCTCGCCGATCGCCTCCAGCGCGCGGTCGATCGTCTCCCCCACCTGCGCCGTGGGGCGCGCGATGAAGTCGCTGGCGGTGCGCGTCAGCAGCTCGAACAGGTCGCCGCGCAGCGGCGGCCCCACCGGCGTGGGCACGTGCGCGGTCACGGACGCCCCTCCAGCAGCGCGTGCGTGGCGGCCAGCAGGTACGCCATCCCCTGCCCCAGCGCCGCTTCGTCCACCTGGAAGCGCGGGTGGTGATGCGGATGGCGGATCCCGGCCGCCTCGTTCCCCGCCCCCACGAAGGCGAACACCCCGGGAGCGCGCTGCTGGTAGGCGGAGAAATCCTCCCCGCCCATCGACGGGCGCAGCTCGGCCAGCACCCCCTCCCCCAGCGCCGCGCGCACCACCGCCGCCAGTCGCGCCGTCAACGCGGGGTCGTTGACCACCGGGCGGTAGCCTCGTTGGTGACGCACCGTGCCGCGCGCGCCGTGCGCCGCGCATGTCCCCGTCACCAAACGGTCAATCAGCACCGGCACGCGCTCGCGCAGCGCCGGGTCGAAGGTGCGCACCGTCCCGCCCAGCACCGCCTGGTTCGGAATGACGTTGGACGCGGTGCCGGCGTGGAACTGCGTCACCGACACAACCACCGGCTCCAGCGGGTCCACCATGCGCGAGGCGATGTGCTGCAACCCCGTCACCACCAGCGCGCCGATGGCCACCGGGTCCACCGTGTCCTGCGGGATCGCGGCGTGCCCCCCCTGCCCCTCGATGGTGATCTCGAAGGTGTCGGGGGCGGCCATCGCGGGGCCGGGGATGAGGGCGATGCGCCCCACCGGCAGCGAGGCCCACAGGTGCACCCCCAGCACCGCGTCCACGCCGTCCATCACCCCCGCCGCCACCAACTCCTCCGCGCCGCCCGGGGCCTGCTCCTCGGCGTGCTGGAACAGGAAGCGCACCTCGCCGGTCAGCGCCGCGCGATGGCGGGCCAGCGCGGTGGCCACCCCCAGCAGCAGGGCGGTGTGGCCGTCGTGGCCGCAGGCGTGCATCACGCCGTCGCGCCGCGAGCGGTAGGGGAGGTCGTTCTCCTCGTGCACGGGGAGCGCGTCGATGTCGGCGCGCAGCGCCACCACGGGGCCGGGGCGGCCGGTGCGCAGCACGCCTAGGGTGCCGGTGGGGGTGGGGTGGGACACCGCGATCCCGTCGATGGCCGCCAGCCGCTCGCGCACGAAACGCGCGGTCTCATGTTCCTCGAACGCCACCTCGGGGTGCTGGTGCAGCGCCCGGCGCCATTCCACCACCTGGGGAAACAGGGGGGCGGCTTCGGCAATGAGGAGGTCGAGGGACATGGTCCTACGCTTGCCCATTTCACGCCATTCGGCAAGCGTCACGTTCCCGGCACGGTTTCGGGAGGGCGCCGCCCCCCCGGCGGGCTCGGGGGGGCAGCGGGGGCGTCCCCCCGGGAACGGGCCGGGGGGACGCCGGACGGGTCACACGGGGAAGAGCATCTCGCGGTAGCGCGGGAGGGGCCAGTGGTCGTTCCCGACCATGACCTCCAGCGCGTCGCACCCCTCGCGGACCGCGGCCATCGCCGAGCAGCCGGGGCCGGTCACGAAGTCGGCCTGGGCGACCAGGTCGTCGTGCATGTGCTCCGCCTTGGCGATCGCCGCCGCCAGCTCGGCGCGCGCCCCCTGCAGCCCGGCCGCCAGCTTGGTCACCGCGTTGGCCGCGTCCACCAGCGGGGCCATGTTGATCCCCGCCGCCTGCCCCTGCCCCGCCGCCGCGGCCAGCTGCCCCACGTACCCGAAGGCCGCCGGGAGCACCATGGTGTCCACCAGCTGCAGCTGCGTGTGCATCTCGATGAGGATGTCCTTCACGTAGCGCTCCAGCCGCACGTGATAGCGGCTCTCCAGCTCCACCCCCGTCAGGATCCCGGTCCCCTTGAACAGCGCCTGCGACGACGGGGTCACCAGCTGCGCCAGCGCCTCCGGGGTGCGGCGGTAGTTGGGGAGCCCGCGGCGCGCGGCCTCCACCACCCACTCGTCGCTGTAGTTGTTCCCCTCGAAGCGCACCGGGGTGGTGTCGCGGAACGTCTGGCGCACCACCGAGAACACCGCGTCGTCCACGCCCTTGGCGCCGGCCAGCTCGCCGCGGATCTGCTCCGTCATCTCCGCCAGCGCCTCGGCCACCGCCGCCTGCAGCAGCATCACCGGGAACGCCGTGTTCTGCGACCCGCCCACCGCGCGGAACTCGAACTTCGCCCCCGTGAAGGCGAAGGGCGACGTGCGGTTGCGGTCGGTGTTGTCCTGCTCCACTTCGGGGAGCTTGGCCACCCCCAGCTTCAGCATCGCCTGCTCGGCGTTGGCCGGCGAGGTCTTCCCGGCGGCGATGTCCTCCACCACCTGCGTCAGCCCCTTCCCCAGGAACACCGACAGGATCGCCGGCGGCGCCTCGTTGGCGCCCAGCCGGTGCTCGTTGCCGCTGGTGGCCACGCCCGAGCGGATCAGCCCGCCGTGCTTGTGCACCCCCTTGAGCACCGCCGCCAGGAACAGCAGGAAGCGCACGTTCTGGTGCGGCGTCTTGCCCGGCTTGAGCAGGTTGGTGCCGTCCAGCGCGTTGTCCGACGTGATGGCCATCGACCAGTTGCAGTGCTTCCCCGAGCCGTTGATGCCGGCGAACGGCTTCTCGTGCACGATGGCCTGCAGCCCGTGGCGCAGCGCCACCTTGCGCAGCACCGCCATCACCAGGTGGTTGTGGTCCACCGCCATGTCGCTGTCGGTGAAGTAGGGCGCCATCTCGAACTGCGACGGCGCCACCTCGTTGTGCCGCGTGGTGATCGGCACGCCGAGCTTGTACAGCTCCAGCTCCACCTCGCTGATGCACGCCTGCACCCGCTCGGGGATGCCGCCGAAGTAGTGGTCCTCCAGCTGCTGCCCGCGCGGCGGCGGCGCGCCGATCAGCGAGCGGTTCGCCATCACCAGGTCGGGGCGCAGCGCGAAGTGCGCGCGGTCCACCAGGAAGAACTCCTGCTCGATGCCGAGGGTGGTGTGCACCCGCAGCACCCCGCTGTCGCCGATCAGCTCCAGCAGCTCCATCGCGCGGTGCGAGAGGACGTCCGAGCTGCGCAGCAGCGGCGTCATCTCGTCCAGCGCCTCGCCGTTGTAGCCGATGAAGACGGAGGGGATGCACAGGTACTTGACCCCGCCGGTCTCGCTGATGAACACGGGCGACGCGGGGTTCCACGCCGTGTAGCCGCGGGCCTCCCACGTGGCGCGCAGCCCCCCCGAGGGGAAGCTGGACGCGTCCGGCTCCGACTGGATGAGCTGCTCGCCGCTGAACTGCTCCATCGGCCGGCCGCCCTCGTCGAAGGCGAGGAAGGCGTCATGCTTCTCGGCCGTCAGCCCGGTCTGCGGCTGGAACCAGTGCGTGAAGTGCGTCACCCCGCGCGAGATCGCCCACTCCTTGATGGTCTGCGCCACCACGGGGGCCACCGCCGCGTCCAGCTTCTTCCCCAGCCGCACGGAGGCGGCCAGCGACTTGTAGACGTCCTTCGGGAGCTTCGCGCGCATCTGGCGCAGCCCGAAGGTGTTCATGCCGAACCACGCCGAGGTGGGCAGCTGGACGCCATTCTCCTCGGGACGGGGGACAATGCGGACCGGACGCTGCGTGACTTCGCGCGTCGCCTGCTCGCGGGCGGTGGCGGACGGGGCCATGATCAGGGGAAGAGTTGGGGGTGCGGGACGTCGCGTTGTCGCGCTGACGCGGTCAACGTGCAGAATATGCACGATTTCGGGATCACTCCGCAACAAATCCGCATGCGGCGCCGGCAAACACCCCATCACCTGTGCACAATCGACACCAATTCGTCACCAACCCGGCCAACACTCCGTAATTACCGAATAAATACCAAAGAAACCCTGGCCCGCCACCCGCCTTCCATCTTCCATTTCCCGTCTCCCGTCTCCCCTCTCACCACCCCCATCTCCCGTGCGCCCCCCCATCCTGCTCGCCACCGCCCTCGCCCTCCTCGCCTGCGCCCCCGACCGGCGAGACACCGCCAACGCCACCACCGCCGCGCTCCTCCCTGTCCCCCGCCCCCCAACCCCCTCCGACTCCGCCTGCCCCCGCGACGGCCGCTGGCGCCCCTGCTCCTTGGAAGACCGCATCAACAAGGCCGGGCTCGCGTTCAAGCCCGCCGGCGACTCCGCCCGCGTCCCCTATCTCGCCGTCCCCGGCCTCCGCTATCGCCTGGGGAAGTCCGCCACCCTGGTGGCGCTCTTCTACGCCGACTCCACCGCCGGGGCCGCCAACACCGCCCCGCTCGACCCGCTGCGCCTCACCCCGCGGGGCGACTCCCTCGGCGCATGGCCCTCGGTCCCCTCCGAAGTCATCCGCTCCGCCAACCTCATCGCGGTCCTCCTCGACGCGTCGGAAACCCAGGCCGAGCGCGTCCGGCTGGCGCTCCAAGCCGGCGCCCCGGTGGTCATCCCGCCCCGCTAACCCCTACCACGCTCACCGCAGCCCTCGCGGCATCGGGTCCCCACTCATCTCCCGCGGGTTCGGCACCGTCCCCGGCGCCGTCCCGCCCCGCCCCACCCCCCGCAGGTCCCCGCAGCGCGCCAGCGGCGTGGACGACCGCGCGTCGATGGTGTCGGCCAGCGGCACCCGGTCCACCCGCTGCGTGTCCGCCGGCGACTGCGCCTGCGCCCACAGGGTTTCGCACTGCGCGCGCACCACGTCGATCCGGGCCAGGCGCTCCACGCCGCTCGT
This sequence comes from Gemmatimonadota bacterium, assembly GCA_018969225.1. Lineage (GTDB taxonomy): Bacteria > Gemmatimonadota > Gemmatimonadetes > Gemmatimonadales > Gemmatimonadaceae > Gemmatimonas. Next base: position 14,911 of record JAGWYS010000016.1, on the reverse strand, counting down.
GGTGGCCCCCCCCAGCCAGCGCCACACCACCACCGCCACCACCATCGTCACCGCCAGCGACAGGAGCGCCACCCGCCGCGTGGCGGGAAGCACCCCCTCGTGGTCCGGATCGCGCGGCATCCCCGGCGTCATCGGTCGGTCCTCACCGTGGGCGCCAGCGCCGGCGCGCGGCGCGCCCGTGTTCCCTGCTCGAAGGCGTACCCCAGCGCCAGCAGGCGCCCTTCGCTCCACGCGCGGCCAATGAAGGAGATCCCCACCGGCAGCCCTGCCACGTGCCCCATGGGCACCGTGAGGCTGGGGACGCCGGCCACCGCCGCCACCGTGGAATTGCCCCCGCTGTAGCGGTCGCCATTGACCAGGTCGGTGGGCCACGACGGCCCGTTGGAGGGCGCCACCACCGCGTCCAGCCGCTCCGCCGCCAGCAGCGCCTCCACCCCCTCGGCCCCGGCCAGCCGGCGGCAGGTGGCCAGCGCCTCGCGATACGCCGGGGCGTCCACCCCGGCGGTGGCCTCCGCCTGCTCCAGCAGCTCCTGCGCAAACCAGGGCATCGCCGTCGCCGCGTTGGCGCGATTGAACGCGATCACGTCGGCCAGCGACCGCACCGCCACCGTGTCGCCGCGCGACGCCAGGTAGGCGTTCACCCCCGCCTTGAACTCGTGCAGCAGCACCGTGAACTCGGCCGCGTCGTACTTCCCCACGTTGGGCACGGTGACGGGGTCCACCACCTCGGCCCCCAGCCGCCGCAGCGCGTCCACCGCGCGCGCGAACTCGGCGTCCACGGCGGGGTGGAAGCCGCCCAGGTGCCGCGCCACGCCAATGCGCGCGCCGCGCAGCGCGGCGACATCCAGCACCGTGGTGTAGTCGGCCAGCGCCTTTCCCGCCCCCGCGGCGGTGGCCGGGTCGTCGGCGTCCGTGCCGGCCAGCGCCCCCAGCAGCGCGGCCACGTCGGCCACGGTGCGCCCCATCGGCCCCGCGGTGTCCTGCGTGGCGGAAATCGGGATGATCCCGCGGCGGCTCACCAGCCCCACCGTGGGCTTGAGCCCCACCAGCCCGCAGATGGACGACGGACAGATGATCGAGCCGTCCGTTTCCGTCCCCACCCCCACGGTGGCCAGGCTGGCCGCGATCGCCGCCCCCGTCCCCGACGAGGAGCCGCACGGGTTGCGATCCAGCGCCTCCGGGTGGCGCACCTGCCCGCCGCGGCTGCTCCACCCGCTGGTGGAGCGCGTGGAGCGGAAGTTGGCCCACTCGCTCAGGTTGGTCTTCCCGAGGATCACCGCCCCCGCCTCGCGCAGCCGCGCCACCAGGAAGGCGTCGCGCGGCGCGGGCTTCCCCACCAGCGCCAGCGACCCGGCGGTGGTCTGCATCCGGTCGGCGGTGTCGATGTTGTCCTTGATCAGCACCGGGATCCCGTGCAGCGGGCCGCGCACGCGTCCCTGCCGCCGCTCGGCGTCGCATGCCGCCGCAATGGCCAGCGCGTCGGGGTTCACCTCGATCACGCTGCGCAGCCGCGGGCCGGCGGCATCGATGGCGGCGATGCGCGCCAGGTACGCCTGCGTGATGGCCCGCGAGGTGGTCGTGCCGCGCGCCATCCGCCGCTGCAGCTCGGCCACCCCCACCTCCGCCAGCGGAAAGGGCGGCGGCGCGTCGGCGGATTCGCGGGGGGATTCCAGCGCGCGCGCCGCGGCGGGCGCCGACAGCGATGAGGCTGCGGCGCCGGCGGCGGTGGCCAGCGAGGCCGCGAGGAAATCGCGACGGGGAACGCGAGACGACATGGACGGAGAGCCGGAGGGGAGGGGTGCCGCGAGGCCATGGCGGCCCGCGGCGGCACCCGCATACGATGGACGCATCGGCGCGGCGGCGCCACTGCCGCCGTGATGCGCCCTGCATCCCTCAGCGTCGCACCGCCTCGAAGCGCCCCCCGCCCGCCACCATCCCCGCGGCCTCCACCACGAACCACCGCCCGGTGATGGTGTCGCCGCGCAGCGTCCCCACATGCGTGCGGGGCACGCCCCCCACCACCGCCGTGAAGTCCATCACCCCGCCGTCCAGCAGGCGCCCCGTCACGGGCCCTGTCACGCGCGACGCCACGCCATCGGCCCCCGTCTCCACCAGTGTCGCCGTGCCCTGGTAGCGCACCGCGCTCACGCCGGACAGCGCCAGCGTCCCCGTCACCGTGGCGGACGCGCCCGATTCCGCGGTGCCCCAGTACTGCCACGCGCCCGCCACCGGCACCGTCCCCGCCGGCTCCGCAGGCGACGACAGGCACCCCGCGATGGCGGCCAGCAGCAGCGGTGACACGGCGCGACGAAGACGGTGCGCGGCAGCGCGCACTCGGCCGGGATGCCGTGGGCGTGAAGGCATGATGAAGGAGGGTCGAGGGAGACGGACGCCGCGCGCGACGCGCGCAGCCGCGCCAATGGATGAGGCGGCGTGGCAACCGGACGCAGTGGGGCAAGGGGCGCGCCAGACGCGGCGCGCGCGGCGGACAGGCGGGGTGAAGCGCGGTGGCAAGCCCCTTGCACGGGGCCGTGCCCGCCACGCGCTCCGGCGTGGCCGAGCACCATCACCCCATCACGGGAGCTGTCGTCCATGAAGTCCACGATGAAGGCGTCCACGTTCATCTCGGCCGCGGTGCTGTCCCTGGCCGTTGCCGGCACCGCCGGCGCGCAGGTGCAGAACTGCACCGGCACCGCCAGCACCGGGCCCTCGGGCTGCACGGTCACCAACACGGTGTCGTCCACCGTCCCCTACGTGGCGCGCCTCACCCTCTCGCAGGCCGCCACCACCCTCACGGCCCCCGTGGCCGCCGACTTCGGCACCGCCGGCGTGGTGGACGCCGCGGCCATCACCATCGACGTGAAGGCCAACACCGCGTACACGCTTACCGCCACGGCGGCCACGGCCAACTTCAGCGGCCCGACGGGCTCCGCCAAGCCGGCCAGCTCGCTGGCCTTCACCACCAACGCCTCCACCTACACGTCCCTCTCCACCACCGGCGCCACCGTGGGCACCGGGTCCGCCGCCACGGCCAGCACGGTGTTCACCATCGGCTACCGCACCGCCTACAACTGGACGGTGGACGCCCCCGGCACGTACACGCTGGCGGTCAACTACACCCTCACCGCGCCGTGAGCCGCCGCCCCGCCGGCGTCCCGCCTGCCGGCGGGGCGCCGCTCCGGACGGGGGCGACGCTGATGGCCCTCGCGCTGCTCGCGTGCCCGCAGTGGGCGCGCGCGCAGCTGGCCATCGACCGCACGGAGCTGCAGCTGCACACCGACTCCGCCGGCGCGCGCGCCGGCGTGCTGCTGGTGCGCAACGAGGGAGCGCAGCGGGCGCAGGCGCGCCTGCTGGTGGAGGACTGGGACCGCGCGGAGGACGGCACCAACCGCTTCTATCCGCCGGGAACGCTGGCGCAATCGTGCGCGGCGCACCTGGAGGTGCAGCCGCGCGCCATCCTGCTGGAGCCGGGGGAGGCGCAGCCGGTGCGCATCGCGATGGATGCCGCCGCGGCCGTCCGGGAGGAATGCTGGTCGGTGGTGCTGGTGGAATCGGTGCAGCCGCGCCCCGCCGCCAACGGCCGCGTGCTGCTGTACACGCTGCGCACGGGCGTGAAGGTGTACGCCGCCCCGTCCACGCTCCAGGGGAACGCCGAGGTGGCGACCCTGGCGCTGGCCCCCGCCACCCCGGCGGCATCGGCAGCGCCGGTGGGCGGGCCCTCCGCCACACCCACGGGCGCGGCCGGCGGCAGCGCGCGCGAGGTGCAGCTGGCCGTGGTCAACCGCGGGGCGCGCCACGTGGTGGCGCACGGGCGGCTGGAGGTGCGCACCGAAGACAATCAGGTGGTGGCGGCGCTCCCGCTCCCCACGGTGTACGCGCTCCCGGGCGCCACGCGCCGCCTCACCGCCACGCTCCCCGCGCTGCCGCGCGGGCGCTACCTGCTGCTGGCCGTGTTCGACTACGGCGGCAGCGAGCTCACGGCCTCGCAGGTGGAGCTGGACGTGCCATGACCCGTGCGACGCGCGCGACGCGGGGGGCACTGCTCGGCGCCGCGGCCCTGGCCGCCGCGGCGCCCGCCGTGCGCGCGCAGAACACCAGCACGGTGGTGGTGACGTACACGTCGCTGCTGGCGAGCGCCCCGGGGGCCGCCGACTTCAACGCCGGGCGCGTGGTCGCCGGGTACGCGGACGTGTCGGTGACCTTCTGCGGGCGCACGCGTTGCGAGGTGCGCATGGCCGCCACCACGCCCGCACAGGCGGGGGTGGGCAGCGTGCGCTACGTCGTCGCGGCCACCACGCCGACGCTGGCCGCCTGCAGCACCGCGCTCTCCACCGCCACCACGGCCACGGCCCCGGTCATCCTCACGGTGCCCACCGGCCAGACCTCCGGCAGCGCGCGCGTCTACTTCTGCCTCGACCTCTCGTGGACCGGCACGCCGCCGGTCTCCTGGTCGCCCGGCGTCTCCTTTCGCCTGCAGCAGGGGCAATAGCACCGCATGTCTCGGTGGCTCCTCCTGGGCGTGCTGCTGGCGCCAACGTTGATCGTCGAGGCGCGCCCTGCCGTCGCGCAGGCCGCGGCGCGCGACGGGGAGCCGTCAGGGGTGTCGGCCACCAGCCGCATCCTGGTGGTGCGCGTGGCCGTCCCGTCGGGGGTGCGCGCCGCCGCCGCGGCACAGGGCGCGTCAATCTGGTGGCGCGCCACCGCCGGCCCCGGGGTGCGCCTGCTGGGCGCCGACAGCGGGCGCGTGGCCGCCGGCGACTCAGTGCTGCGGCTCACACTGCAGCGCTCACCGACGGTGCGCGGCGGTCGCCACCTCGGCGCCACGGTGCGCATGGGGGTGGCCGAATCCGATGGCCTGCGGCGGTTGTCCCCGTTGCAGTCGGAGGGGCCACAGGGCGATGCCGGGACAACCCCGGTGCAGACGGTCCGCGTCCCCCTGGAGGTGCCCGTGCGGCGGCACATGGTGGTGGATACCGCGCCCGGGGGTGCGCGCGCCGTGCTGCGGGGTCATTGGAATGCCCTCCCGCTTGCGGTGGCGAACCGGGGGAACATCACCGAGACGGGGCGGCTGGTGGTGTCGCTCCCCACGGGGTGGCGCATCGCTGGCGCGCCCGGGTGGGACTCGCTGATGGTGTACCCCGGGGAGGATGCGGTGCGCGCACCGAGGCTCTGGGTGCCGGAGGGGTGGGCGGCGGGGCAACAGGCGCTCACGGTGCGCTGGCAGGCGACCGCACGGGATCCGCGGGGCGCGGAGTCCGATTCGCAGCGCGTGCTGCGGCTGGAGGTGCAGGACGGGCCGTCGGCGAACCCTGGCCCGCGCCTCGAGGTGACCACCATGGGCATCCGCACCGGCGATGGCAGCTCCGCCGTGGGGGGCGCCGTGTCGCTGGCGGGTCCGTTGGTGGGCGACCTCACCGTCGATGCGCGGCTGGCGATGGGCGGCACCCGGAACCCCGGGGCCTCGTGGGGGCTGGCGCGCGGCGGCGTGGTCACCGCGCCTCCGGTGGTCACCCTGGCCTCCCCCCGGGGTGCCCTCACGCTGGGAACGGTCCAGGGGACCGGGGCGCTGCTGGCTGGCGCGTTCCTCACCGGCGTGGGGGGGGCTGCGCACTGGACGCCGTCGGGGCATCGCCTGCAGGTGTACGGCGCCCGTCCCTTTGCCTTTGCCGCCGGGCGCCCGTTGCAGGCAGGCACGGGACAGTTGGTGGGGGGCGCCCTGGAACGGCAGTGGAACGCGGCACGGGTGGGGGTGGAGGGCGCGCACCTGCGCGATCCGCTTGCCCGTCGCGCCCTCGATGCCGCGGTGGTGTCCGGCGCGGTGGCGCCGACGGGGCGCGGCGAATTCGAGGGGGCGCTGGGGTGGCGACGGTACGCGTCGGGGGCGGGCGCCGGGGCGCAGGGGAGCTATCGGCGCGTGGGGGCCGCGTCCACCGTGGAACTGCGCGCGGTGCACGCGCCGGGGGGGAGCGTGGCCTTCGCGCGAGCCGCCCGGGAGCTGTCGCTGTCGGCGTCGCGCCAGCTGGGCGGTCGCACCACGGTGGCCGGTGGTGGCTGGCATCAGGGCGACGACGGCGGGGTGCTGGGGCGCCTGCGCAGCGACGGATGGTACCTGATGCCGTCAATGGCGCTGCGCAGTCGTTCGGTGCTGGCCTCGCTGGAGCTGCGAGGCGCGTCGCTCCGGACCGTCGGCAGCGGCGGGGCGCTGGCCAACGATGAGCGACAGGTGACAGCGCTGGTCGCCGCGCAGCGGGGGCGCATGTCACTGGGGGTGCGCGCCGGGGTGGCGCTGGTGCGGCGCGCCGTGGGCGTGGACGCGCTGCCGCTGGTGGCCGCCACCGCGCGCCGCGCCGAGTGGCGCGCCACGGTGGGAAGCTGGCTTCCGGGAGGCGGTCGCATGGAGGGGAGCTGGACGGAGCAGTTGGGCACGGGAGACCCGCAGCTGGTGCCGCGCCAGCGGGCGCTCACCGCGCGCGTCGACCGGCTCCCCGTCCCCGGGCTGTCCACCGTGCCGCTCACGCTGGAGGGAGACGCGCAGTGGCTGGCCACCGCGGGTGCCGCGTCGGTGTGGATGGCGCGCGGGGGCGTGCGGCTTCCGCTCCCATCCGGCGGCGCGCTCATACTGCAGGCGGAGCGGGTCCCCTTCCTGGCCACCCGTGGCGCGCGGGGGTTGGTGTACGCCGTGCGCGTGGAGCAGCGCGCGGGGCTCCCGAGGTTCGGGGCGGGGCGCTCCCACGTGGCCTTCGTGGACGCCAACGACAACGGCCGGCGCGATCCCGGCGAGTCGGGGGTCCCGGGCGTGGTGGTGCGCTGCGGCAGCGCCGGCGTGCGCGCGGTCTCCGACGCGATGGGGCGCGTGCGCTGTCCGGTGGGGGACGACATCGAGGTGGATGCCCGGGCGCTCCCGTCCGGATACCTCGCGCCGCGCCGGGACACGCGCGCCACCGCACGCTCGGCGGAACCGCTGGCGTTGCGCCCGGTGCGGGTGCTCGTGGTGCAGTTGGTGCCCCTGGAGGCGGACACCTTCCGCCTCAAGCCGGCCGATCTGGCGCGCGCCATGGTCACCTTGCGCGACCAGGGGACCCCGCGGTGGACCGCTCGCTCACTGGGGGATGGCCGCTTCGTCTTTGATGCGCTCCCCCCGGGCACCTACCAGCCGGAGGTGGACCTCCTGGACATCGCCGAGCCGCTGCAGTTGGCCGCGCCGCTGGCGCCGGTGACCATCAGTGCCGACCGCGCCACGCCGCCCGTGGTGGTCTCGCTCCGAGCCCGCCCGCTGCGGCTGGTCCCGCCGGGGAACGCGTCTCCGGGGAGCGCGCCAGGGCGCGCGCGAACGGGGAGCGCCCGAACCGCAGGAGCGGCACCGTGAGCGGCAGGGTGGGCAGCGGCGGACGGGGGGGAGCCGTGCGGTCACGGATGGCCGTCGTGCTGGCGGTCGCCCTGCTCCCCGGCGCGGTGGCTGCCCAGAGCTGCACCACGGGCACCGGCGGCAACGCCTCGTGCGAGGTGGGCACCACGGTTCCCGCCACCATCGCCAAGGTCACGCAGCTGGAGGTCACGGAGGGCGCCACCGTGTCGCTGGGCACGGTGAGCGCCGCGGGGGTCGCCGCCGGAGCGTGGGACGCCCCCACCACGCTCACGGTCACCGCGCGCGCCAACGCCCCGTGGGGGGTGACCATTGCGTCCACCACTGCCGCCTTCACCGCCCCCTGCGCGTCCAAGTCCGCCTCCGCGTTGCGGTGGGGGCGCAGCAGCGGCACCCGCACCACCCCGTTGGGCACCACCCCGGCATCGCTGTTTCCGGCCGCCAGCAACGCCGCCTCCGCCGGCAGCAGTCAAGTGGTATGGCTGTCGCTCCAGGTGGGGTGGACCACCGACCCGCCCCGCCTCTGCCCCCTGGGGCTCGCCTTCACCCTGACCGCCCCCTGACCCCACCTCCACCTCCAACTACAACTCCAACCCCAACCCTAACCCCAACTCCACCTCCAACTCCCCCCTCCCCTCACACCGCCCCCAACCCCCGCGCCAAATCCCCGCGGATATCCTCCACCGCCTCCACCCCCACACTGAGCCGCACGAACCCCTCTCCCACCGCGTCCCCGCCCCATCGCGCGCGCCGCTCCGCGCTGGTGTGCACGCCGCCGAAGCTCGTCGCCTCGCGCACCATCCGCATGACACCAAAGCACCGCGCCACCGCCTCCGCATTCGGCAGTTCGAAGCTGATGACCCCGCCAAAGCGCCGCATCTGCCGCGCCGCCAACGCGTGCTGCGGGTGGGACGCCAACCCCGGGTACCTCACCCCTCGCACCGCCGGGTGCGCCGCCAACCACTCGGCAAGCGCCTCCGCGCTGTCGCACTGGCGCTGCAACCGCACGTCCAGCGTGGCCAGCGACCGGTGCGCCAGCCACGCTTCCATGGGCCCGGCGATCGCCCCCACCCGCGTGCGCCAGGTGCGCAGCGGCTCCAGCAGCGCGGCGTCGCGCACCGCCACGTGCCCCAGCAGCAGGTCGCCGTGCCCGGTCATGGCCTTGGTGTCCGACACCACCGCCACGTCGGCTCCCAGCGCCAGCGGCTGCTGCAGCAACGGCGTGGCCGTGGTGTTGTCCACCACCACCCGCGCCCCCGCCGCGTGCGCTTGCGCCGCCAGCGCCGCGATGTCGCACACGGCCAGTTCGGGGTTGGTGGGGCTCTCCAGCCACAGCAGCGACGCCCCCTCCAGCAACGTCGTCGCCTTGGCGCCATCGGGTGGCAGCATCCGTACCGTCACCCCCTGCGCCTGCAGCCACCCCCCGGCAAACGCCTGCGTGGCCAGCACGCGCGTGGTGTAGTAGCTCCCGGCCAGCATCACCACCGTCCCACCAGGCGGTACCAGCGTGGCCAGCACCGCCGACGTGGCCGCCATCCCGCTGGGGAACAACAGGCAGGGTCCCCCCTCCAGCAGCGCCAGCGCCTCCTCGTAGGCCTGCCACGTGGGGTTGTGGAAGCGGCCGTAGGTGAAGGGGGAGGCCGCCGGGTCGCCTGGCGCATGGTAGGGCGCCGCGAACACCGGCCCCGCCAGGTACGGCGCCCCGGGGGTGGCGGGCGCCGCGCCGCCGTGCACCACCCGCGTGGCCGGCGCGGCCGAGCGCAGGTCGTCCATCGTCACCCCTCGGCGCGCAACGGGTACACCGCCGCGTCCAACGGCATCGCCTCGTCGCGCAGCATCACGGGAATTCCGTCGTCCACGCGATATACCACGGCGCACGCGCGGCACACCAGCGCCTCCTCCGGCGTCAGGTGGTGCTCCAGCACCCCCTTGCAGGCGGGGCACACCAGGATTTGCAGCAGCTCGGCGGGAAGGGACATGGCGGCTCCCCGATCAGGGAGTGGTGGACGGCGGGACGGGGCGCCCGGTTGGCGCCTCCGGCGTGGACGCCAGCTTGGGGCCCCCCAACAGGCGAATGCACGGCAGCACCGACGGCCACACCGCCGCCAGGCACTCGGCGATCGCCGCCGGCTTCCCCGGCAGGTTCACGATCAGCGTGGTGCCCCGCGTGCCGGCCAGCTGGCGCGACAGGATCGCGGTGGGGACCGTGCGCACCGACACGGCGCGCATCAGCTCGCCGAATCCGGGGAGCAGGCGGTCGCACACCGCCGTCGTTGCCTCGGGGGTCACGTCGCGCGGGGCGGGCCCCGTGCCCCCGGTGGTCACCACCAGCGGGCACCCCGCCACGTCGGCCAGCTCGCGCAACGCCGCCTCGATGGCCGGTTGCTCGTCAGGGACCAGCCGCCGCACGGGGTGCCACGGAGTGGCCAGCCACGCACGGCACGCCGCCTCGATGGCCGGCCCCGACAGGTCCTCGTACGTCCCCGCCGCGGCGCGATCGGAGACCGTGACGATCCCGACGGGGATTGATGCCGGCACAGGAGCCGGTGGAGCCGCCGCCGACGTGGTGGGGTCCACGGAGGGTCAGCGCGGCGTCATGCCGGGGCAGGCGCTCGCCCCGGGCGGATCGGCGGCGCCGTACTGCGCACGCACCACGACGGCCTTCCCATCGGCGGCGGCCGACGGCTGCACCAGGAACAGCGTGGCGTAGCTGGCGTCGCACAGGTCGGGGAGCGGCGGCCCGCCCAGCGCCGTGACGATGGCCGGGATGGTGTTGCTGTGCCCCACCACCAGCACCGTGCCGCGGGCGGCGCGCACCGCGCGCGCCACCGCCTGCACATGCGCCGCGCCTCCGCCCTCCAGCGACACCACCGTGGGCGTCACCCCGGTGCGCGCCTGCACCACGGCGGCCGTCTCCACCGTGCGGCGGCGCGTGCTCACCACGATCGCCGACGGCGACAGGTGCGCCAGCGCGCTGTCCAGCGCGCGGGCGCGCGCCTGCCCGGCCGCGCTCAGCGGCGGGTCGTCCCCGGGGACCGGCGCCTTCTCCCCGTGGCGCACCAGCACCACAAGCGAAGGGCCCGCCGGCGGCTGCGCAACGGCGGGCGTCGCGGCGGCGGAGGGCGTCTGCGGGGCGAGCCGCGGCGTGCGGGGGGAACCCGCGTCCGCGGGGAGCCACGCCAGCAGCAGCGTCAGGGCAAGGGTCCGCATCATGTGCGAAAGGTAACGCGATTACCATTCGGGGCATGACCCCCGCGGACCTCACCGGCTCGGCCGTCGGCCTCACGGCGCTGGCGCTCTTCGCGTGCGCCTACCTCCTCGTGGTGCTGGAAGAGCGGCTCCACCTGCGCAAGTCCATCCCCATGCTCCTTGCCGCCGGCGCGGTGTGGGGGCTCATTGGCTGGCACTACGGGGGTGCGGCGGCGTCGGCCGCCAACCCGGCGGCGCGCGAGGCGCTGGGGGCGCTGGCCGGTGATGCGCTGCAGCACGTGCTGCTGGAGTACGCCGAGCTGCTGCTGTTCCTGCTGTCGGCCATGACGTTCGTGAACACCATGGAGGAGCGCGGCGTCTTCGACGCGCTGCGCGCCCGGCTGGTGGCGCGCGGGCTGTCGCTGCGCGCGGTGTACTGGATCACCGGTGCGCTGGCCTTCTGCATTTCCCCCGTGGCCGACAACCTCACCACCGCGCTGGTCATGGGCACCGTGGCGCTCAGCGTGGGTGCGGGGCATCCGCGCTTCGTCACGGTGGCCATGATCAACATCGTCGTGGCCGCCAACGCGGGGGGAGTCTTCTCCCCCTTCGGCGACATCACCTCCCTCATGGTGTGGCAGCGGGGGAAGGTGGAAGCCCCCGGCTTCCTCGCGCTCTTCCTTCCGGCGCTCGTCAACTGGCTGGTGCCCGCCGCCTGCATGGCACCGGCCGTCCCTGCGGCGCGCCCCGCGTCGGCGGGGGAGACGCTGCGGCTGCAACCCGGCGCGTGGGGGGTGGTGGCGCTTTTCCTGGGGACCATTGCCGGCACGGTGGTGGTGCACCACCTGCTGCATCTCCCCGCCGTGCTGGGGATGATGACCGGGCTGGGGCTCCTCAAGCTGTACGCCTGGTGGCTGGAGGTGCGGTCGCGGCGCGCCCCGGTCCCCGATGCCATCCGCAGCACCAACCCCTTCGAGGCCATGTCGCACCCGGGCGCGTCGCGGCAGTCGTTTGACGTCTTCCGGCAGCTCGAGCGCGCCGAGTGGGACACGCTGCTGTTTTTCTACGGGGTGGTGCTGTGCGTGGGCGGATTGGGCACGCTGGGGTACCTGCAGTTCGTCTCCACCCACGCGTACGCGGTGTGGGGCGCCACGTGGGCGAATGTGGCGGTGGGGCTGGCGTCGGCGGTGGTGGACAACATCCCGGTGATGTTCGCCGTGCTCACCGCCGACCCGGCCATGAATCTGGGGCAGTGGCTGCTGGTGACGCTCACCGCCGGCGTGGGCGGATCGCTCCTCTCGGTGGGGAGCGCCGCGGGCGTGGCGCTCATGGGGCAGGCCCGGGGGGTCTACACCTTCGGGTCGCACCTGCGGTGGAGCTGGGCGGTGGCGCTGGGGTTTGCCGCCAGCATTGCCACGCACCTCTGGGTCAACCGCTGGGCCTTCGGGGGGTAGCCGATGGAACGCACCGGGGCCCGGCGACAAGGAACGTCACCGGGCCCCGGTCGCGCGGCCAGACGCTCACCGCCGCAGCTGCGCCCCGGCGGTGTCCCAGTTGATGCGCCCCAGCAGCGCGTCCAGGTAGTCGGCGCGCCGGTTCTGGTACTTCAGGTAGTAGGCGTGCTCCCACACGTCGAGCCCCAGCACCGGCAGCTCCCCTTCCAGCAGCGGGGAGTCCTGGTTGGGGAGCCCCTTCACCACCAGGTGGTTGGTGGCGGTCTTCACCAGCCACGCCCACCCGCTGCCAAACTGCCCCACCCCGGCCGCCTTGAGCGCCGCCTTGCAGGCGTCCACGCTGCCGAAGTCACGCACGATCCAGTCGGCCAGCTGTCCGCTGGGGGCGCTCGCCGACGGGGCGCCGGGCGCCAGCAGCTGCCAGAACAACGCATGGTTGGCGTGCCCGCCCCCCTGGTTGCGGATGGCCGTCTGCACCGCCGCGGGCCACCGGCGCAGCCCCATGAGCAGCTCCCCGAGGGAGATCCGATGGAGGTCGGGGTGGTCCTTGAGCGCGGCGTTCAGGTTGGTCACGTACGCCGCGTGGTGCTTGTCGTGGTGCAGCGACATGGTCGCGGCGTCCACGGCCGGCTCCACTGCCGCAGGGGCATACCCCAGCGCCGGCAGGGTGAACGGGTACGTCTCGGCGTACAAGTCGAAGAGCGACCGGGGCATGGCGATTACCGGGAAGGGATGCGCTGCGGTTGGGGCGACGGGCCGGGGTCCCCCGACCCGCTGCCGCCGAAGGAACTGGAGGCAACGGACGCCACCGTGGCCAGCACTGCCGCCACGGCGGCGGCAAGGAGCGCGGTGCGACGGCGGGAGAGCTGCTGCACCTCCAGCCGCGATAGCGCCGATCGCGGGAGCGCCACCTGGGTGCCGGTGGAGGCGAACCGGTCGCGGGGGCCGGTGGCCACCTGCCGCACTGCCAGCCACAGGGAGTCGGGGCCGGCCTTGGCCACCACCCCTTCCACCTCCAGCACGCCATTCCCCAGCACCGGCTGCACCAGGCGCGTCCCCTCCGGGGTGAGCGTCACCCGCACCGTGCGCCCAGCCAGCCCCGCGTCGCCGCCGGGGGCGGCAGCGGCCGGCAGGTAGGCGTAGCATCCCACCAGCGACCAGGCGGCCACGGGGAGCAGGAGGATCCCGCGAGCGACACGACCGGCCACGGTGCTCCGTGGCCGGTCGGTCGCGCCCCTCACGAGGCGGTCGGGCGTCATGCGATCACTGGCACGCGGCCGGGCGGTCCTGCGCCGGCTGCGGCGCCAGCGGGTTCTGCTGCCGCTCGTCGTACGAGATGGGGAAGAAGCACGGGCGCAGCCCGCGCGTGGCCACCCACCGGTCCGCGCGCTGCTGGAACCGGTAGTGGTCGTGGAGGCGCCGCCCCTGGAGGAACAGCGACACCGCCCGCTCGTGGATGAGGATGTCGCGCGCCGACGGGGTGTCCACCCACGCCGGGAGCCCGTCCACCGCGCGGATCGCGTTGATGCGCGTGGCGAACTCCGCGGTGTTGTTGGTGGCCAGCGCCGCCTCGGCGAGGATCAGCTGCATCTCCTTGGCCGACGTGGCGGTCCACCCCACGTTGGTGGTGGAGGAGAGGCGGCAGCACTCGTCGATGTTCTTGGCGGTGACGGGGTCGGGCTGCCCCGTGACGGGGTCCACCAGCTTGATGCCGGCGATCCCGTCCAGCGGGCGGGTGCCGGCGCTGGTGGGGTTGATGTACCGGTTGCCGGCGCGGATCTCCAGGCGCGAGTTCATCTCGCCCCCGGTGGAGAACCAGCCGCCGTTGTTCTGCGCCACCACGTCGAAGCGGTAGCGGAACGCGTTGCTCCCCATCGCCGTGAGCGCCGCCGCCGCGTCGGCGTTGGCCCCCGCGTCGTTGATGAGCGGGTTGGCCGGGAAGCCGCGGGGCGCGCGGAGCGACGCCCACACCGCCTTCGACCACTTGGCCCGCGCCCGCATCCCCAGGATGCGCCCCTGCAGCGCCGTGTTGTTGAGCGCCTGCGCCACCGCCAGCCCGCGGGAGAGGTACGACGAGGCGGAGTCGAACATCACGCGCATGTTCGCCTCCCCCACCGGCGCCGCGTTCTTGGTGCGGTCGGAGCCGATGATGAAGTCCTCGTACACCTCGCCGATCTGCGTGTAGATGGTGCCGGCCAGGAAGTACGCCTGCGCCAGGTCGGCGCGGTTGCGCAGCAGCCCCTTCTTGTCATACCCCTCGAGCTTGGGGATGACGTAGTCGGCCATCCACCGCGCCTGGCTCACGTACGGGTACATGCCGCCCGTGTACTCGTTGAGCGGGTCGCCGATGTCGCCCACGTCCAGCAGGTTCCAGTACTCGCGCGAGCCCACCCACATCAGCTCGTCGGAGGCGGCGCCGATGGTGCCGACGATCTGGTTGCCGGCGGCGTTCACCGCCCCGAACTGCCCCGTCACCAGCGACGTGGCCGCGGCCGAGGCCTCGGCGATCGCGTCCTCCGTGACGGCGTTCGGGTTCTTCACTTCGGTGGAGAAGATCTGGCAGGAGGCGGCGCCCATGGTGCCCAGCGCCACCAGGGTGGCCGCCAGGCGGCGTCGCGCCGCTCCGCTGATCGGAGATCCGGTCTTCATGGGAGTGCGTCCCCGGTCAGAAGTTGAGGTTCATGGCGATCGACACCCGGCGCGGAATCGGCAGCCCGAAACCGTCGGTCGCGTTCTGGAAGTTGTCCGCCAGCGTCCCCACGGAGCCGCGGCCGTTCTCGTTGGACTCCGGATCCTGCCCGCTGTACTTGGTCCACAGCAGCAGGTTGCGCCCCGCCAGCGTGATGCTGGCGTCGCGGAAGCCCAGCTTCTTCGCGAAGTCCTGCCCCAGCGTGTACGTCACCGC
>JAGWYS010000231.1 GCA_018969225.1 Gemmatimonadota bacterium | reverse complement strand
CTGCGCCTGCTCGGCCTCCTCGCGCAGCGACAGCAGCCGCTGCAGGCGGAACCGGAAGGTCATGACGGCCTCCGCACCGCGGCGCCCACCTGCTCGCCCAGCTGCGCCAGCGCGGCGTACGTCTCGCCGTACGCCGACACCTCGTCGGGGCGCTGCCGCAGGAAGTCCAGCAGCGCGCCCCGGTGCTGCAGCGCCGCATCCACGTGCGGGTCGCTCCCCCGCTGGTAGGCCCCCACCATGATGAGGTCCTCCTTCTCGCGGTACGCCGCCTCGAGGCGCAGCAGCGCCCCGGCGGCCCCCTTCTGCACGTCGTTCACGATCAGGTCGCGCACCCGGCTCTTCGACTCCAGCACGTCGATCGCCGGGAAGTGGTTCTGCGCCGCCAGCCGGCGCGTGAGCACGATGTGCCCGTCCAGGATCGAGCGGGTGGCGTCGGCCACCGGCTCGTTGAAGTCGTCCCCGTCCACCAGCACCGTGTAGATGCCGGTGATCCCGCCCCGCGCGCCGTTCCCCGCGCGCTCCAGCAGCCTCGGCAGGTTGGCGAACACCGACGGCGGATACCCCTTGGTGGTGGGGGGCTCACCCGTGGCCAGCCCGATCTCGCGCCACGCCATCGCCACGCGGGTCACCGAGTCCACCATCAGCAGCACCTGCTTCCCCTGGTCCCGGAAGTACTCCGCGATGGCGGTGGCCACCAGCGCCCCGCGCGCCCGCACCAGCGCCGCCTGGTCACCGGTGGCCACGATCACCACCGAGCGCTTCAGCCCCTCGGCGCCCAGGCTGTGCTCCAGGAACTCGCGCACCTCGCGCCCGCGCTCGCCCAGCAGCGCGATCACGTTCACGTCCGCCTGCGCGTGCCGCGCGATCATCCCCAGCATGGTGCTCTTCCCCACGCCGGAGCCGGCGAAGATCCCCACGCGCTGCCCCCGCCCGACGGTCAGGAACCCGTCGATGGTGCGCACGCCGGTCTCCAGCGGCCGGTCGATCGACTCGCGCTGCAGCGGGTTGGGGGGCTCGGCGGCCAGCGACACGCGGTCGATGACGTCCAGCTTCCCCTTGCCGTCGATGGGGTGCCCCAGCCCGTTGAGCACGCGCCCCAGCAGCCCCGGCCCCACGTCCACGCCGAAGGACCGCCCGAGCGGCTGCACCGCGGCGCCCGCGTGCAGCCCGTCCAGCTCCCCCAGCGGCATGAGCAGCATGTGCCGCTCGTTGAAGCCCACCACCTCGGCCAGCACCGAACGGTCGCGCGCGTGGCTGGTGATGCGGCACAGCGTCCCCAGCCCCGCCTCGATCCCCGTGGCCTCCACCACCAGCCCCACCACGCGCGTCACGCGCCCGGCCGCGGCAAAGCGCTCGAGGCGGCCGATGCGGTCGGCCATCGACTCCAGCGCGGGGGACAGGGCCAGGCCCGGGGCGGCCATCACGCGCCCACCCCGCCCAGCGCCCGGTACGCGCGCTCCAGCGCCACGTCCAGCCGCCCGTCGAGGATGCGCTCGCGCCCTTCCAGCAGGCACCCGCCCCGCTCCACCGCGGGGTCGGCCACCCAGCGCAGGTCGGGGAGCGGCACCCCCTCCTCCCCCTGCAGCGTGCGGCACCGGTGCAGGTCCTCCGGGTGCAGCCGCACCGTCACCTGGTCGTCCATGGGGAACTGCGCCAGCGCCCCCGCCACCAGCCCGCGCACCAGCGCCGGGTCGGCGGCCACCTCGCGCTGCACCAGCTGCCGCGCCACGAGCACGGCCAACGCCGCCACGTTCTCCTCGAGGTTGGCGCTCCAGCGCGCCTCGTGGGCGCGGAGACCGGCCGCCGCCTCGCGCAGCACGGCCGCCGCGGCGCGCACCTCGGCTTCGCCCTGCGCACGCGCCGCCTGCTCCCCCTCGGCGAAGCCGCGCTCGTACCCCTCGGCCAGCGCCGCCGCCACGGCCTCGGCCCGCTCGGCCGCCGCCTGCTCCGCCCACGCGGCGTGGCGCGTGGCGTCGGCGGCGGGCAGGTCGGCAAAGGTCCCCGCCCGCCCGCCCGCCTCCCCCCACGGGGCGGCCGACGGGGCGAACGGCTCGGGCTCCGCCCCGAACCCGCCCCCCAGCGGCAGCTCGTCCAGCGACCACGGGCGCACCACCACGGCGCGGCGATCAGTAGACAAGGTCGTTCGCTCCGCCGCCCAGGAAGATCTCCCCGGCCTCCTCCAGCGCCCGCACCTTCGACACGATGTCCGTTTGCGCCGCCTCGACGTCGCGCATCTTGACGGGCCCGAGGTACTCGATCTCCTCCCGCAGCCCCTCCACCGCGCGCTGCGACATCACCCCCATCAGCTTCTGCCGCAGCTCCGCGCTCGCCGTCTTCAGCGCCAGCGCCAGCTGCTTCACGTCCACCTCGCGCAGCAGCCGCTGCAGCGACTTCTCGTCCAGCATGATCAGGTCCTCGAAGACGAACATGAGGTTCTTGATCTGGTCGCTGAGCTGCTTGTCGCGGTCCGAGACCTGCTCCAGGATCTCCTTCTCGATCGAGGAGCTGACGAGGTTGAGGATCTGCGCCACCGCCTGCGGGCCCCCCACCGCCGACATGCCGGCGGCAAAGGTGAGGTCCGCCTCCGAGCCGATGGCGCGCTCCACCAGCGACACCATCTCGGGGGAGACCTTCTCCATCAGGGCGATGCGGTACATCACGTCGCCCCCCAGCGCCGGGTCCATCTCGCGGAGGATCGAGGCCACCTGCCCCGCCTCGAGGTGCGCCAGGATCAGCGCGATCGTCTGCGGGTGCTCGCCCCGGAGCGTGCTGCTGAGCAGCGAGGGATCGGCGCGGCGCAGCCGCCCGAACCGGTCGGAGTCGGCCAGCTGCCCCTGGATGCGCCGCAGCACCTGCGACGCCTTCGACGCGCCCAGCGCCTTCTCCAGCACCTCGCGGGCGTAGTCCATCCCGCCGATGGTGAGGGAATCGATCCCGATGGTCAGCTCCAGCCACTCGGTGAGCACCGCGTCGGTGGTGCGCTGCGGGACGCGGTCCAGCTGCGCCATCTCCAGCGCCACGATCTCGGCCTCGCCGGGCTGCAGCCCGGCGGTGATGACCGCGGCGGCCTCGGAGCCGACGGCGGTGCAGAAGATGGCGGCCTTCTGGCGCCCGGTGAGGTGCTCGGGATCCCAGCGGTCGTGCGACTGCCTGTTGAGGGAGATCATGCGTCGGGCGTCGGTGGGGCGGTCAGGGGGGCCGTCAGTTGTGCAGCCAGTTGCGGATCACGCGCACGGCGGCGTCCGGCCGGGACTCGATCAGCGACAGCGCCTGGTCGCGCTCCGGCGTGGAGGCCGGCGGCGGGGGCGGGGGGAGCGCGGGGCGCTTGGCGGGGGCGGCCTCCACCGCGGGGAACGCCTGCTGCGCGCGCTCCTCGCCCCCCTCGGCGGGACCGGCCGCCAGCTGGGGCATCATCTCGGGCGCCTCCAAGGCGGGCTCCGTGACCGGGCGCGCGTCCGGCGCGGCTGACGGGAGCGCCAGCGCGGCGGCGGGGGCGGCCACGCGGGCCACTTCCCGCTTCGGCGTGCCGCGCAGCGTCCGCGTCACCACCAGCCCCAGCACCAGCAGCACCAGCAGCGCCACGACGGCCACCACCGGCTTGGGGTTCTCCTGCAGCCGGCTCACCAGGTCCCCCGGCGGGGGCGGCGCCGCGTCGCGCACCATCAGCGGGGCGGGGAGGTCGAAGGGGGCGCTCACCACCGACACCACATCCCCGCGCGTGCTGTCCACGCCCAGCGCCGAGCGCACGAGCGTCTCGATGCGGGCCAGCTCCTCCGGCGTGCGCGCCGTCACCACGGGGGTGGGGGGCGCGGCCGCGCGCGTCGAATCCGCCGTGGAATCGCGCGCCGCGGTGTCCGCCGGCCACGTCACCTTGTCGGCCACCAGCACCGCCACCGTCAGGCGGGTGACGTTGCCGATGGCGCCCGAGAAGTTCTCCACGCTGCGGCTGTTCTCGTAGGCGGTGCTGGTGGTGGCGTAGCCGGCGCCCTGCTGCGGGGTGCTTGGCGTCACCTCGGCGCGCTGCTCGCTCGCCGTCACCTGCCGCTCGGGGTCCACCGACTGGGTGGTCCGCTCGACCTTGTTGAAGTTCACCACGGCCGCCACCTGGATGCGCGCGTTGCCGGCGCCCACCAGGCTGGAGAGCAGCCGGTCGGCCTTGGCCTCCAGGTAGCCCTCCACCTCGCGCTGCACCGACAGCTGGCGGCTGGACAGCCCGCCCAGGGACCCGTCATCCCCGGTCATCAGCGCCTGCCCGCGGGAGTCCACCACGGTCACATGCTCCGGGCGCAGCCCGCCCACGCTCCCCGCCACCAGGCTGGCAATGCCCCGCACGGTCTCGCCCGGGGGCTGGCGCCCCCCCTGCATCCGCAGCGTCACCGACGCCTTCGAGGGGCGCTGCTCCGTCTGGAACATCGTGGCGTCCTCGAGGGCCAGGTGCACCTGCACCGCCTCGACGTCCTGCATCTTCCCGATGGTCCGCTCCAGCTCCCCCTCGAGCGCGCGCCGCAGGTTCACCTTCTGGGTGAAGTCGGTGAGCCCCCACGACGGCTTGTCGAACAGCTCCAGCCCGGGGCGCCCGCCGTCGGGGAGCTCCCCCGCCGCCAGCTCCACCCGCGCGCGCGCGAGGTCGGCGCTGGTCACCAGGATGGTGCTGCCCGTGGCGTCCAGCTGGTACACGATCCCCGCCTCGGTGAGCCGGTCGGTCATCCCCTTGACCTGCCCCACGGGCACGTCGGCGAAGAGGGGCACCATGGTGGGGCGGGTGGCCCAGCGGGACACGCCGAAGACGAGCGCGGTGACCACCACCCCGACGAGGATGATGGCCGCCTGGCGGGGCCCGCCGAGGCGGGCGAACAGGGCTGCGAACGGGGAGTCGTTCATCGTCGCTTACGACTGCATGCTGACGATGCTCCGATAGGCCTCGATGACCTTGTTGCGGAGCTCGATGACGAGGTCGAGGGCGATGCCGGCCTCTGCGCCGGCCGCCATCACCTGGTGGAGCTCCACCTGCTCGCCGGCCGCGAAGCGGCGCACGAGGTCGCCCGCGTGGTCGCGGGTGTCGGACACCTCGTTGAGCACCCGCGTTAGCGTGGCGCCAAAGCTGCCGCCGTCCTGGGCGCCGACGTTGAGCGGGCGCGCGGCGCGGTCGCCGCCCAGGTCGGGGAGGGCACGGGAAAGGAGGTCGGAACGGATCTGCATCGGGGGCTCCGGGTCAGGCGCGGATGTCGAGGCGCACGCCGCGCGCCGCCGGGGGGGCCGGGGCGATGGCCTCCTTGATCCGCCCGTACGTCAGCGGCCCCATGGCCGCGGTCTTCGCGAAGAACTGCCGCTCCTCGGCGGTGAGCACGCTCCAGAGCGCCGGGTCGGTGCCCTTGGGGGGCTCCGCCGGCACGGTGCCCTGCGCCGTGGCGCCCCCTGCCACGGGGGGCTGCGGGCG
>JAGWYS010000230.1 GCA_018969225.1 Gemmatimonadota bacterium | reverse complement strand
GGGCGCCCCCGCCGGGGGGGACACCAACGCGCCGGGGGGGGACGTCCGGCAGGGGTGCTAGCGGCATGGCGGGGGGGCGGACCCGGCCGTTGCCGCGGCCCCCGCCGTCAGGCACTCCGCGTCGGGGATTTCGGGCATGCTCCGTGCAACGGGAGCGGGGCAACCCTGGAGGAATCCTGATGCCCGCCCTTGCCGCTCCCCCGTTGCGCCCCTTGCCGTCCCCGGCCGCCCCGATCGGCCGCCCCCTCGCCACCCCAATGGAACTGGGGCACGCCCTGCTGGCGCAGGGCGTCCACCGCCGGGGGATCCGCCCCACCGGGGAGCTGGTGCGGCTGGCGCTGCTGGACGACCAGCACCTCATGCGGCTCGCGCTGCGCGCGCTGCTGGCGCAGGACCCCCGGCTGCAGGTGGTGGGGGACGGCGCGCGGCTGGAGGAGGTCGAGCGGCTGGTGGTGCACGGCGGCGCGCAGGTGGTGCTGCTGAACGCCGACATGGAGTCCGGCGTGGCGGCCCTGCAGCGGCTGGCGCAGCTCTCGGCGGCGCCGCGGGTGATGGCCCTCGGCGATGATGAGCACCCCGAGCGCATGCTCGCGCTCTTCCGCGCGGGCGCCTTCGGCTACCTCCCCAAGTCGGTGCAGCTCCCCGAGCTGCGCGACGCCATCGACGCCGTCGCGGGCGGCGGCACCTACGTGCGGGCCAGCACGGCGCGGGCGCTGGCCTCGGGGCTGCGCACGCCGGCGGCGCCGTCGAACGGCGGCGCCTCCCGGCAGCTCCTCGACCGGCTGAGCGGGCGCGAGCAGACGGTGTTCACCCTGATCGCCCGCGGCTACAGCGGCCCGGAAATCGCCACGCAGCTGGGGATCACCGCCAAGACGGTGGACACGTACCGGCACCGGATCCACGAGAAGATCGGCGTGCAGCACCGGAGCGCCTACGTGCAGGCGGCGCTCGACGCGGGGCTCCTGGCGGCGCGCTGAGCGGCGCCGGCGGTCCCGCCCGTTCCACCCCTCCCGTCCCATCCCCTTTCCCACATCGGAGGCACCAAGCCATGAAGAGCAACAGCGAACTGCAGCAGGATGTCATCGACGAGCTGCGCTGGGACCCGTCCACCCGCGACTGCGAGATCGGCGTGGCCGCCAGGGACGGCGTGGTGACGCTGTCCGGCGAGGTGGCGAGCTACGCGCAGAAGCTGGCCGCGGAGTCGGCGGCCGAGCGGGTGGCCGGCGTGCGCGCGCTGGCGGAGGACCTCAAGGTGCGGCTCCCGTCGTCGATGGAGCGGAGCGACACCGACCTGGCGCACGCCTGCCTCAACGCGCTCAAGTGGGACGTGGACGTCCCCGAGGAGGGGCTGCAGCTGAAGGTGGAGAACGGGTGGGTGACGCTCGAGGGGAGCGTCGGGACCCACTTCCAGCGGCAGGCGGCGGAGCGGGCGGTGCGCTACCTGACCGGCGTGAAGGGGATCATCAACCACGCGCTGGTGAAGCCGTCGGGGGTGTCCACCACCGAGGTGGGGCGGAAGATCAAGGCGGCGCTGCACCGGAGCGCGGAGCTGGACGCGTCGCGCATCCAGGTGGAGGCGCACGACGGGCGCGTGACGCTGCGCGGCACGGTGCGGTCGTGGGCCGAGCGCACCGACGCGGAGCGGGCGGCGTGGTCGGCGCCCGGGGTGACCGCGATCGACGACCAGATCGTCGTGGGCGTCTGAGGACGTGATGCCGGTCCGCTTCCACGACCGCCGGGACGCCGGGCGCCAGCTGGCGGCGCGCCTGGCCGACCTCCCCGCCGACGGGGCGGTGACGGTGGTGGCGCTGCCGCGGGGCGGGGTGCCCGTGGGGGCGGCACTGGCGGCGGCGCTGGACGCGCCGCTGGAGCTGTGCGTGGTGCGGAAGCTGGGCGCCCCCGGCCACCCCGAGTTGGCCATCGGGGCGATTGCCGGGGGCGGCGTGACGGTGCTGCACGAGGAGACCGTGCGGGCGCTGGGGGTGGACGCGGCGGCGCTGGCCCGCGTGACCGCGGCGGAGACCGCCGAGCTGGTGCGGCGCGAAGGGCGCTACCGGCGCGGGCGGGCGCCGCTGCCGCTGGCGGGGCGCATGGTGGTGCTGGTGGATGACGGCCTGGCCACCGGGGCCACGATGGAGGCCGCCATCGCGGCCGTGCGGCGCGAGCGCATCGCGCGGCTGGTGGTGGCGGTGCCCGTGGCGGCGGCGGAGGCGCTGCGCCTGGTGGGCGGGCTGGCCGACCGGTGCGTGGCGCTGCTGGTGCCCGAGCCCTTCGGCAGCGTGGGGGCGTGGTACGACGCCTTCCCCGACGTGTCGGACGCCGAGGTGGAGCGGGGGCTGGCCGACGCGGCCGAGCGGGTGGCGGCACGGACGGCGGCGCGGGAGACGGCACCGGAGTCGGCGCCGGACGGGGCCCAAGCGTCGGCCCCCGCGGCCGCCGGCGCGACGCCCCCGGGAGTGCTGCGCGGCGGCACGCGGCGGCTGGTGCAGCTGGTGCAGGGGGCGGTGCACCGGCACGGCGGCACGGGCGACGACCTGGCCCCGCTGCTGGCGCGGTGCGCCACCGCCGACGTGGTGTGCCTGGGGGAGGCCACCCACGGCACGCACGAGTTCTACGCGCTGCGGCAGGAGCTCACGCGGCGGCTGATCGCCGAGCACGGCTTCGGCGCGGTGGCCGCGGAGGCCGACTGGTCCGCGGCGCACCGGGTACACCGGTACGTCATGGGCGAGGGGGACGGCGACCGCGACGCGGTGGAGGCGCTGGGCGACTTCCGTCGCTTCCCGCAGTGGATGTGGCGCAACGCCGACCTGCTGGACTTCGCCGGCTGGCTGCGCGACCACAACGCGGGGGCCGACCCCGCGCGCCGCGCGGGGTTCTTCGGGCTGGACCTGTACGCGATGCATGAGTCGATGCACGGCGTCGTGGCGTACCTGGAGCGGGTGGACCCCGAGGGGGCGGCGCGCGCGCGGTCGCGCTTCGCCTGCTTCGACCACTTCGACGACGATCCGCAGGTGTACGGGCGCGCCACGCGCCTGGGGATCGCGGCCTCCTGCGAGGAGGGGGTCGCGGCGCAGCTGGCGGAGCTGCAGGGGGAGCGGCTGGCGGCGCTGGCGGCGCGCGCGGGCGCGGAGGGGATGGCGGCCCTGTTCGTGGCGGAGCAGCACGCCCGTGTCGTGCGCAACGCGGAGCGGTACTATCGCGCGCTCTTCGACCCCCAGGCGGTGGCGTGGAACCTGAGGGACCGCCACATGGCGGGGACGCTGGCGGGGGTGCGGCGCTTCCTCGCGCGGCAGGGGCGCCCGCCCCGCGTGGTGGTGTGGGCGCACAACTCGCATGTGGGGGACGCGCGCGCCACCGCGATGGCCCGCGACGGGCAGCTGTCGCTGGGGCAGCTGGCCCGCGAGCTGTTCGGCGAGGCGGCGGTGGCGCTGGTGGGATTCACCACGCACGAGGGGACGGTGACCGCGGCCGACCGCTGGGACGGCCCCGCGCGGGTGATGACGGTGCGCCCGTCGCTGGAGGCGTCGGTGGAGTGGGTGTTGCACGAGGCGGGGGTGGCCGCGGGCACGCTGTTCCCGGCGGCCACGCCGGCGCTGGACGAGGCGCTGGCGGTGCCGCGCCCCTCGCGCATGATCGGCGTCATCTACCGTCCCGCGACGGAGCGCGCCAGCCACTACGTGGACGTGGCGCTGGCGCGCCAGTACGACGCGGTGGTCCACGTGGACCGCACGCGGGCGGTGGAGCCCCTGGAGCGCGACGTCGCGGCCACCGTGGGCGAGCTCCCCGAGACCTACCCTTCCACCCTTTGAGGAGGCGCCCGCATGGCGGCCCCGATGGTCGAGTCGTTCCGGCAGTTCGTTAAGGCGCACCGGGGCCACCCGGTGCTGAGCGCGTACGTGGGCGGCGGGCTGGCCGACGTGTCCGAGCAGCGCAGCTGGCTGGTGCCGCTGCGGCAGGCGCTGCGCCGCGCGCGCGCGGCGGCGGAGGCGACGGAGGCCGCGGGGCCCGCCGCCAACGGGGCGTCGGCGTCGGCCTTTGCCGCCTGCGAGCGGGCGCTGCTGGGCGCGCTGCCGGGCGCGCATGCCATCCACGACGTGGGCGGGTGGTGCGCGCTGCTGGCGGCGGGCCCGGACGGCGCGGTGGCGCGCTTCACCGCGGCGCTGGCCACGCCGGTGCCCACGCAGGTGCACTGGGGGGAGGGCGCCGTGGTGCTCCCCTTCCTGCTGGCGACCGCCGACGCGCCGGTGCTGGTGCTGCAGCTGGAGCGCGACCAGGCGCGGCTGGTGCGCGTGGCGGGCGACCAGGCCAGCGAGCTGGCGCGGGAGGAGGTGACGATGGCGCTGGGGGCCGCCGCGCACATGGGCGACACCCCGCGGCAGGGGTTCCACACGGGCACGCGCGGCGAGGCGCTCACCGACCTGGCGCAGCGCCGGCTCCTGGAGGCGCGGCAGCGGCTGTTGACGGCCATCCTGGCGCAGGCCGAGGCGGCACTCCCCCCCGATGGCGTGCTGCTCATCGGCGGCGCCGAGGAGGTGGGGCGCCACGCGCGCGGGCTGCTCCCCGCGCCGGTGGCCGCGCGTACCGCGTGGAGCCCCGGGCTGCGCGAGCCGCTCGCCGACGGCACGCTGGTGCGCACCGCCCAGCTGGCGGCGGCGGGCGTGCGTGACGCCATGCACCGCGGGTGGGTGGAGCGCCTGCGCGAGGAGGCCTCGCCGCGCGGGCACGCCGCGCTGGGCGTGACGCCGGTGCGACAGGCGCTGGCGCTGGGCGCGGTGGAACGGCTCCTGCTCAGCCACCGGCTGGCGCAGCGCGACGCCACGACGGCCGAAGCACTGGCGCGCGAGGCCACGCTGCAGGCGGCCGCCGTGGTGGTGGTGCGCCAAGGGGCGGCCGACCACCTGGAGGCCGTGGCCGGCGGCGCGGCGGCGCGCCTGCGATTCCCCGTGGCCGTCGCAGTCGCCGCCGCGGCCGCCGCCCAGTCCCCGACTCCCGAAGCGCCTGCTCGCACCCTGGCCGGAGAACCCGCATGACCACCACGCCGCTCCCGTTGGACGAGGCCGACCTCCTCACCCCCACCGCGCTCCCCACCGGCCCACTGCTGGTGGCCTCCGACGGGTCCCCCGAGTCGGATGCCGCCGTGCAGCTGGCGCACGCCCTGGCCGGCCAGCTGGACGGGGCGGTGCGGCTGGCCAGCGTGGTGCGCCCCTTTGCGATGCCGATGTACGGCTTCGACGCCGTGCCGGTGCCGCTGGAGACCGACGCCGCCACGCGCGCCGGGCGCGAGGCCGCGCTGCGCGCGCAGGCGGCGCGCGTGGGACCCGCGGCGGCGGCGTGGCCGGTGGAGGTGCGCACCGGCGAACCGGCCCGGGAGCTGGCGGCGATGGCCTCGGCGTGCGGCGCGCGCCTGGTGGTGACCGGACGCGGGCGCCACGGCGCCGTGGCGCGCAC
>JAGWYS010000229.1 GCA_018969225.1 Gemmatimonadota bacterium | reverse complement strand
AACGGCGCGGGTGGCCGCGCGGATGGCGGCGCCGGTGGCGCAGGTGGCGGCGCCGCTCGAGCGACGGGGGCCGCAGTACGCGCTGGGGAACCTCATCGCGGACGCCGCGCGCGCGCAGGGGAACGCCGACTTTGCCGCGTGGAACAACGGCGGCATCCGCACCAACGTCCCGGCCGGGGTGCTGACGTACGGCGGCGTGCACGAGATCACCCCCTTTGGCAACGTGCTGGCCAGGCTCACGCTGCGCGGGCGCGACCTGGTCGCCGTGGCCGAGCGGTGGGTGTGGTCCGGGAGCCCGGGGGTGCACGTGAGCGGGCTCACCATCGAGTTCGACCCGGCGCGCCCGCGCGGCGAGCGGGTGCTGGCGGTGCGGGATGCCGCCGGCGCACCGCTGGACCCGGGGCGCACGTACACGCTGGTGATCAACGACTTCATGCTCGACGACCCCGAGGAGGCGGTGGCGCAACGCGTCATCTCGGCGGAGCTGCTCTCCATCCGCGACGTCGACATGCTGACCGCGCACCTGCGCCGCCTCCCCCAGCCGGTGCGGGGGGACGATACCCCGCGCATCCGTTCCACCGGAGCTTCGCGATGACCGACCGCACCACCGGAAGCCCTCCTTCGGAGGGGATTCGTGCCTACGTGAACGGGCGGGGGGTCACCGTCCCGCGGGGCGCCACGGCGCTGGACGCCCTCGATGCACACGACGCCGCGTTCGGCGGGGACGAGGGGGCGGCGGTGCGCGAGGGACGACGTCGCCTCACCGACAGCCGCGGCCTGCCGTGCGCCCCCGACACGCCGCTGGCCGGCGGGAGCATCCTGCGCGTGGTGGCGGCGCGGGCGCGCCTGGCCGAATCCGCCGACGAGGCGGGCGCGTGACCCCGCCCACCGCGGCCTTCGCCGAGGCGGTGCGCCGCCTCCCCAAGGCGGAGTTGCACCTGCACCTGGACGGTTCGCTGCGGCCCGCCACGCTGGCCGCGTTGGCGGCCGAACGCGGGGTGGCGCTGCCCGTGGGGGCGGACGCGCTGGGCGACTGGATGCGCGTGGACGAGGCGCGGCGGCTGGAGGACTACCTCGCGCGCTTCGAGGTGACGCTGGCGGTGATGCAGGACGCCCCGGCGCTGGAGCGCATCGCCCGCGAGCTGGTGGAGGACGTGGCGGGGGACGGCACCCGCTACGTGGAGATCCGCTTCTGCCCCGCGCTCAACGCGCGCGGCGGCCTGTCGCTGGACGAGGTGATGGCGGCGGTGTGGCGCGGGGCGCAGGCGGGGGAGGCGGCCACCGGCACGGTGGCGCGGCTCATTGTCTGCCTGCTCAAGAGTATCCCCGCGCCGCACCCCATGGAGATGGCCGAGCTGGCCGTGGCGTGCCGCGGCGCCGGGGTGGTGGCGTTTGACGCCGCCGGCCCCGAGGCGGGGTATCCGGCGCCGCAGTTCGCCGAGGCGTTTGCGTACGCGCGGCGGAACGACCTGTGGATCACCTACCATGCCGGGGAGGGAGACGGCGCGTCGTCCATGCGCGCGGCCATCGCGCACTGCCACCCCGACCGCATCGGGCACGGCACGCGGCTGCGCGAGGACCCGGCACTGGAGGCCTACGTGGTGGACCACGGGATCCCGCTGGAGGTGTGCCCCACCAGCAACGTGCAGACGCGTGTGGCCCCCACCTTCGCCGAGCACCCGCTGGCGCGGCACCACGCGCTGGGGGGCGTGGTCACCCTCAACACGGACAACCGGCTCATGAGCGGCGTGTCGCTGGTGGACGAGTACCTGCGGTGTGCGGAGCACCTGGGGTTCGACTTCGCCACGCTGGGCGCGCTGGCGCTCAACGGTTTCGATGCGGCGTTCCTGCCGCTGGCCCAGCGGCGCGCGCTGCGCGAGGCGGCGGCCCGGGAGCTGGCGCGGCTGCAGCAGGAGCTGGCCGGAGCGGGCGCATGAGCACGCCGGACGGGATCCCGTCGCCGGCGGGGACCGCCGCCGCCCAGCGCGCCGCCGAGGCCATCCGTTCGGCGGTGGGCGCGCGGTGGGCCGCGCCGGTGTGCGGCATCACGCTGGGGTCCGGGCTGGGGGGATTGGCGGAGCGCATCGCGGGCGCCGTGCGCATCCCGTACGGCGACATCCCGGGGTTCCCCGGCACCACGGTGGCCGGGCACGCCGGTGCGGTGGTGGTGGGGACGCTGGCCGACCGGCCGGTGGTGTGCTTCGCCGGGCGCTTTCACCTGTACGAGGGGCACGGGGCGGCGCTGGCCGGCTTCCCGGTGCGCGTGCTGCACGCCTTGGGGGGGCGGGTCTATTTCGCCTCCAATGCGGCGGGGGGGATCCGCCGCACCTTCCGTCCGGGGGACCTGATGGCCATCGCCGACCACCTGAACCTGATGGGGCGCAACCCGCTGGTGGGGGCGGTGGAGCCGGGGGAGGAGCGCTTCCCGGACATGTCGGTCGCGTACGACGCGGCGTTGCGGGCGCAGCTGCATGCGGCGGCCCAGGGGGTGGCGGTGCCGCTGCACGACGGGGTGTACGCGGGGCTGCTGGGGCCCACCTTCGAGACCCCCGCCGAGGTCCGCATGCTGGAGCGGCTGGGGGCGGACGCGGTGGGGATGTCCACCGTCCCCGAGGTGATCGTGGCGCGCGCGCTGGGGATGCGCGTGGCGGCGGTGTCGTGCATCACCAACCAGGCGGCGGGCATCGCCAGCGCGCTGCTGCACCACGGCGAGGTGATGGAGACGGGGGCGCGCGTCGCCAGCGCCTTCGAGGCGCTGGTGACCCGGTTCGTGCGCGACCTGGTGTAGGCGGTGCGGCCGCGGCCCGGGCTGGCGGGGCCGCGGGTTACCGCCCCTTGGACGGGGTGCGCGGCAGGGACGCCAGCCGCCGCTTGAAGGCCTGGTACGCCGGCGTGGTGCGGGTGAGCGAGGCCAGCACCGCCGGATCCATCTGGGCCACCAGCGCCTCGGTGTCTTCCACGCGGCTCTCCTCCACGGGGTGCGACGCGAAGAACGCCTCCACCCCCGAGGGATTCCGCTCGCGCTCCGCCATGAGGATCCGGAACATGGACGGCACCCCGCGCGGGTCGATGCCGGCGCGGGTGACGTACTGCACCCCGAAGCGGTCGGCCTCGGTTTCGTCGTCGCGGCTGAACTTGGCGAAGGCGCCCTGGGCGATCAGCTCCACCCCCGCCCCCGCCACCCCCTGGCATGCCGACGGCACGAACAGGCAGAGGCCGGTGAGCCCCACGTTGGCGCGCTGCGCCTTCACCATCTGGTTGACGCTGTGGCGGCGGGTCACGTGGGCGATCTCGTGGCCGAGCACCCCCGCCAGCTCCGACATGGTGACGGTCTTCTCGATGAGGCCGCGATTGATGTAGATGTGCCCGCCCGGGACGGCGAAGGCGTTCACCTCGGGCTGGTCCACCACGGTGAAGCGCCAGGTGAGCCCGCGCTCGTCCACCACGCGGGCGATGGAGTCGCCCAGCAGGTTGATGTAGCGGTCCACCTCGGGCTCGCGCACCATGGGGAGCTGCTGCTCGATCTGCTGGGCATACGCGTTCCCCATCTCCAGCTCCTGCCCGGTGGAAGGGACGCAGGCGGCGAGGGTGGCGAGCGCGGCCAGCGCCGCGCCCCCCAACTGCGCCCGCAGCCCCCGCGCGCGCATATTCCACGGGCGGCCGGGGCGCCGCCATCGGGCGTCCCGCGTCATCGTGCCCGGCGCGGCGGAGCGGCGTTCTGGACGGGTGAGCCTTGGCATTCCTTCCTCCTGAGCGGTCATGGCCAGTCCCCCAAAGATACTGACGCAAGCCCGGGACCTGCAGCGGCGGAAGGCGCGGGAGCGGCACGACGCATTCGTGGCGGAGGGGATCCGCACGGTGGAGGCGCTGCTGGCCTCGCCGCTGACGGTGCGGGCGCTGCTGGCGTCCCCGGCGGCGGAGACGTCCCCGCGCGGCGGCGCGCTGGTGGCGCAGGCGGAGCAGCGCGGCATCCCCGTGGAGCGGGTGGGCGAGCGGGAGTTCGCCTCGGCTGCCGACACGGACGCGCCGCAAGGGGTGCTGGCCATCGCCGACGTGCCCCGGCATCGGCTGCCGCTTCCGGCGTCACCGACGGCGCGCTACCTGGTGCTGGACGGGGTGCAGGACCCCGGCAACGTGGGCACCATCATCCGGACGGCCGCCGCGCTGGGCGTGACCGCCACGGTGGCGCTCCCGGGCACCGCGGATCTCTGGAACGCGAAGGTGGTGCGGAGCGCCATGGGCGCGCTGTTCCACCACCCCGCGCTGGCGCTGCCGTGGGACGAGATGGCAGCGTTTGCCGCGGCCCATGGGGTGGCCTGCTGGGCGGCCGACGGCGGCGGGGTGCCGGTGGACACGCTGGTGGGCACGCTGGGCGCGGTGCCGGTGGCGCTGGTGATGGGGAACGAAGGGGCCGGCGTGTCCGCCGAGGTGGCGCGCGGGGTGCCCCAGCGCGTGGCCATCCGCATGGCGCCGACGGTGGAGTCGCTCAACGTGGCCGTGGCCGCGGGGATCCTGTTGCACGCGCTGCGCGCCCCGGCACACGTGCCGTCGTCCGTCGGGCGATCGTCCCCCTCCTGACGCCCCGCGCTCCCTCCCCGCCGCACGTGCCTCCCGACCTTCTTTCCGTCCCCCTGCCATTGCCGGTGCTGACCGCGGCCGCCGTGATGGGCGCGTCCGTCGGCTCCTTCCTCAACGTGTGCATCACCCGGTGGCCCGCCGAGGAAAGCGTCGTGCGTCCGCGCTCGCGCTGTCCGCGGTGCGGGCGCGCCATCGCGTGGCACGAGAACATCCCCGTCGTCAGCTGGCTCCTGCTGCGGGGCCGCTGCCGCGGGTGCCAGCTCCCCATCTCGCTCCAGTATCCCGCGGTGGAGCTGCTGGTGGCGGCCGGCTGGCTGGCGTGCGTGCTGGCCTTCGGGGTGGGGCTGGAGGCGCTGCGGGTGGCGGTGTTCGGCACGATCCTGCTGGGGGTGGCCGTCACGGATGCGCGGCACTACCTGATCCCCGACGGCTACACGGTGACCGGGCTGCTGGCGGGGGTGGTCGGGGCCGTGGCCAGTGCGCTGACCGGGGGGGTGACGCACTTCGCCGGCCCATGGGAAGCCGTGCTTGGGGCGTGCGTGGGGGCGGGCGCCATCACCATCATCGGCTGGCTGGCCGAGGTGGTGCTGAGGCGCGAGGCGATGGGGTTTGGCGACAGCACGCTGATGGCCATGGTGGGGGCGGCCGTGGGGCCGGCGCGCGCGCTGCTGACCATCCTGGTGGGGGCCTTCGTCGGGGCGATGGTGTTCCTGCTGCTGGTGGGCCCCGTGGCGTGGGTGCGTGCGCGCCGTCGCGGGGAACCCTTTGCCTTCCCCGAAGTGCCCTTCGGCGTCTTCCTTGCGCCCGCCGCGCTGCTGGCCTTGCTTTGGGGCACGCCGCTCCTGACGTGGTACGTGGCCCGCACCTTTCCCGCCTGATGCCTGTCTCCCCCTTCGCC